>JAGQOO010000121.1 GCA_020427345.1 Phycisphaerales bacterium | reverse complement strand
CGCGGCTACGAGCGGTTCTTCGCGTTCCTCGGCCTGTTCGTGTTCTCGATGGGGATGCTGGTGCTCGCCGGCAACTTCGTCATGTTGTATCTCGGCTGGGAGCTTGTCGGTCTGAGCTCCTATCTGCTGATCGGCTTCTACTACGGCAAGCCGTCCGCCGCCGCCGCCGCGAAGAAGGCGTTTATTGTCAACCGCATCGGCGACCTTGGGTTCGCCCTCGGCATTTTCGCGATCTACACGTTCATTCAGCCGTACCTGGCCGTTGGCGAGAATCCGCTCGATTACGATGTCGTTTTCCGCCACTTCGCGGCCTTCGCGAGTCAGCCGGTCGAGGCCATCGGGATGACCAAAGGGGCGATCGTCGGGCTGTTGCTGCTGTGCGGCGCGCTCGGGAAAAGCGCCCAGTTCCCGCTGTACATCTGGCTGCCCGACGCGATGGAAGGCCCGTCGCCGGTTTCCGCGCTTATTCACGCCGCCACGATGGTGACTGCCGGCGTTTACATGATCGCCCGCTGCGGCGTCATCTTCACGTCTGATCCGCTTGTCTCGCAGACGATCATCGTCATCGGCCTGATCGGCGCGATGCTCGCGGCGACGATGGCGATGGCCCAATACGACATGAAGCGCATCCTGGCCTACTCGACGATGAGCCAGTTGGCGTACATGTTTGTCGGCCTTGGCGTCGGCGCGCCGGATTCGGCGATTTTCCATCTGTACACGCATGCGTTTTTCAAGGCGTTGCTGTTCCTCTGTGCCGGCAGCGTGATGCACCAAATGGGCAACGTCATCGACTTGCGCCACTTCAGCGGTCTGCGCAAGATTCTGCCGCAGACGCAGAAACTCATGCTTGTCGGCTGCCTGGCGCTGGCCGGCTTCCCGCTGTTGGCGGGTTTCTGGAGCAAGGACGAGATCGTCCACGCCGCCTTTGAAAAGGCGGACTACATCGGCATTCTGCTGCTGATCACTGCCGGCCTGACGGCGTATTACACGTTCCGCATGTACTTCCTCTGCTTCAACGGCCCGACGCGCACGCCGCCCGAGGCGGGGGATCATCCGCATGAGTCGCCGCCGGTGATGCTCGGCCCGCTTTACGTGCTGGCGGTTGGCGCGATTTTCGCCGGCTACTTGGGAACGCATCTGGATTCGGCTCAGTCGAGTTTTCTGTTCTTCCTCGCGCCGCATGGCATGTTCCATCACGCGCTGGAGAACAGCACGATCGTCAAGGGCGAGATTGCTCACGGCGGGGGTATCCCGTGGCTGATGTACATCTCCGCGGCGATCGCCATCGGTGGCATCGGCCTGGCGTGGGTGCGATACGGACAGGCTCCGCAGGAAGACCCCGACAAGCGCGCCCTCGGCCCGCTGTGGGCCTTGTGGAACGCGAAGTACTGGGTCGATGAGATCTTCAACGCCTTGTTTGCAAAGCCGCTGCGGGCGCTGGGCGATCTGTGTTTCCGCACAGACCGCAACAGCGTTGACGGGCTCGTGAATCTCTTCGGCGCCACGCCGGGAATGCTCGGTCGCATCGCGCGAAAGACGCAAGGCGGCGCTTTGCAGACCTACGCGCTCGGCATGGCTGTCGGCGTCGGACTGTTGCTGGTTGTGTGGACGTGGCTGGATCGAATTACGGCATAGGAAGTTTGAATATCAACCGAACGGCTGAAAACGCGAACTGAATGGAATCGCTAGCACTCAATCTGATTATTCTCGTCCCGCTGATTGCGGCGATCGTTGTGACGATTCTGCCGTCTGCGATGGAACGCGCCATTCCGCGCTTCGCGCTGGCCGTCGGAACCGTCGTCGGCCTGATCGCGATCTGGCTATGGCTGCAAGTCGATCATGTGGGTGGCTTGTTCGCCGTTACGCAACTCGATTGGCTCCGCATCGGCGACTACGAGGGCGATAAGTTCATCCGCGGGCTGCTCGTGAGTTACCACGTCGGCGTCGACGGCATCAGCGCGCCGCTGATCGCATTGACCGGGTTGCTGGTTCCGCTGGCAATCGCCTGTGGTTTCGCCTCGATCCAGACGCGCATTCGCGAGTACTACGCCTGGATGCTGCTGCTGACCGCCGGCATGTTCGGTGTGTTCGCCGCCCGTGACGTGCTGCTGTTCTACGTGTTCTTTGAGTTCACGCTGGTTCCGCTCTATTTCCTGATCGGCATCTGGGGCGGCTCCGATCGCCGCTATGCGGCTAACAAGTTCTTTCTGTTCACGTTCGTTGGCAGCGTCGTCACTTTCGCGGGTATTCTGTATCTCGCGGTTCGCGCCGCGCAGATTGAGGGTGGCGCCGTGACGTTTGGCCTTGAGGCCTTGACGAAAGCCTCGTATGGCCTCAGCAGCTTGGAGCAGTCGCTGCTGTTTGTCGCTTTCTTCTGCGGCTTCGCGATCAAAGTGCCATTCTTCCCGTTGCACACCTGGTTGCCACTCGCCCACACCGAGGCGCCGACCGCCGGGTCAGTGCTGCTTGCGGGCGTGCTGCTGAAGCTCGGCACGTACGGATTCCTGCGGTTCAGTCTGCCGATGGTTCCGGCGGGCGCTGTTGGCTGGGCGTCCGTGATGGGGCTGCTGGCCGTCGCCGGCATCATCTATGGCGCTTTGTGTTCGTGGGTGCAGCGCGACGTGAAGAAACTCGTCGCGTATTCTTCCGTGTCCCACCTTGGGTTTTGCATGTTGGGACTGTTCAGCCTCATGCCGCTCGGACTTACCGGCTCCGTCCTGTACATGGTGAATCACGGCATCAGCACCGGCGCGTTGTTCCTTTGCGTCGGCATGATCTACGAGCGCTACCACACCCGCGACATGGACAAGCTCGGCGGCCTCGCCCGCCAGATGCCCATTCTCGCGACTTTCCTGATGCTGTTCGTGTTCTCGAGTATTGGCCTGCCGGGGCTCAATGGCTTTGTCAGCGAGTTCACGGTGCTGATGGCCGCGTTCAGTTCCGACTCGCTTGGCCCGTGGTATGGCGGCCTCGGCGCGACCGGCATTCTGCTCGGCGCGATCTACATGCTCTACTGCGCCGGTCAGGTCCTGTTCGGCCCGCTGAAGGAGCCGCCGCATACGCCCGACCTGAAGAACGGGCTGACGATCGATCTGAATCCGCGTGAAATCGCGATTCTCGCGCCGCTCGCCCTGACAGTGATCTTGCTCGGCGTCGCGCCGCGCATCATCACGGACACGCTCGACCCCGCCTTGGAGAAGCAGGTGCTCAGCAAAGTCTCGATTCGCGAGCTTGCGCCTGGTGATGATGTGCCAACCAAACGCGTTGCCCTGGCCGACTCCGCCAGTCAATCCGTCGATTCGCCGACGATCTTCGGGAGCGGCAACTGATGTACGCCAGCCCGTTCAACCTGCTCGCTCCCGAACTCATCGTCGGCATCGCCGGCTGCGTTGTGCTCGTGCTCGGGGCCGGTAAGGAGAGCATGCGGCGGATTCTGCCGTGGATTTCTCTCGCCGCCCTCGTGCTGGCGATCATCTTCGTGAAGTTCCTGAACCCCGCCGCCGCGGACGCGATGTCGGACGGCGATCCGCAATGGATGACCATCGGCGGCCTCGACTATCAGTATCGCAGCGTCGATGGCGGGTGGGGGCCTTTGCTTGGCCCGCTGGCGGATTTTGTCCGCATCAGCGCGCTGATCTTCGGCGTATTGATCCTCATCGTGAACTGGGCCACGCCGCGACTCGAAGAAGCCGGCGAGTTCTTCTCGATGATGTTGTTCATGATCTGCGGCCTGATGATGATGGGCGCCGCCAATGATCTGATCGTGCTGTTCATGGCGATCGAGCTCGTCAGTGTGCCGTCGTACATCATCGTCGCGCTGAGCCGGTCAAATTCTCGCGCGCTCGAATCCGCCACGAAGTACTTCTATCTGGGCGCATTCGCCGCCGCGCTGACGGCCTACGGCATGAGCTTCCTCTACGGCGCCACTGGCACAACCAGCCTCGGGCCGGAAGCGATGGAGAGACTTCGCCAGGCGCTGACCGGCGTCGCTCCGGGCGGGGCGCTTGCGTACGGCGTCGCGATGGTCGGCGTCACGCTCACAATCACAGGCCTGTTGTTCAAACTCGCCGCTTTCCCGCTGCACTTTTATGTCGCCGATGTGTACGAAGGCGCGGCCAGCGGAGTCGCGGGTATGCTCGGCTTTGTGCCGAAGCTTGCCGGCCTGATGGCGATTACCAAAGTGCTCGCGCTGACCGGCTGGCTGACGCTGAGCCATCCCGGCTTGTTCTACACATTGTGGGTGGTTGCCGCGTTCAGCGCGATTGTCGGCAATGTCCTCGCATTCCTGCAGACCAACGTGAAGCGCATGCTAGCGTACTCCGGCGTCGCTCACGCGGGATACATGGTCGTCGGTCTGATGGCCGGCGCGGGCAAGCAGGGCGCAGTCTTCGGCGATGGGCCCGGCGCCGTGCTGTACTACGTCATGATCTACGGCATCGCAAACCTCGGCGCCTTTGCGATTCTCGGCTTGCTGCGCCGTCGCGGTCAGGCGTGTGAAACCGTGCAGGACCTCGCCGGTCTGCTGAAGCGCAGCCCCGGCATCGCGCTGCTCATGGCGCTGGCCATGTTCACGCTGATGGGTATGCCGCCGACGCCCGGCTTCTGGGGCAAGTTCTGGCTGTTCGGCGGCGCGCTGTCCGCCGCTTCTGAGGCGGCCGAGCCGTTCCGGAGTTGGTACATTGCGCTGGTGATCATCTCCGTGGTGACCGCGGCGATCGGCGCCGCGTATTACCTCCGCGTCATCGCCGCCTGCCTGCTCGCCGAAAGCGACGAACCCGCCGACCTCGCCCCGCGCGAGTCGCTCTACATGGGCGCGGTGTTGTGCGGATTCCTGATCATTGTGTTCATGCTCGTGCCGAAAACGCTGCTCAGCGCCGGCAGCGACGCGTCCCGCGGCGTGATGCGCCCGGAAGTGGCGCATGTCGAAAAGCCGGAAAACGCGGCGCAATTGGCGAGTGATCTGGAGTAGGCGCCAAATCTCCACCGGATGCCGGCGAGATCGCTGATGCCTCGTCCCAATAGCGTCACCCTTGGGCGCCCTCGCTATTGACGCCTTGGCGGGACTTGATCAGTCACCGATCGACTCTTTGAGGCTCTCGCGACATATTGACTTCCCGCACATAATGATGGCGTGGCGCAAGGATGCGCCCGACAACTCAAGGGGAGTGTCATGTCCACGCAACGCTCGCTGATATCTCGCCTGCGCCGCCTCGGTTTCGCCCTGCTTGGAATCGTCCCGATCGCCCCGGCCGCGATGGCAGGCAGCGGCTCCGTCAATCCTGACGGCACGATCGACATGGCCTGCGCGATCCGCTTTCCCGCGACGGCGGATGTCATCACCACGGTGCAGACCGAAATCACGACCGCGAGCCGGGTGTTGTGGGATGCGACTGAGGGGCAGCTTCGCATCGGTAACGTCGTGCTGACCTGCAGCGACGCGACCGAAGACGAAGCCGACGTTTATCTCTTCCTCTCCGGCGGGAGATCCAACGCGCCGGGCACGCGGTGCGACGCGTCGACATGGGACGATCGCGGCGTGCATATCAACCTGTTCAATGCGACCGACATGAACGTGGGGTTTGTGCTTGCGCATGAAATGGGCCACCTCGCGCTGGGCAGCTTCGATGAATACGCCGAAGGCGGGAACGGCTTCTGCTTCGAGGAAGTCCCGACGGTCATGGCGGATGCCCAGAATCAGTGTCTGATGCAACAGATTCCGGGCTTTGACTGGTCGGAGTTCTGCGTCGCGAGCAATCACGATCAGATTCAGGGCGATGGCGAAACGACCGCGCAGCAGCGCCTGTGCGGGCGAAGCTGCTGGGAAAACCTGACCAATAACTTCAGTTTTTTGACGGCGCCCGCGGGCTTGCCCGTTGCCGCGGCTCCCGCCGGATTCGTGGCTCCGACGTTCGACAATCGCTGCGAAGCCGCCGACTCGGTGATGATCGTGATCGATCGCAGCGGCAGCATGGGGTGGAACAGCAAGAGCGATTCCGGCGAGGTCTGCGGAAACGGCATCGATGATGACGAAGACGGCATGATCGACGAAACCGACGACTGCACCGGTCCGCGCATGGACTTCGCGCTCGCCGCCGCCCGCGTCTGGCTGAATCTGGCGAGTGACGACGGCGTACGGGCGGGGATCATCTCGTTCAGCGACGAGGCCACGCCCGAGGCGCCGCTGCAGGATGTCGACAGCACGACATTGCCGGGGTTGCTGGGCATTGTCGCCGGGCTGATGCCGGAGAACTGGACCGCGATGGGCGCTGCGCTGCGCTCGGCGATCGCGCCATTGTCCGCCGAAACCGGCAGCAAGGCGATTTTGCTCATCACCGACGGCATCAACACGCGCGGCGAGGAGCCACAGGACGTGTTGCCGGATCTGAGCGCGGCCGATATCCGCGTATTTGCCGTCTCGACCGGCGACGCGTCGCGTTACGACGTGCTGGATGATCTGAGCGCCAACACGCGCGGGGCGCGGTTTGACACCGATGACGCCAGCACCTTGGTCAACACCTTTGCGCAGCAGTGGGCGCGATATCAGAACGAAGGCCTGCTAATTCCGCAGTTGCCATATGCGGTCTCGCTGCAAGGTGAGAAAGACACGATCGAGGCGATTATCGATTCGTGCGGCTCGCTGGAGGCGTATTTTGAGAACCCCGATTGCTTGGAGACCGGGCGCAATTCGTTGAGTTGGGCGGCGGGTTTGGGTACGGGGGTCAGTTCGAGCACGCCGCCGCGGTCGAACTTTTTCCAGTTCGTCGTGGAAAAGGGCGCCGAGCGCGTCGGCGTCGTGCTTGCCGGCGACTTGCAGGACATGAGCCAATTCGGCGTGGAGGCGGAGCTGCGCACGTCCGCCGCCGGCGCGGGCAATTCGAGCTTCGACACGCGCGTCGCGAATCCCGACATGACCGTCACGCGCGACGGCTTTTTCGTTCTTGTCGAGATGAAGAACATGAACGCGGGTGTCTGGACGCTTAACGTCCTCGGCGATCCGGCCGCCGGCACGCGGCAAACCGGCAATGTTACCGTGCTGATCGATAGCCCAATGGTCGATCTGTTCACGGATCTTGATACGCATGTCGTGCGCGACATGTCCACGCCGGTCAATATGATGATCGTGCCGATTTACCTGACGAATCTGATCGAGGGCGCGAATCTCGAAGCGACGCTGATCCGGCCGGATCGCTCGCGCGTGACACTTAGCGTTACTCCCGACCCCGACGCGATTCCCGGCACGTATCTCGCGCGGGTCAATCCGGCAGAAATGCCGATGATCGGCGTGTACACGATTCGAGTCCTGCTCACGACCGACGCGACGACGCGCAATGACCCCGGCGAGTCGCGCGCGGGCGATATCAGCAGCGAGGTTGAGGTTCCGATGCTGACGCGCACCGCCACCGAGCGTTTTCTCGTGCTCGTTGGCGAGGAACTGTGCTGCGATTCCCCGAAGATCGAAGACTGTGACGGAGACGGCATTCCAAACGCCGGCGCCCAGAACATGCAGGAGGGCGACGGCGACAATGACGGCGACGGCATCCCAGACGCGTGCGATGGCGACTCCGACAATGACGATGTCCCGGATGTCATCGAAGCCGCCGATGCCGACCTCGACCCGGACGGCGACGGCATCCCGAACTACTTCGATCAGGATTCGGACGGCGACGGCGCCATCGACAGCGCCGACAACTGCCGCCTGATCCCGAACGGGCAGGAAGACAAAGATGAGGACGGCGTGGGCGACGCATGCGACAACTGCCCCGACGTGGCGAATCCGCTCCAGGAAGACACGGACGGCGACGGCATTGGCGACGCCTGCCAGCCCGAGCCCGCCCCGACGTGCCCGCTGGTCGGCACGAGCATGCTCGTGGTTTCGGTGGGACTGCTCGGAGTAGCCTCGCTGAGGCGGCGTCGATAACTCTATTTCTGGGCTGATCTTAGAGCGATGCTGGTCCAGTAATAACAAACGGCCATTGACTTTGACCGGCCCGCCGATTACGGTGAGCGGATGCTCACTGAGTCGTCACTCACTAAGCGAGAGTCGCGGAAAGCCGAAACGCGGCAGCGGCTGATCGAGCAGACCACGTCGCTGATCGGCGCTCGCGGGCTGTCTACGACCCGCACAGCGGATGTCGCCAGGAGCGCCGGACTGTCGCATGGCGCGGTG
Source organism: Phycisphaerales bacterium (assembly GCA_020427345.1). Taxonomy (GTDB): domain Bacteria; phylum Planctomycetota; class Phycisphaerae; order UBA1845; family Fen-1342; genus DSPM01. Next base: position 1,629 of record JAGQOO010000121.1, on the reverse strand, counting down.
TTCGTTCACTTCGACAGCCGCGACGCGCTAGTAGGGGCGGTGGTCTCGTCACTCGGTCAGCGAATCACCGATCGACTTCATGGGCTGATCGGCGAACGCGCCGGCTTGGGCGACGTGTTGCATGCGCATCTGGCGTGCATTGCGGATCAGGAAGCCGTCTATGCCGCGTTCTTGCGGGAGTCGCGCCTGTTGCCGGCGGACGTGCTGACGCGCTGGACGGGAATTCAGTCCGCCATATCCACACACATCGCGGCGGCGTCGCGCATTGAAGTGGAGCGTGGCGCGCTGAAGCGCATACCTCAGCACTTGTTGTTCAACACGTGGATCGGCCTTGTTCACCACTACCTGATGAATCGGGAGTTGTTCGCGCCTGGGGGGTCGGTGCTGGCCCGATGTGGCGACGAGCTCGTCGCGCATTTTCTTTCGCTTGTGCGAACCAGAGACGACATCTGAAAGTGATCATCATGCTTCCTAACCCCTCAGGAGAAACGAAATGGCGCGCAAGTGCGTGAGTTGTGGGATGCCGTTGCGGATGGCGGCTGATTGTCCGGGCGGCGACATGTCAAAGGACTATTGCGTCCACTGCGCCAAGCCCGACGGCGCCATGAAAAGCTACGGCGAAGTGCATCGCGGGATGTCGCAGTTCCTGATGCGAACACAAGGGATCGACGCGGAAGCAGCCGAGCGCATGGCTACGAAAATGATGGCGGGAATGCCCGCCTGGGCGAAGGCTTAGGTCCCGGATCGTCGGCTAGTCCGGTCCGAGTTGAAACAGCGGATAGTCAGGGTCCTGGGTGTCGCGGTACGCGTTTCCGCCGCTGGTCTTCCAATCTGGCCCATAGTTGTACTGCGTCGCGTCGGCGTAGGTCGCGGCGGCGTGCGTGTCGAGGAACAGGAAGTTGTGCGTATTCCAGCGCTGATGCCATCCGCGGCGCGGAAGTTGCAGATACGCCGCAGAGTCGAAGGGGTCTTCATACAGCATCACGAAGCGCGACTCATTTCCGCGCCGCTGGTAATTCAGGAACTTGTTGGCCCACCGCAGATACCCGTCGCGTGGGCGACCGCTTCGCCGCGGCACCGCCCATCGCTCCAGAAAGTGGTAGTTGATGTCGTAGCTGGCGCCGTTTTCGTAATACAACGTTGCGGGACGGTCACTCTCCGGATCGCGGCTGGTGCTCCAGACGCCTCCGCCGTCAGATGGGCATTCGAATACCGGCATGTCGCGGCGTTTTTCGAATTCAGGAGTGCCCGCTTCATTGGGCTGGTCGCGTTTCGTTTCGAGGCCGGTGTAGATGTAGTTATTGAACGGTCGGCCGGCCGGCGTATCCCGGTAAACAAAGTTGTCGTAGCCCCACCAGCCGGGGCGTCCGGGGTGGCCGCCGTAATGGAAGGCATGGAGGGGGTAGGCGGTCATTTCCTTCTTTTCGAACGGGAACCAGTCGGCGTTCTCCTCAAAATACCCCTGCATCGCGATGCCGATCTGGCGGAGATTCGAAAGACACTTCACGCTCTTGGCGGATTCGCGCGCCATTCGTAATGACGGCAGCAGAATCGAGATCAGCAGCGCGATGATCGCCACAACGACGAGCAACTCGATCAGCGTGAAAGCTCGATTTGCGCGAAGACGGG
>JAGQOO010000120.1 GCA_020427345.1 Phycisphaerales bacterium | reverse complement strand
CAGCGGAACCGGCTCAGTCATTAAAACTGGCGCCGGCGCGATGACGGTGCGCGCCGCCAGCACCTACACCGGACCGACCGACGTAGATGGCGGTTCGATCGTATTCGGCAACAACGGCGCGCTGTCCGCTTCGACCGTGAGCGTCAATGTCGATAACGGGCTGGCCTTCGTCACCAACGGCGCGGTCGGCGCGCTGACCGGCGCCGGGAACATTGACCTTGGCGATGATCGGCTGACCGCCGGGGGCAACGGCGAAAGCACGACATACTCCGGTCGATTCAGCTCGACCGTCGACGGGCAATTCACAAAGACCGGCGCCGGCACGATGACGTTGACCGGTGGCACGAGCGGCAATCGATCGCGCATCGGCACACTGCGATCAGCCGGCGGATTACTCGAAGTAGATGGCGCATACATCGATCTGACCTATCCCGGTAACTCGGCGACCCGCGCGCTGGTCGCTAATCCCGGCGATATCACTCTGTTGAACGGCGCGGTGCTAACGGTTACCGCGAACCTCGATGATCCCGCAACGGCGATCAATGGCGACGGCACGCTGACCGTTACCGGCCTGAACACGCGCTTCAACGGCACAATGGTAACCGTCGCGGATGGTAGCGATGGCCACATGACTGTCAGCGATAACGGAACCGCCGCCCTGTCGCATCATCTCTGGCTAGGGCAGAGCAACGCCGGCGACCTGACTGTACAGTCGGGCGGTCACTTCTCGGCCGACCGCGTTCGAGTCGGGATAGAGGCCGGGAGTCAGGGCACGCTGCGTGTTGAGGGCGTTGGAACAACTGCGACAGCCGGGCTGTTGGATCTCGGTGGATACGCTGCAGCGTCCGGCGGGACCGGGAACGTGACTGTGCGAGACGGCTCGACGATGCAGGTCGCGACGACGACCAAGTTCTGGACGTCGACCAGCTCGATGACGGTAGACGGCGGGACGTTCACGACCGACCGGCTGATCAACCAGCCCGGCGTTTTCCCAACGATCAATGTCACTGGCAGCGGCCTCACTGTTGGCGGCGCGGGCGGGTCAAGCGTGTTTGAGGGCGTGTTTGGAGACGCCGCCGGCGGGCCGGGCGGCCTGACCAAGATCGGCGCCGGCGACTTGACGCTCACGAATTCGAGCACACACAGCGGCGTGACGCGTATTCAGGGAGGCTCCGTCACGCTTGCCGTTCCCGGCGCGTTGCAGTTCTCGACCGTTTCGATCGAGACCCACAGTGGGCTCGACATCACCACGAATTCTATTGACGCGGTACTCGGAGGACTGGCCGGATCCGGAAACCTTAACATCGGTCCGCAGACGATCCTGGTCGGCCTCAACGGCGCCGACACGACTTACGCCGGCGTGATAAGTGGCGCCGGGTCGCTTGTAAAAATCGGCTCGGGTGTATTGACTCTCTCCGGGAACAACGCGTACTCCGGTTCCACGAACATCACAGCCGGAGCACTCGCCATCGGCGCCGACAATAATCTGGGCTCGGGCTCCGTAGGACTCGACGGCGGAACCCTCATCACGAACGGCAGCTTCATCCTGAACCACAACATCAACCAAGGCAACCTCCAGTCGAATTCAGCGACGATACAGACCGAGGGCGCTGGAGATATCGTTACGCTAAACGGCGGCCTGTCAGGCCTCACTTCGTCGCGACTGAACAAAACCGGAGTCGGACGTCTGCGCATGAATCAATCCACGTCGTATCCGGGACTGGCGCGTGTGAACGCGGGATCCATCGTCGTCGGGCACGCGAGCGCGTTGCACAATGCCGGTGTGGAAGTCAACGTGGACGGCGGGCTCGTCCTCGACGCCGGCGGCGCTGAAGTGATGTTTGCGCGTCTCACCGGGAGCGGCGACTTCAATAACAGCGGACACAACATCCGCATCGCGTCCAACACGAACGACACCTATTCCGGCGACATCGCGGGCGCCGGCGGGCTCACGAAACTGGGCCTTGGGACCCTCACGCTTTCAGGCGCGAACACGTTTACAGGCGATACGAACACTGACACCGGCCTCGCCAGAAGGATCATTCTCGGCGTCGCCAACGCGCTGCAGAGTTCAACGGTCAATGTCAACGGCAACGGCTTGTTCGACATCAACGGGTTTGACGCGGCGCTCGGCGGGCTGGCGGGCGTCGGCAACCTCGACATCGGCTCTCGGACGGTCAGCTTTGGCGGCAACGACGCGGACACAACTTATGTCGGCGTGATCAGCGGCGCCGGCGCACTGATCAAACAGGGAGGCGGTGTATTCACGCTCGATGGCGCGAGCGATGTCGACGGAGGCATCGACGTAAATGGTGGCACGCTTGGCGGTTCAGGGAATGTCGCGGGTCTGACGCGCGTCAACAGTGGTGGAACCGTGGCGCCAGGCGCATCGGCAGGCGTATTGACAGTCGATGACATCACGTTTGAAAATGGCTCAACACTTGCGATCGAATTGGCGGGTAACGGAACCGACTTCGATCAGCTCGTGGTCGCAAACACCGCGACGATCAGCGCAGGCGCGACGTTGGACATCAGCTACATTGGTGGCTTCACGGCCGCACCCGGCGATTCGTTTGTGATCGTCGACGCCGGCTCGTCGCTCAGCGGCGCATTCGACACGGTAAACTTCCCCGACGGGCAGAACTGGACCATTGAGTATGACTCCCTCTCGGGAACGATCGCGGTCAGCGTCGCCGCCGTGACGCCATGCTTTGGCGATCTGGATGCCGACGGCGACGTAGATCTGGGCGACTTGAGCGGCCTGCTGGCCCACTTCGGCCAGATGGGCGCGACCTACAATGACGGTGATCTTGATGGCGACGGCATGGTCGGCCTGTCGGACCTGGCGGGCTTGCTGGCGGTTTTTGGCGCCATATGCCCGTAGGTCAGCAGCCGGGCCCGGCAAGTTCGCGTTCAACCGGGAGTGCGCGGCGTAGCGCCATCCGAGACTCCCAATACGCCCCGGAAACAGATGTCGCTTCGACTGCTGATCTCGGCAAGATGCCCAGGTGCGGACCGTTCCGGCGTTTTTCCCGAAGGCGAGTCGGTTGGTCTCGCATCGGGAGCGGCGCAGTACAATGAGGTAATGTCGGATGATCCGCACAGCGATCCAACCGAACTGCTACACCGCCTCGCTCAGCAAGATGACTCCGCCGCTGAGCGCTTGTTTTCATTGGTCTACGCGGATTTGCGGGCGATCGCCCAGCGACACTTCGCGCGGCAGGATGCGGCACACACTTTGCAGCCGACGGCCCTGGCGCACGAGGCGTACCTCCGGCTTGTCGGCGCAAGCGGCGGCTTCAAAGATCGAGCGCACTTCTTCGCCGTAGCGGCGAAGGCAATGCGTCAGATCCTGATCGATCACGCCAGGCGGAAGCGCGCCGAGAGGCGTGGTGGATCGGCCGGTCGGGTAACGCTGAGCACGGGGCTGACGCCGAGCCGCGACAGCGATATCGACGTGCTGGCGCTGAACGAGTTGTTGACGCGCCTTGCGCAGTTCGACCCTCGGCAGCATCGCGTTGTCGAGATGCGGTTCTTCGCGGGCGCGTCAGAGGATGACATCGCCGAAGCGATGGGCGTTTCGCGAACCACCGTGCAAACGGAATGGCGCAGTGCCAAAGCGTGGCTGGCAAAGGAACTTCGTAAAGGTGAAACGCCGTGACGCCGGAACGTTATCAACGGGTCAAAGCGCTGTTTATCGGCGCACTCGACTTGCCGGGCGACCAGCGCGATGCGTGGCTCGCCCGGGCCGGCGCCGACGAAGAGTTGCTCGATGAAGTGCGCGCGATGCTGGCGGAGGAAAGTGATCCCGCCTCCGCCGCGAAGCGCCTCGACGCCGGCGCCATCGACTTCCACGCCGATTCGCCGTCCATGCCCGAACGGATCGGAAAGTATCGCATTCTCGGCCTGAAGGGTTCGGGCGGAATGGGTGTCGTATACGAGGCGGAGCAGGAATCGCCGCGCCGCCGCGTGGCGCTGAAGGTGATGAGCGGCGCCCTGATATCACCGCAACTCCTCGCCCGCTTCGCGCGTGAGGCGGAAGTGCTGGGCCAACTCCAACACCCCGGCATCGCGCACATCTACGAAGCCGCGACAGCGCCTACAGCGACAGGCGAGCGCCCCTACTTTGCGATGGAGCTGATCGACGGCGCCCCGATTCACCAATACGCGAATGCGAATGGGCTGACCGCGCGGCAGCGGCTCGAACTGACCGCGCACGTGTGCGACGCGGTGCACCACGCGCACCAGAAAGGCGTGATTCATCGCGATCTCAAGCCGGCGAACATTATGGTGGTTGGTCCGGCGTCGGCGGCGACAAATGACGCCGAACACGGACACAATGAGCGCGCCACGGACGCAATCGGCCTGCCGAAAATACTCGACTTCGGAATCGCGCGGGTCGCCGGCGATCCTCTTAGAACTGTTACGGGCCACACCGACGCGGGGCAGATCGTCGGCACGCTCGCGTATATGAGCCCGGAGCAGGCCGCCGGCGAATCGCGCGACATCGACACGCGCAGCGATATCTACTCGATCGGCGTGGTGTTGTTCGAACTGTTGACCGGACGCCTGCCCTTGGAAATCAACGGAAAACCCGTCGCCGAAGCCGCTCGAATCATCCGGGACGACGAGCCGACGCGAGCGGCGACGCTGGATACGACCCTGCGCGGCGATGTCGACACGATCATCGGCAAGGCGCTTGAGAAGGACCGCGAGCGCCGCTACGAATCCGCGGCGGCTATGGCGCAGGACATTCGGCGCTTCCTTGAAGACATGCCGATCAGCGCCCGCCCGGCCAGCGCGCTTTATCAAATCCGTAAGTTCGCGCGGCGCAATCATGGACTGATGTTGGGGCTGTCGATCGCCGCGATCGTCCTGGCCGTCGGCGGCGCCGGCACGATCTTTGGGCTGGTATCGGCGCTGCGCGCCAACGCCGCGCTGGCCGACAGCAATCGCCAACTCGCCGTGGTGAACAAGAATCTCCAAGAGGTCAGCGCGTTTCAATCGGAGCAACTCACGAACATCGACGTGACTGGCATGGGAATGAGAATTCGTGAGAGCCTGGTTGACGGTGTGCCGGAGGGCGAGCGCGCCGATCTGGAGACCAAACTCGGCCATCTCAACTTCGTCGATATCGGGCGCGCCGTGCTTGATCGCGACATCCTGGCGCCGTCAATCAAGTCGATCGAATCGCGATTTGCGGATCAGCCGGGCGTTCAGGCGTCTCTTCTGCAAAGCGTGGCGACAACCATGCGTACGCTCGGATTGCTGGATTCGGCCCCCGGACCACAGCAACGCGCGCTCGAGATCCGCGAGAGGGAGTTGGGCGCGGAGCAGGCTGACACGCTCGAATCGCTGAACGAGATGGGGCTTCTCGATCTTGCCAGGGGTGACTTCAAATCCGCCGAGAGCCGCCTGCGCCGGGCTTGGGAGGCGAATCAGCGCCTCTTCGGCGCGGCTTCTCCTGAGGCTCTGACGATCGAGGGCAGCCTGGCGATCGTCGTACAGCGACTGGGCCGGCTGGACGAAGCCCAGCAGCTCGCGCAGGCTGCGCTCGACGGTTTGCGCGCATCCGCGGGCCCCGACGATCTTGAAACAATTGACGCCGTCGCCGCGTTGGCAAATGTGCTAACGGCGCGGGGGAAACATCAGGAGGCCGAAGCGCTGTTTCGTGAGGCGTTTGAGCGTCGGCTGAGATTGTTGGGCGATGACGATCCGCGAACGATTATGGCGATGGCAAGCCTCGTTGTCGTCCTTGAGAACCTCGGCCGTTATGACGAATCGATCGCGTTAGCGCGCGACGCGTACACAAGGCGCGCGGCAGTGCTGGGAACCGGCCATCCCGAAACACTCTCGTCTCAGTTCGAACTCGGCGCCCTACTGGGGCGCCAAGGGAAACTCAGCGATGCGGAGCTGATCCTCCGTGACGTCCTCGATAAGCGCCGGCGCCTTTTGGGGGCTGATCACTTTAACACACTGTCGGCGCAGGATGGTCTCGCCTCGGCGCTCGAGGAACTCTCCCGCCTCCAGGAAGCGGAGGACTTGTTCAGAGATGCGCTCGCGCGCCGCCGGCGCACACTCGGCGAAGATAATCCCGCGACTCTACGGACACTTGGCAATCTGGGGTTCGTGTTGAACCGGGAGAATCGGTGGGCCGAAGCGGAACCGCTGTATCGCGCGACCCTTGATGGCATGCGGCGCGTGTATGGTCCGGATCATCCGCATACGCTGACAAGCCTCGGCAACCTCGCTGTCCTGCTCGCCAGACTGGGGCGCGATGAAGAAGCCGATCCGCTTTACATCCAGGCGCTCGAGGGACGCCGGCGCACATTGGGTCCGGACCACCCTTCCACCCTGAACGCGATCTACAACATGGGCAACATGCTTCGGCTGCGCGGCAAGCTCGCGGAGGCCGAGCCGTATTGCGAGCAGGCCCTTGAAGGGTATCGCCGAATCGGCGGGGACGACCATATCGGAACGCTCTACTCCCTTTCCAATCTTGGTTACTTACGCTTCGATCAAGGCCGGCTCGCTGACGCCGAAGCGCTCTTGCGAGAAACCGTCGAGCGACGCCGACGAATCAACGGCGACGATCACTCGGAAACGCGCTCGGCGGTGCAGGGGCTTGCGAGGGCCCTGGAGGCGCAGGATCATTGGGCGGAAGCCGAGCAGTATCGCGTGTTTGGAGTCGAAGCCGCCGCGCGGACGACGCCCAACGACGCTGGCGCCCGGGCGAAAGCGCTGGCCGACTTGGGGTTGAATCTGCTGCGTCAACATCGGGCGGCCGATGCCGAAGCGCCTCTAGCAGAATCGCTTGCACTCTACACGTCGTCCGACTTGCAAGATACGCCAGAGCGCTGGGACACGCAGGGGCAACTGGCTGATGCGATCTCCGAGGATGCCGACCGTTACGCGGAGGCGGAGTCCCTGCTCTTGGAGATTGCGCACGCTCTGGAATCGCGCGCAACGCCGGCCCCGAATGCGGAACCCGATGATGGTTCGCTTACTGCGATACGAGTTTACCGCGAGACTTGTCGCCGGCTGGTCGACCTCTACACGAAATGGGGAAAGGCGGACAACGCGGCTTGCTGGGAGCAAGACGAGAACACATCGGACAATCCGAAGGAGTAGGACGGAGAGTCTCAGCAAACGGCGCATCGCCGTCGGAAGGCGATGTTGATTCGGTGACTTTGAGCGCGACCTGGTCCTGACCGCCCTTCCGACCACCCCGCCGGCGCGCTTTTCATCCGAGTAAGGCACGCCAACCAGACGCGACCCCGACGACCGCGCTGCAGGCCGCCGCCGAAGTATTGAAGACGGCGGACGAACCGATGAACCGCGTGACGCTGGTCGCCGCGATGGCCGAACGCGGCCTGTGGACCAGTCCCGGCGCAAGCGCGATCGCACATACGCGTATCACGCGTACCCTGACGCCCTCGCGGCCGATTGACGCGGTGTGGATCACTGCGGATCAGACATAGAGCCTACCCGATCGCCCTTCTTCCCTGTGACTCCCTCCCTGGCGCTGCACGATCAGGTCGCGGTACAACGGATCGAGGTCCATCGGAACGCCGTGCGATCAGTCTGCTCCACCGCGATCAAGGTTGAACCGCTGCCGCCGAAGAGGTCGAGCCCGTTTTCATTCGGCCGCGAAGAGTACGAATCAGACACTGAAGTCCGATTTGGCGCTCGCGGACATTTCAGCGAATGATCCCTATCAAGCGTGTCCGCCACACGTCCGCTGTCCCGCCTGCGTCCGCGACCGACCAGAGCTTAGTGGCAACCGCGCCGACGCTGACAACGTTTCTGCCACTGGGATCAAACGCGATCGCAGCAACAGGTTCTCGGTGGCCCGAAAAACTGCCGCGCGACTCACCACTCAGCGCATCCCACAATCGGAGCACCTTGTCCTGTCCGCCGACGAGTCGCCGCCGGCCGCTCGCCGAAGCAGAAGCGTCACGGAAGGTTTAGTACAAGCGCGGCGCGAACATGCGCAGCCGAACTGTCTGCGTGCCTCGCGCGAATACTGGCTGGCGGAGGCGCAGCGGAAGGGATGGGGGCGGCAACTCGCAACGGGCCTCCGCGAGCGGCGCGCCCCATCGTGGTTAGCATACGTTTGAATCGACTAGCGGCGGCGAATCACCGTGAGCGCCAGGCCAAACAAGACCAGACTCGACGGCTCAGGGGCAAAGTTAATGTTGTCGTAGAAAACGCCGGAGCCCTCGTAGTTGGTCGCGTTGTTCAGGAAGCCGAACTGGAGGATCTGGTTCTCAAGCGAACTATCGATGAAGATCGACGAGTTGTAGGAACCCCATGTCGTCGGAATGCTCGTCATATCTACCGTGATGAAGTTCGTCAGCGCGAAGCCATTGCCGGGATCGAGCGTCTTGATGAACGCCAAAGCGGTCGAGGCGCCCCCCAGATTGCCGAGTTTCGCGTCCCACGAAAACGTGTAGGTTGCGCCGACGTCGGCGGCGCCGACAACCTGCTCCTGAAACACATTGGATTCGATCTTGTGACCGTTCGCATGGTCGCCGTTGTTGTAATCACTGAATATCGACAACTGCTGCGCACCCTGGTCAACACCGCCCTCGCCTGTCGCGATCGCTGAAAACGCCGCGCCGTCGTTCGGGGCCGGAAAGACCCCGTACCCGTACAGGTAGTTTCCGTTGGTCCCGTCGAAGACGTTTCCGAACACTTTCCACCCGTCGCCGGCCAAAGCGCCGGTGTCCGCCGCATTCAAGGACTCGAAATCCTGCGAGTAATTCGCGAGATCCGCCATGGCGCTTGCCCCGGCGAACGCGAACAGCACCCCTGCCGCGCATGTAAACAAACGTCGGTTCATTTGGAGATTCTCCCCTTCCTGAAGTGTGGCCGCGCGTGTGAGCGAAACACCATCGCGGCAGTGTTCTGTAACACTTGTAACGGCCAGCATACGGATGATCTGACATCGGGTCAATGTTATCCGATTATTTCCGGGACGTGATGTAACATGTTACAGCGCAGCGCCTTGAATTCGCGCCGCCGGCTCGGTAACAACAAGACATGCGTTTTGCGATCAATGGGTCCAGAGCGGCGGTTGTGCTCGCGGTAGCGATCATGGGTTGCATCGAAGACGCGCGAGCCGACTGCCAACTCGGCAATCCTAGCTTTGAACTCGTCAATTCGGGTAACCCATTCGCGGCGTGGAGCCGTTTCGGCGCCGTTTCGGTTGAAACTTCGCTGGTCGCCCACGGCGGGCTCGCGGCGCGGATTTCGGGCGCCAACACGGGGCCATGGGAACTGTCCGGCTTGTGGCAGGCGCTCGACACGGCGCCGGGCGAGCGATGGCGTGTCTCGGCTCGCGTCGGACACCGCTCAGCGAACCCGATCACCGGCGCCGCGCGAGCGCTGATCAACGTCGAGTGGCGCGCCTCTGACGGCAGCCTGATCGCCTACGAGTCAACGCCGGTGCTTGACGCCTCATCCCCGACGGACGTTCTCCGCTGTGTCCGCTTTGACACGGGACCGGCTCCAGCAGGAACTGCCACCACCCGCATGCTACTGGCGTACCAGCAGAGCCCCGCCCTTGAGTCCGGCGCCGCCATTTTCGACGTCGTTTCGTTCGACACAGCGGATGACGCGGCGCGCGAAGCGAATCAATGGGCCGATTTCCCCGGCGGGCGAGAAATCGCGTTTGGTGGCTATCAGTGGCGCGTCAAAGGACCTGGCTTTTACGGCCCGGGACCGAACCAGTTTTCCGATGCGGCGAACTGCGTCTGGGGCGCCAGTGACGAACTGCATCTGACAATCCGTCAAACTGGTG
>JAGQOO010000011.1 GCA_020427345.1 Phycisphaerales bacterium | reverse complement strand
TCGTTTTCGCGCACGAGTCGCTCGGCGGCTCGGCGATCGCCCTTCTGGGCTTCGCCGACCAGCTTTGTAACCGTCGCTGCCTCTGCCGCGGTCATGGCCATGTCAGAGGAGGTAGACGAGGTAAACAGCCGTTTCATGGCAAGTTTCCCTGGGAATTTACATTTGTCCGTTCGGCGCCGCGCTGGCGAGCGGGGCGTTTGTGGAGCCGAACGACCAAGCCTCTTATTATTCGCCATCGCCAAACGGATCACAACAGGAAATCGCCACATGCCCCTGCCGAAGCCCCTGAAGGACCTGCTGACGCTGCCAACGGCCTCATTTGTTGAGGGCCACATACTGGATTACTTGCGCGAGGTATGTGGCGCGCTTCCCGGCGTAACGCTGAAGTCCGATAAATGGGGCAACCTCCTCGCCCGATATCGGCTCAACCCGCCTAAGACAGCGCCGCTGACCTTCACGGCCCACTGCGACCATCCGGGATTCGTGGCGACGAGTATGCGCGACAAGCGGACGGTGCTGGCGGACTTTCGCGGGTGGGTGGAGCCGGAGTATTTCGCGAACGAGAGAGTTCGATTCTGGAGCGACGGCGAATGGGTGCGGGGGCAGATTCGGGAGATCACGCGCGAGGCGAAGCTTTACCGAATGATCGGCCGGACCGCGCGGCCGGAGGAGGTCGCGGTTCGCGTCGCGAAGCCGGTTGAGCCTAACGCGCCGGGGATGTGGGACTTGCCGGATCCGCGGCTCAAGGGCGATCTGGTCTTGGCGCGGGGGTGCGATGATCTCGCCGGCGTCGCAAGCATGGTAGCTCTGCTGCAACGGCTATCGAAGAAGCAGGCCAAAGCGGATGTGTTCTGCCTGTTTACGCGCGCCGAAGAGGTCGGCTTCATCGGCGCCATCGGCGCCGCGCGCGATCGGACCATTCCGCTGAAGTCGCCGGTGATCGCGATCGAAACCAGCAAGGCGCTGCCGAATGCCCGCATCGGCGACGGCCCGATCCTGCGCGTCGGGGACAAGTCGTCGATATTCGATCCGCGCGTGACGGCGTTTATGGATCGCGTCGGCAAAGATCTTCTCGCAAAGCGGAAGACGTTCAAGTATCAGCGCAAGCTAATGGACGGTGGCACGTGTGAATCGACGGCGTACTGCGCGTATGGCTATATGGCGACGGGCGTTTGCGTGGCGCTGGGGAATTACCACAACATGGACACGAAGCGCAAGCGCATTTCCAGCGAGTACATCAGCCTGAGCGACTGGAAGGGCATGGTCGACTGGTTCGAGGCGCTCGTCATGGACAAGACGGGGTTCTCGCGCGAGGCCGCGGACATGCGCAAGGGGCTCGACGAGCGATTCGCGAAGTACCGGCGGCTCCTGTAGCCGGTCGTATTCGGTGACCTGCCGGATTGGCGGTAACATACGCGGGTCAAATCGCGTGAATCAACGCCCTTGTTGTCGGCGGGAGATTGTCATGGCATTCACGATTCGCAAAATCGAAGTGTGGGCGGGCGACATGCGGAATCGACCCGGGATGTTGGCCCGCGTGCTCGAGGCGCTGGAGACGACCGGCGCGGAGCTGGAGTTCTGCGTTGCGCGGCGCGTGACGGAAAACACATCGCGCGTTTTTCTCGCGCCGCTTCGGACCGCCGCTCAAAAGAACGCCGCCCGCGATGTCGGTCTGTTGCCGGCGACGGGCATGAACACGATCCGCATCGAAGGCCCGAACCGTCCGGGACTGGGCGCGACGATGAACCGCGCTATCGCGACCGCCGGCATCAACGGCCGGGGTCTGACCGCCGCCGCGATCGGGCGAAAGTCGGTGACGTACATTGCGTTCAAGACGGCGGAAGAGCGCGACGCGGCGATGAAGGCGCTGAAGAAGGCGCTGAGTTCGAAGCTCGGACGGCGTTAGTGGGGCCGGTTCTCGTTTCGATCGTCCAATGTGAGAGACTAGAATCCGGCTATGTCTGACGCCTCTTATCGCATCGTGCTGAACAAGCAGAATTGGAACGGCCAGGCCACGCATCTTCGGTCGACGCTGATGACCTGGGATTGGCGCTGGAGGCAGGCCGCCGCAGGCGCGATCCTCGACTTTTCAAATGTTGAGTTCATGGAGCCGTGGGCGCTGGCGATGTTTTGCGCGTTCGGCAGCAAGCTGCGCGCGGACGGAGCGGCGGTGGTTGTTGAACTGGATCCGACGAACCCGTGCAACAAGTACCTCGAAGCGATGGGGCTTCGTGAGGTCATCGAACGCGGCGCCAGTTCTGACCGGTGGGACGAGTCAACGCAAAACACAGGCTTGCATGTGCTAAGGCGCCACTCAGACGTGACACGTTTTGTCGATAGCGCCGCGCGCCTAGGGCTGCCAGCCGAGTCGGGCGCGCTGGACGCGCTTCAGTACGGCATGGCGGAACTGGGGCGTAACGTGATTCAGCACGCGAACTCCGCCATAGGCGGTATCGCGATTGCCCAGCGTTTTCCAGAACTCCACGCGGTCCAGATCGCAATCTGCGACTGCGGGCGCGGAGTCCGGCAGTCCCTGAAGCAAAACTACCCCGAAGTGAGCAGTGACCTCGAAGCGCTGCGCGTCGCAGTCCTTCCGCACGTATCAGGCGCAGCGCCAAGCGGTCCATACGGCTCGTCGGTAAACGCGGGCTTAGGGCTGTTCTTTTGTCGCGAGATCAGTCACCGCGCCGGTGGCAGTTTCTGGATCGCATCCCAAGGCGGCCTGTTGGGCGTCATTGGAGACGAATCGGCAACGGGCCGACGAATGTATCGCCGCATCAACGCGTGGGATGGCACGTTGGTAGTCATGCACTTCCCGGAAGACCTGGTTGTGGAGTTTGACGATGTGCTCGGCGTTTGCCGCGAACTGGCGGCGCTCGCCCGATCCGAGCCATCAAGGGTCGGTTTGGAGTTTATTGACGACCATAGCGACATCGAGATCGAGCAGGCCGATGTCATTGACGTGTCCAGCTTCCTTGAGGACGTGGAAAAGGCGGAACAGACGCGCTCGCTGCACATCATGCCACGCTTGGAAGCTGGCCGGCAGACCATCATCGACTTTGGACAGCCGCGCTTCGTGACTCAGTCCTTTGTTCACGCGCTCCTCTACGCCGCGTTCCTGGTTCCCGGCAGCCTGTCGAAGCTGATGTTCAAGGGCTGTACCAAGAGTACGCAGGAGGCGATCCGACTGGTAGCCGCGTATTCAAAGGTCAACTACCGGCAGGCGCCGCTCTAACGACCCAACTCCGCCACCTTCTTCGTCAGTTCGGCGAGTTGTCGCCGCAACTCATCGATTTCCGATTCCGCCACCGACGCGTCAGCCGGCGCGCTTTTCGTTTGCTTCGGCGCGGCCTCATGCTCGTTCGGCGGCCGAACGGACCGCGGCATGAACGCCTCCATCCACGATTTCGTCCAATCCGTCGGAGCGCCGCCCATTGTATTGCGCAGGAACTTGGCCCATTGCTCTTGCGACGCCCGCTGCGCCTCGATCGACTGCCGCAACCACTGCTCGAAAACGCCGCCGAGATGCTGATGCTGAGTCCGGATAATCTGATGGAGTATCGCCGGCGGAAACACCCCCAACTTGAGCGGGTCTTTCTCCAGAATGATCTGCGTCAGGATCGCGTTGGTCAGGTCCTCGCCGGAACGCGAATCCGTCACGCGGATTTCGCGTCCCGCCAGAATCTCGTCCCGCAAGTCCCCCAGGGTGATGTGCCGGCTGTTTGTCGCGTCGTAGAAACGCCGATTGGGGTACTTCTTGATCTGAAGCGGCTCAGCTGACATGGCGCAATCCCGAAAAACAACACGACAATTTCGCCCCAACGCCCTTAAACTGTATTGAAATCAGGCCGATATGGCAATCGGGAGGATTTGTGCGAACGCACAAAATGTGCTTGACCCCGCCGGGAAGGGATGATAACCTCTTCGTAGACGAACGATGAATCAGGGCCCGAATTCGGCCCGGAAAGGACGACGACAATGAGCACCGCGACCGCCACCGACTTTTGGACCGACCAGTTCAAGATGATGACCGACAACTACAACCAGACCTTCAAGGCCGGCCTGAAGTTCCAGCAGGACGCCGCGAAGTTCTGGACCGACATGGCCCGCAAGTCGGGCGATGAGATGCGGGCGAACTGGGAGCGCGCCGCTGACGAGTTCATGCCCTTCGGCAAGCAGAACTACGAGCGGTTCCAGAACATGTTCAACGAGCAGGCCGACAAGAGCCTCGAGATGTTCCGCTCGATGGGCGAGATGAAGGACAACGCCACTTTCGCGGACATGGCCAACAAGGTCACTGACGTGATGCGGTCGTCGCTTGAGACGATGCGCTCGTCGACCGAGGCCGTCGCCAAGGCGAACACCGAGATGTTCAACAGCTTCGCCGAAGTGATGAAGAAGAACGGCGTCAAGTGCTGCGATACAAAGGCCAAGGCCCCGGCCGGCAAGTAAGCGCCTGACTCGGTTGACCTCGCGCCGCTTGCGGCGCGAGCGCCACTTAAGGAGTGAGCCGTGAGCGGCGAGCAATTCGGCATCCCCGGCGCTGATCAGTTCACCCGATTCTGGGGGGACTTCGTCGGTCGTCTATCGGCGAACGGTGTAGCGCCGCCGAGTAACGACGCGGCGGAAGCGTGGCGGAAAGCTTTTTTTGCCGCCATGACGGATCACCTCGACAGTTTCATGCGGTCGGAGCAGTTCCTGGCGGCGATGAAGCAGTCGATGGAAGGCGCTTTGGCGTGGCAACAGACGATGAACCAGGCGCTGCAGAAGGGACTGTCAGCGGCGCAAATGCCTTCGCGCGCGGACACGGACCACATGGTGCGCTTGATTCGCGGCATGGAAGACCGTCTCGTCGATCGCCTCGAAGAACTTTGCGGTCGAGTGGAAGCGCTCGAAAAGGGCGCCGGCGCGAAGGCGCCGCGGAGCGCTAAACGCTAGTATTCAGGCCTGACGCAACGAACTGGACGCCGCAGCGAGTGGAAGCGCAGGGCGGCGCGGTACGCCGGAAGGCCGATGAGAATTGTCGGCTTTCCGGCTTTTTGCATAGTCGAAGGAAGCGAGCATGATGACACAGATGCCCTGGGCGCCGACGGCCGACGCGATGCTGCGTCAGTGGCAGGAAGTGCTGACCAAGACGATGGCGCTGCCGAAAGTCGCGCAGGCCATTCAGCGGACGCGCGTCGGCGCTACGCCCGCCCGCCCGATCTACCGCGAGGACAGCCTGCGCCTGCTGAACTACGAAACCGGCGCTGAGAAGCGCTTCAAGACGCCGACGCTGTTTGTCTTTGCGCTCGTGAATCGCCCGTACATCCTCGACCTGCGCGACGGCAAGAGCGTCGTCGCGCATTTTGTTGAGCGCGGCTTCGATGTCTACAACATCGACTGGGGCGTGCCGGCCGACGGCGATCGTCACTTGTCGATCGAAGACTACACGCTCCGCTACATCGATCACGCCGTTGACGAGTTGCGCAAGCGCTGCGGCTGCGACAAGGTCAATATCCTCGGCTACTGCATGGGCGGAACGCTGAGTTCGATTTATGCGGCATTGCGACCGGAGAAGGTTCGGAACCTGATCATGCTCGCCGCGCCGGTGGATTGGTCGAGTCGTGACAGCCTGCTCAGCGTCTGGACCGATGCGCGCTACTTCGACATCGATCGGCTGATTGACGTTTACGGCAACGCGCCGGCGGAATGGCTACAGTGGTCGTTCCAGTTCCTCAAGCCGGTGCAGAACCTGTTGGAAAAGCCGATCAACTTCTACCAGAACATGGACAACGAGAAGTACCTCGAAGACTTCTTCGCCATGGAAACCTGGCTGAACGACAACATTCCCGTCGCCGGCGAGACGTTCCGGCAATTCGTCAAGTACATGTTCCAGCAGAATCGGCTGATTCAGGGCCGCTTGGAAGTGGGCGGCGAACGCGTCGACCTGCGGAATATCAAGTGCCCGATCATCAACCTGATTGCCGAGGGCGATCATCTCGTTCCGCCGGCGCAGTCGGAGCCGTTCAACGACGCGGTGGGTTCGAGCGATCGGAAGACGATCAAGTTCCCGGTCGGCCACATCGGCATGGCTGTCAGCAGCAGAGCGCATCGTGACCTGTGGCCGAAGGCCTGCGACTGGCTCGAGGAGCGGTCCGAGCCATTGGGGAAGTAAGCGGGTCGTTTTGAAAACTACAATCGGCGGGCGTTCGCGCCTGCCGCTTATCGGACAGGGGTGACATCATGGCGAGCGGAACGAACGGTAACGGCGCGTCGACAAACGGGAACGGTCACGACGAGTGGCGCGATTCGCGGCTTCAGTTGAGTGATCATTGTGCGGTGGTAACGGGCGGCGCTCGCGGTATCGGCCGCGCTACGGCGATCGCGCTGGCCCGCGAAGGGGCGAGAGCGATCGCGGTAGTCGACATGTCGGCGGACGAAGTGAAGGCCTTCGCCGACAAAGCAAACAAGTATTTTGAGCGCGAAGTGGTTTTTCCATTCGCCGGTGATGTAACGGATGGCGAGTTTCGCCGCTCGGTGTTCGCGGACTTGGAATCGCGTTTCGGCTGCGTGTCGCTGTGCGTTCCGGCTGCCGGCATTACGCGTGATCGCCTCGCGGTGCGGCGCGACAAGGAAACCGGCGCCCTCGATATCTATCCCGAAGAGCTGTTCCGCCGCGTGCTCGACGTCGACCTGACGGCGCCGATTTACTGGGCGATGCAGACCATCGCGAGTGTCGCGAAACACCGCGAGTCGCAGGGCCTGAAGCGCTGGACTTCGGCCGAGAAGATTCAGGGTGTCGTGATCTTCATCGGGTCGGTCTCGTCCGCCGGCAATCCGGGCCAGATTTCCTATGCGACCGCCAAGGCCGGTCTCGAAGGCGCCGAAGCGACGCTGGGCGCCGAAGCGATTTTCCACGGACTGCGCTGCGCGATCATCCACCCGGGTTACACGAACACGGCGATGGTTCGCGAGCTCGGCGAGCAGTTCATCGAGCAGGCGATTTTGCCGAATACGCGGCTGCACCGGCTGATCGAGCCTGAGGAAATCGCTGACGCGATCTGCTTTATGATCCGCAACGCGGCGGTGAGCGGCCAATTGTGGGCGGACGCGGGTTGGCGGCCGATGGCGTAGAATCCGTCGCTGCGAGCCTCAACCAAACGACGGATACGCATGCGGTCTAAACTCGACATCGCGAAGAACTGGCTCCCGCGCTACACCGGCATGCCGCTGGATCGGTTCGGCACGCACATTCTGCTGACGAATTTCAGCACGTACGTCCACAAGTTCGCCGATCAGTTCGGCTGCGACATCTACGGCGAAGACCGGCCGATGCAGGCGGCGACGAATTCCGCCGGGTTGACGATGGTCAACTTCGGCATCGGATCGGCCAACGCGGCCACGATCATGGACTTGCTGGTCGCGCTGCCGCCGAAGGGTGTGCTGTTTCTCGGCAAGTGTGGCGGATTGAAGACATCGACGGAAATCGGGCATTTCATTCTGCCGATCGCGGCGATCCGCGGCGAGGGCACATCGAACGACTACTTTCCGCCTGAAGTGCCGGCGTTGCCATCGTTCAAACTGCACAAGTTCGTTTCCGAAAAGCTGCTGGAGCGGAGCCTCGAGTATCGCACCGGCGTCGTCTATACGACGAACCGGCGTTTGTGGGAACACGACACCGTATTCCGCGAGTGGCTGCAGACGAAAATGACGGCGATCGCGATCGACATGGAAACGGCGACGCTGTTTGTCGTCGGGCACCATAATGAGATCGCGCGCGGGGCGCTGCTGCTGATCTCCGACCGGCCGCTGACGCCGGAGGAGGTCAAGACGAGCGCGAGCGACGACGCCGTTACGCGGGAGTACGTGGACTTGCACTTGCAGATCGGCATCGACGCGATGACGCAGATCGGCGAGCGCGGCGAGCAGATCAAGCACTTCAGCTACTAACGGAGCGACTTTCGGAAAAAAAGCGACCCGCCGGGAAACTCGCGTTTGCCGGCGGGCCTTATGTTGATTCGGCTGCTGGTACTGCAGCCACGTTCGCTGCAGGCGCAGCCTACTGTTTATCACCCGACATTGATCACCTCCTTTTCAATGGGCACACCCCCGAGCCGCGGCAGGTGACAATCGCCTCAACCCGGGCCGACCAAGACGCCAGCCGTCACCGGCGTCCCGCTGAGCGACTCTCGCCGCCCGGCGACCGGCCGTGCTGAGTTCGTATCTCCCCGTCGCCCATGAGTTTGCGGGCGAGACCACGAACCCTGACCGGCCACATTTTTATTTTGGCTCAAAACGGCGATCTGTCAAACTTTTTTTCGATTTTTCGGCAATGGGTTGTGCGCAACAACCGCCGGCGCCACAACCAATTGTGCAAAAACCGCGCACGGGCTCCGCCCGTGGGGTCAGCCGGTCGTGCCGAACTTGCCGAGGAAGCCTGACAGGTCTCCCAGGTCGATTGTGCCGCTGTCATCCAGATCGGCGCACGGTTCAAACCCGGGGTCGCCGTCGGACAGCCCGAAGACTGCCAGAAAACCGGACAAGTCAGGCAGATCAATGATCCCGTCGACGTTCAGGTCGCCTTTTCGGCAGGGTAGCGTGATGTCGAGGATGACCGGCGCATGGTCGGTCCCTTGGGTGGTCGCGTCGACGTCGCCGTTGGCCCGGCGGCCCAGGTCATCTCCGGAAATGTAAACAAAGCCGGCGGCGTTACGCTCGGCCTGCGAAACCGTTCCATTGTTGTTGGTGTCGAGAGGGTCGAAAATCAGGTCGCTGACCAGGATGTAGTCGTACCTGCGGTCCAACGAGCCCTGCGTGCTCCATGTGTCGCCGATGAACGGGCTGACGCTCGCGCCCGCGAGTGTTTCGGAGCGGACGTCGTTCAGGTGGGTTGGCAGACCGTTGTCGCCTCCGTCGAGCATCGGGTTGATCGTGGCGCCGGCGAAGTCGTCGTGATTGAGGTCACCCACGAACACGTACGCGCTAGGAAAGTACTGGGCGCCTGTGGCGTCGAGGTTGATGCCGTTGGCGAAGTTAGCGGAAACATGGTTGGCGGAGCGATTGGCTTCTGCTGCGCGGGTGGCGATATCTGACGCTTCCACTCCGGCCTTGAAGTGGTGCGTGTAAACCACCAGATGCTCATCGGTCCCCGGCACATCTAGCACAACCCGCAACAAACGGCGCGGGCCGTTCGTCACGAGCTCGGCCGTATCGAGCAAGGTCAGGTCGCTGCGGTAGATGCACGCTTGGCAGTTGTTACCGGCGTCGACGAACGTGCCGCGCGTGACGTGGTAGCCCGGCAGGAAGTCGTCCCTGAAGCTCTGCAGATTCGACAGACTGCGGGTCTCCTCCAAACAAAGGATGTCAGGGTTCAGGCCGCTGTTCGGCCCGGCGCCGTCGAGGTCGTTGGTGGTCAGCATGTTGCCGCAGGCGTCGCGGGCGTTGGCCGTGTCGGCGATGCCCTCTTTGACGTTGCAGGTAACGATACGTAAGTGCACATCCGTCGCCATCGCGATGGCGCCGCTCAACACGCCGGCCAAAACCGCCAGCGCGCGAATTCGCTTGCTCTTCTTTCGCAGGATCACGCTTCTTCCTCCCCTCGGCCGGGTGGACCGATCCGGCTCGACGATTCGCTCTGATCTCAAGTTGCTGAAAGGTCCAAAGTATAGCGAGAAATGGCCCGGAAACCGCTAGAATCCCGCGAGATTATGGCCCGTGACGCATTGATGAATGACCTCAGCGCCTTGGCGGCGGACCTGATTCCCCTCGATACCGCATTCGAGCCGGGGCCGGTGGACGTGCGTCTTGTGCTGGATCGGATTCGCGCCGCGGGCGGTTCGCGTTGGGCGATCCCGAAGGAGTATGGCGGGGCCGAGCTGTCGGACGTCGATCAACTCCGCGCGTATGACGCGATCGCATCGGGTTCGCTCTCGATGGCGTTGATTCAGACGCAGCGAGACGCCGCCTGCCGACTGATTGCGCGAAGCCCGAATCGTGCGCTTCGAGAGCGGCTGTTGCCGGCATTGGCTCGCGGCGAGCGATTCACATCGGTCGGCATCAGCCAACTGACGACCTCGCGCGGGCAGGGTGGCGCCCCGAAGATGCGGGGTCGGCTCGACGACGACGCCATCGTGATTGACGGCGTAATGCCATGGGTGACCGGGGCGCCGTTTTGCGACTACCTCGTGACCGGCGCGGACTTGGAGGATAGTCGTCAGGTGCTCGGGGTTGCGTGGCTCGCTGATCCCGGCGTCTCGGTACAACCGGCAATGCGGTTATTGGCGCTGACATCCTCGCACACCTGCGCGGTGACGTGCGAAGGCGTCCGCATCGAGCAGGCTGATATCATCCGCGGCCCGATGCCGGCGGCGCTCGGCGATCGAGCGCCGGTACGCTCGCTGGTCGTGTCGGCGGTTGGCGTGGGGCTGGCGCGGCGGATCGTGAACGAGCTTCGGAATCGGGCGAACAAACTCACTGGCGAACTCGCGGCGCTGGTCGAGCGATTGACGCGCGAGTTCGGCGAGGTCAGCGATCGCCTGTATGACGCCGCCGCCCGCCTCGGATTCGATGAGGACTTCTCCAAGGAGTCGTTCCGCGCGGAGGTGAACGCGCTGCTCGCCCGGCTGGCGATCACACTCCTCAATGTCGCCAAAGGCAGCGGGTATTGCCAGCCGCATGTCGCCGAGCGGCTGTTGCGCGAAGCGATGTTCTTACAGGTGTGGTCGGCGCCGACAACCACGCAAACGGAAACACTGCGTCGTTTGTTTCGCGAGGGCGAGTGATGCCGTTTACGACGATGACCCTCGAGCAGCTCGCCCGTCATATCGGCATGGACGCCCGCGAAGTGCGCCGCATGGCGGAGAAGGGGCAACTGCCCGGGCAGATGATTCGCGGTGAATGGCGGTTTCATCACGCGGAGATGCTGGACTGGTTGCAGCGCGAAATGCACACCTTGGGCGCGGCGGATCTCCGAAATCTCGAACGTGCGATGCGCGACGGCTCTGATGCTGTCTTTCGAACGATGCTGTCTCCTCATGGCATCGACATGAACTTGCCGGCGCGATCGCGCCCGTCGGTGCTGCGCGAACTCGTGAAGCTGGCTGAGAGAACTGGGCTTGTTTATGACAGTGCGGGATTGATCGAGGCGCTGGAGGCGCGCGAGGCGCTGTGCGCCACAGCCCTGCCCGGCGGATTGGCGTTGCCGCATCCGCGCACGGTGATGCCTTGGGCGACCGCCGAGCCGATGCTGTGTCTGGCGCGCGTTCCGGCAGGCGTGCCACTCGGGGCGCCGGACGGGCGACTGACCGATTTGTTTGTGCTGATTATCGCGCACGAAGAGCGCCAGCACCTGATGACCCTCGCCCGGTTGTCGCTGATGTTCCAAAGCGATCTCGCGGATCGACTACGCGAAATCGACGACAGCAGTGAGGCGCTCGATGTGATTCTGGCGCGTGAGGAAGAACTGCTGACCGGAAAGTAGCGGGACTACGACGCGCCGCCGCGAATGACCTCGACCTCGCGGAACCGCGCAGGCGACGCCGCGTGCGTCATCCAGCCGCGCTGCCCCGGCTCACCTTTGCCGCAGGTGATGAATCCAAAACGGCCGCGTTCTTCGGGGCCGGCCACGGCGTCGCACTTCGCCCAGAAATCAGGCGTGATGTCGCGATAGATCACGTCGCGCGCCCTGCCCACGATCCGACCATTCTCGATCTTCCAGAACGCGTCGCCGCCAAACTGGAAGTTATACCGGCGCTGGTCGATGCTGAATGAGCCGCGGCCTTCGATCAAGATCCCGTTCTTGACGTCGGCGATCAGGTCGTCGCGGCTGCCGGCGCCGGGTTTCAGACCGATGTTCGCAATGCGCACGATTGGAATGCTCGACCAACTATCGGCGCGAGAGGAGCCGTGCGATCGCTTAGCGCCGACACGCCCCGCGACTTCGCGATTATCGCTGTAACCGACGAACACGCCCTCGCGAATGATGTCCCACCGTTGCGCGGCGACGCCGTCATCGTCGTAGCCGGTGGACGCGAGACACCCCGGCTCCGTGTTGTCGGCGATGAGGCAGACGTGCTTTGAGCCATACTGAAAGTGGCCGAGTTTGTCCGGCGTGAGGAAGCTCGTGCCGGCGTAGTTCGCTTCGTAGCCGAGCGCACGGTCGAGTTCTGTCGCGTGGCCGCACGACTCGTGGATGGTCAGCGCCAGATTGGCGGGATCGAGCACGAGGTCGTACTGGCCCGGGTCAATCTGCGGCGCTCGGGCGGCTTCCAGCGCTTCCTGCGCGACGCGCGTCCCCTGCGCCACCCAATCGACGCCGCGTACGCGCTCGTAACCCTCGCGAATGTAGGGAGTCATGAAGGTGCGCGACGCGAACGCGTCATCGGCGACGGCCGTCGCCTCTATCTCGCCATGCGTCGCGAGCAGATCAAAGTCGATCGCGGCGCCATCAGTGGAGGCGAAGTGCTTCAAGTCCTGCTGTGCCCACATTGATCCGCGCGTCGTCTTTATCTGCGACTGGCCGGCCATCGCTTCCATCGCCGACAACAACAGGTCGCACCGTTCGCGCAATGCTACGTCAAACGGGTTTTCGACCCGCGGCGTAATCACGCGGTCCTGATGCGGGGGCTCATCGACGAGACGGACGGGCTCGATGATCCGGCTCCCCGACGCGCGCGCGACCTCAACGGCGAGATCGGCTACGCGCCGAACCTCCGCCGGCGACGCAACGGGCGAAGCCGCGAAGCCCCACGCGCCTTTGTACAGCGCGCGAACGCCGAAGCCGCGCTCGGTGGAGTCTTCTACCGATTCGATCCGACCGTCGCGGCCGTTGATCGTCTCGCGGCGCGTCGTCAGGATACGGATGTCGCCATATGAGCAGCCGCCGCGTCGCAAACGGTCGAGCGCGATCGCGGCGAGGCTCTCAGTGGACAAAGGGGAGTCGTGTTCCAAATCCCCCTCGCGGATGGCCCCGCGCGAACCCGGCCCGCGGCAGCCGACGAGGACGCCGCCGGCCCCGATCGCGCCAAGCCGCACAAAATCACGCCGGGTGATGCCGCGGCGGCGAGGCATTTACTTGTCAGCGCTCTTGGGCTTGCGGATGAGGTCGAATACGACGGAGTCCATCTGCTTACCGTCGTTCCACGAGCGCCATTCCGCCCACATCGAGTCTTTGCCGGTCAGGCGCATCGTGGCGTCATGCATGTGCATGTCTTTGTCAGGCTTGATATTGCCGCCGCCGGCGAATTCGAACTTGTATTCGTCGCCGTCGCCGGGCTTGCACGTCATCATGGGTTGGTTGCCGAGCGCGCAGTAGTGGACAAGCACGAGGTGGTCGCCCTCGACGTAGTACATCGTGATCATCTCGTGATTGCTGCCGGGGAACATGTCTTCGAGAATCACCGAGCCGTTTGAGGTCACGCGGCGCGACACCCACACATCGGGGTTGGGCTTGTCCGCGTCCTCGCGCGAAATCCACTCGCCGGCGGTTTCTTTCAGGCGATCAAATGCGCGCTGGGCGGCGCTCTTTTCGGGCTTGGCGTCCTGCATCGCGAAGGCGGCGGTCATGGCGCCGCAAAGCGTCAGTGCGCAGGCGATTCGAACGATGGAACGGTTCATGTGAGGTCTCCAATGGCGCGTGTCGCGCCGCAACTGGCTCGCCCCGACATGATAACCCATTCAATGGGCTGAACAAAAAAACGCGACGCCGGGGCAGAGCCCGACGCCGCGCGAGATATCACCTTACTGCTGAGCGACGAATCGCTTAGCGACGGCGGAGCAGCAGGCCACCCAGAACCAGCAGCGCGAGGCTGGCCGGCTCGGGGATCATCGTGCCGTTCAGGGCGATGTTGTCGAAGCGGTTGTTGCCGCTGGTCGACGACGCGCCGTCAATCGTGAAGCGGATGATCGCGTTGCTGGCGCCATCGAGCAGGGCGCCGGCGTCGGCGATTTCAGCGGTCCACGTGCTGGTCAGGGCGCCGGCGTTCACGTAGATCGGGGTGAAGACAACGCCATCGGTCGAGACCGAGACGGTGCGGCTGTTGAAGCCGGTGCTGGTGCCGCGCTGGGCCCAGGTCACGTCGATGTCGGCCCAACCCGAGAGGTCGGCGACGATATCAAAGTAGCTACCGTTATTGGCGGAGCCGACCGGGACGAGCGAGCCGCCGGCGAAGCTGCCGACAACCTGACCAGTGGTCGTGCCGCTGAACGAACCCCAGTTGTCGCTGGTGCCCGACCCGAAGTTGTCGCCGAAGAGATTCGTGACGTCGATGCTTGCGCCGAAGCCGGCGGTGCTCGGCACTACGTTGGCGCCGGGATCGCGAACCGAGAGGTCAACCAGCGCGCCCGGATCACCGTTGAAGGTGTCCATGAGCGGGTAGAGGCGTCCCCCGTTGAGGAAACCGTCTTCGAACGCGTTGGTGTCCCGCATGTGGCCGTTGCCAGAGCGGAGGCCGTCGAGGCCGGTCGAGTTCAGCAGGTCACTGTCATTCGAGGTGTTGTTGAAATTCCAGAACGAGAGCAGGTCGGCATTCGCGGCGCTAACGAAAGCGACGCACGCCACGAGGGCGAAGAACTTCTTCATCTTTTCATCCTCCTGTAGATTTTCGAACCGCGACGGGCCGACGCCGGGGCTCTTGAGCGAACACGGTTGCGTGGATGGGATGCTTCCTTCCCCATCCGGCGGTTGTCTCACCTCCTCAAGCGAGACGGCCACAATTATGCCAATCTTGGTGTTGCGCCACAACGACCGCTGCGCTAAGATCGCGCAAACATTGCGGAAAATCGCGGATTTACTCGCGACGTTCGCTGATGCGGTACAGGGCTTTTGACGTGCGGATCAAGATCGTTTCGCCCACGACCACCGGCGATGCCATTGTAAAATCATCGTCGAGTTCATTTGTCGCGATGATTTCGAACTTGTCCGCAGCCTTGAACACGGTCGTAACCCCGCGTTCGTTCACGACATAGACACGATCACCCGCCAGGATCGGCGATGCGCTGACGGTTCCCTCGGCCGTCCGCTCCGGCCCCCAGATGACCTCGCCGTCGCGCGCGTTGAGGCAGGTCGCGCGTCCGCGATCGTCCACGATGTAGTAGCGCTTGCCGTCGCAAACGGGCGTCGGGACATCGGGGCCGCCCTTGCCGTCGTAGCGCCACAGGCGCCCCGATTCCGTAACGTCTCCCGTCCCGCCGCCGCGAATCGCGAGAATCGGGGACACGCGGCTGGTGCAGTAGATGACCTCGCCCACGACGGTGGGTGATCCACAAATGCGATAATTTCCGCGTCCCTCGGGGTTTAGACCGCCTGCTCGCCATCGTTCCGCGCCGCTCGCAGGATCGTGGCCGGTGACCCAGTCGGCTCCGCTGATGACCAGGTCGGTTCGGTCGCCGACGCGGCTGATGGTTGGGGTGGTGTAGGCGTCAGGGCATTCGCGCTTCGCGTCGGTTACGCGCTCGACCTTCCAGGCTAGATCACCCGTAACTGCCTTGAAGGCAGCGACATACGACGGACCGTCGCCTTGCATCACGGCCACGACGACCTTGTCCTCAAATAGCAGCGGCGATGAGGCATAGCCCCAGCCGGGGGCGATCGGCCCGTACATGTCCTGCAAGTCGTGCCGCCACAGCTCGGCGCCATCCATGTCGTAGGCGACCAACTGCCCGGTCCCGGCCAGCGCGATGATCTGTTTGCCGTTCGTCACAGGCGAGCACGACGCCATGTTGTGTTTGCCCCACAAGGCGTTGCCGGGTGAGAGTTTGCGCTCCCAGATCAGCGCCCCGTCCTTCATCGACCGGCATTGGAGGAGCACATCGCGTCCACCCGGGTTGTCGACCGACCGCATCCGCAGGCTGCGGGCCATCTCGAAATCGTCGGGACCGGTCAGTTTGGACGGGGTGACGACGAAGACCCGCTCGCCCCAGACAATCGGGGTCGCTGCCGCCCACGCCGGCAGGTCGGCACGCCAGATCACGTTCTCTTTCTCGCTCCAGTGGATCGGCGGCGATCCTTCGGCGACGCCGTTGAGCGTCGGGCCTCGCCATTGTGGCCAATTCGGGGGCTCGGCGAGCGCGGCTGTAACGGAGGTGATTGCGAGGATCAGACTTGGCGTGAATGACGTTCTCGTCATGGGTCTCTCCCGAATGTCGGGTGTGATTTGGCGCGGCTGGCGCAATCGAATAATACTCGCTCGGCGCCAATCGCGTTGCAGAGTCGGCGCGTCAGGGTCAGGGAGTAAGGATGAGTGCTAAGCGACCGCCTACGGGCGGGGTGTTTGCGGGAAAGACGTTGCGCAGTTGGCGTTGGCAGAGCGGCGATGCTCCCGTCAGCGCCCCCGCCCCTTGCAAGCGCGAACAATGGTACCTTGTCCGCGCGTTCGGCGACGAGTCAATGAACGGCTCGGCGGCGGTATTCGCCGAACAGCTCATCAATGACGAGATCGTCGAAGCGCGGCGCGTTCCGCTGACGGCATTCGCCGACGGCGCCCGCGCGAATCAGCGCGTCGGCTGGATCCAGACCGGCGAAGATGTGCGAGAGTTGCAGGTTCGACTCGACCCCGACGCTCCGGCGTTCGCGCGGCTGGAGTTTCTGCCGATCGCCGAGCGCGATCCGAAATGTCATCCACTGGCCAACACGCCGCGCTGGTCGACGATGAAGCCGCTCTTGGAAACGGATCGCGTATTGCTACCACCGGCGTTGGAGGGACTCGCGGATTCGCTGGCGGGTTTCCGCGTGGAGACACTGCAAGCGCCACGCTCGAAGGCGACCTTGCAGAAACGCGTTTCTGGCGCCGTCGCGGTTGTTGATCGATCCTGCATCGACGCGCTGAGCCTGAGCGCGGACCAACTCATGCGCATGTCAGCCGGCGCGCATGTCATTATCGATCTGGCGACGGCGGCGGACCTGTTTCGCGCCGCCGGCGTGGATACGACCGTGAAGACCTTCGCGTCCGAACATGAGATCATGTCGGCGCGCGTGGACTACAGCGACTCCGCCACCCGCGGATTCGCGCTGCAGGACGTGTTTCCGTACGGCGTGCTCGACGGCGAAGATCGATTTGCGATTCGCGTGTTGCGCGCGACGAAGAGCTGGAAACGCGTGGCCGATCCGAGCGGCTTCGCGACACTGCTCGCGAGCGAAACGTGCTGGGAGAACAAGGTCGGCGATGTACTGCTCGCGTCGCAGCCGACGGCCGGCGGCGAATACAGCGTGACCGACCTGCCGTGGCTGGCGGCCGGCGCGCTCGGGCAAGCACTTGCGCCGCGCCTGGCGCATCACGCGCTGAGAATGCTGCTCGGCGCGCGAACCGACGACGACCTCCAATACTGGAATCGTTGGGATGAGCCGCTGGTTGTGGTCCGCGACATCAGTGACCTGCCGCGACGTTATCCGGTGATGCGAACAGTGCGCTGGGCGGGTGATGACGTGATAGCGCGGCTTGGCGTAGCGGTCTCGCCGCCGGAAGCGAAGGCGGTTCGTCGCGAACTGATCATCAGCACCGGCCGCGCCGACGCGATCGATCGACACGACGGTCTGCCATCGGAGTTGATGCAGATCTTCATCAAGCGCATCGCGCGCGACGTGATCGAGAAGGCGTCATTCGCACGAAAGGCGCTCGCCGACACCACGGTCATCTGGCAATTCGACACGGCCGACGGCCTGAAACACGCCACCGCCTTCGACTCCGCGTCGACACTGCTGCCTGCGACGGAGCGGCGCGTGCTGCGAGTCGCGTCCGGACCGCGTGACGCGTTTGTCGGCTCTCACTGGACAATGCGTCTGAACGAAGGCGTGTTCGGCGATGGGGCGTTCGACATTGAGTCGCGCTTGTTCCCCGCGCTGCGGCGGTGGATCGCGAGCGAATAGTCGGCTAGTTCTTCGGCGCCCCGCCCAGGTTGTCGACGCGGATGTAGGTCACTGTCGAAACGGCGACCATCTCGCCTTGCGTGTCGAACAGTTCGACATGCACCGGGCAGAGGGTCTTGCCGAGCTTGATCACGCGCCCGGTCGCCACGCAATCCCCCATGCAAGCGGCCAGATAGCGGATGTTGAGGTCGGTGGTCACGAGGCGCTCATGCGGCCCGATGCGCGTCGCGATGGCGAACCACGCCACGCAGTCAGCCACGTTCGCCAGCATGCCGCCGTGAAAACCGCCGAGCACGCCGTCAAAGTTCGGATCGTGCCGCGCGGACATTCGCACGAACCCTTCGCTATGCTCGATGATCTCCAACCCGAGTGATCGCACGCAGGGAATGTCGTTCATCTTCTCACGCACGATCCGCATCGCTTCCGTTTCTGGCATTCGTTCTCCTCGTGTCCGATTTCGCGGCTTGATATCATCGCGGTCGTGACGAACTCCGGCCAGCTTAACCTGTTTGGCGAAGACCCGAGCACGGACGCGGTTCGACCGGCTGACGTCTCCCAGGAATGGCGCGAAGTCGCCGAACGCCTGCCGGCCGGCGTTTATCTGGGCACGTCGTCGTGGTCGTTCCCCGGCTGGGCCGGGCTGATTTATCGCGATCCTCTCTCAACGGGGCGCTTGGCCCGCGACGGACTCGCGGCGTACGCGAAACACCCGCTGATGCGCGTCGTCGGAATCGACCGGACTTATTATGCCCCCATCTCGGCCGAGGATTTCGCCGCCTATGCCAATGCGACGCCCGACGCGTTTCGCTTCATGACAAAGGCGCACAACGCCGTCACGCAGCCGCGCGTGCGCGAACGCGACGAATACGGTGGCACGATCTGGCGCGAGAATCCGCACTATCTCGATCCGCAATACGCGACCGACGAGGTCATCACGCCGATGCGGCGCGGCTTGGGTCATCGCGTGGGGCCGCTGGTTTTTCAGTTTGAGCCGATGGCGCCGGCGATGATCGGCGGTCCGCGCACGTGGCTGGACGGACTGCGCCGGTTTCTCGAAGCGCTGCCGCGCGAGACACTGTATGCAGTTGAGATTCGCAACGCCGAACTGCTGACGGCGGGGTATGCGGAGACGCTATCACGGCTGGGCGCCGCGCACTGCTACACCGTGCATCCCGCGATGCCGCCGATTGCGCGGCAGATAGCGATTTGTCCGGTCGGCGACTTCCCGGCGAGTGTGGCGCGATGGAACCTCCGCCGCAATCTCGACTACGCTGGCGCTCAGCGCAAGTACGACCCGTTTGATCGGATCGTCGACGCCGACGACACGACGCGCGACGAATTGGCGGGTTTGTGCCTCGAATCACTCCGGCTCGCGGTCCCGGTGTATTGCACGGTCAACAACAAGGCCGAGGGCTCCTCCCCCCTCAGCGTCGCCCGCCTGGCCAGGGCGATCGCGGATCGGTTGCCGCAGTAACCGCGAGCGCGGTTTCGTGACCTGATTCGACTTGCGGTAAATTATGCGTGTGACGCCAATCGAAATCCTCAAACGAAACGTCGACGCCGTACGCGCCCGCATTCTCGTGGCTTGCGAGCGCGTCGGACGCGACCCGGCGGAAATCCGCATGCTCACCGTGACCAAGTACGCCCCGATGGCGGCGCTGCGTGGTTTGCTGGAGATCGGCGTGCGCGACTTCGGCGAGAATCGGCCACAGCAACTGGCCCAGCGCGCCGCGAAACTGGGGTCTGACCTCGGCGGCGATGCGGGCGATAAGCCGTGCTGGAGAATGATCGGCCACCTGCAACGCAACAAAGTCCGCCAGACGCTGGAGGTTTGCCGCGAAATCCACTCGCTGGATTCTATTCGCCTCGCCGATGAGATCGAATCTCGCGCCAAAGCCCTGAACATCCCGTCGGGCGGCGTCGGTGTGTTTGTCGAGATCAATACCGGGGGAGAGGACGCGAAAACGGGCCTGAGCGCGGAAGCCGCAAGGGAAGTCGTTCAGCATCTGCCGAACTGCCCGACGATTCACATGCTCGGTCTGATGACGATGGCCCCATACGCCGACGATCCGCAAACTGTCCGTCCGATGTTCGCGAAGTTGCGAGCGTTGCGCGACGAGTGGATCGAGACGGGCGTCGCCCGGCCCGACGCGCGGCGTTTGTCGATGGGGATGAGCAACGACTTCGAGGTCGCGATCGAAGAAGGGGCGACCGATATCCGGCTGGGGTCGGTGCTGTTCGAGGGGATCGACACCGAAGACCCGCGGTAGCCCCGCTTGGCGATCCGGCCGATTAGTTTCCACATCTGTCCAGTGGTTATCCTGCCTACAAGCGGTAGTATTTTGGACCGGCGCATGCGCTAGGCCGTCGACTCTCGCGACCGCGCCGGTTGCCCGTCAGGAGGATCGGTAGTGGACATACTCAGAAGAATCAGCCTGCGGGGCTATAAGTCAATCAGGGAGATGGACCTTGAATTGCGGGCGTTGAATGTCCTTATTGGCGTCAACGGCGCGGGCAAGAGCAATCTCGTGTCCTTCTTCAAGATGCTCAATGAGATGATGGGCGAGCGCCTTCAGCAGTACATCGCCGCGTCAGGACGGGCCCAGTCGCTATTGCATTTCGGGCCGAAGGTAACTCCGCAGTTGGAAGCGACACTGGAGTTTGACGTTGACAATGGTTCGGACTCGTACTCAATGCGTATGTTCCACGCGGCAGGCGACACACTTATGTTTGCGGAAGAGAAGCTTAGCTTCCTAAGGCAGGGCTGGGTGGGGTCACCCAAAACCGTCACTTTGGAACCGGGCCGCCCTGAGACAGGAATCAGAAAGTCAGCTGAGGGCGGCGAGGCTGTCGCCAAAGTGCTTAGGCGGCTGTTAAACGAGTGTCGCGTTTTCCACTTTCATGATACTTCACCGACGTCCAGAGTGAGGCAGTACTGCTATGTCGGCGACAGCCGGTGGTTGATGCCTGATGGCGGCAATCTCGCCGCTGTGTTGTACGCCTTAAAGGACGCTCAGAATGCGGTCGCGTATCATCGAATTGTCTCTACTGTTCGACAGATCGCGCCGTATTTTAGCGACTTCGTACTGGAACCGTCGGGCCCCAACAACAAGGAGATCATTCTTAATTGGAGCCAGAAAGCCTCCGATCAGATTTTTGGGCCGCACCAGCTGTCTGATGGAACACTCCGGGCGATTTCGCTCGTGACGCTGTTGCTTCAGCCTGTCGAGAATCTCCCGAATGTCATCATTGTCGATGAGCCTGAACTGGGACTGCATCCCGCAGCGAAGACCATCATCGCCGGCTTGCTCAAGAAGGCATCGCATCACTGCCAGGTCATTGTCGCGACCCAATCATCAGCGTTGGTGGACGCGTTTGACGCTGCCGACATCGTCGTCGCGGAACGGGATGAGAAGTCATCGACCTTCAAACGGCTCGATGAGGTGAAGCTTGCCGAGTGGTTGGAAGAATACA
This sequence comes from Phycisphaerales bacterium, assembly GCA_020427345.1. GTDB lineage: Bacteria > Planctomycetota > Phycisphaerae > UBA1845 > Fen-1342 > DSPM01. The sequence goes on along the minus strand of JAGQOO010000011.1, from coordinate 8,121 downwards.
GCTTAGGCCAGCTATGGGAGAAGAATGTGCTCGGTGGGGGCCCCTTCTGATGAAGCGGCTCAACCTGACTGTCGAGGGGCAGACTGAGCAGGCCTTCGCAACGAGCGTGTTGGGGCCACACTTGGAGAGGTTCGGCGTGTTTGTGGGAAAGCCTCGCCTCACCGGCCTCCACGCGCGTCGGAAGGGTCGCATTCCGACTGGAGGGCTGCTGAACACGTTTCGTCACTCTCTGGGAGATATCCGACGATGGATGCGGGAGGATCGATCAGACGACGTGCGATTCTCAGTGATGGTAGACTTGTACTCCTTGCCGCGTGATTTCCCTGGATATGATGAGGCGATGTCACTTAGTGATCCACACGATCAGGCGGCCCGGCTTGGGGAATCACTTTCGAAAGAGCTGCAGGACCCCAGATTCATCCCCTACGTGCAGGTGCATGAGTTCGAGGCCCTCGTCTTGGCAGACGTCAGTTGCCTCGCGGGTTGGTTCGAGGACGCCGACAAACGAATTCAGGATCTGGCCAGCGAGTGCTCGGCTTTTGCAACGCCCGAGCACATCAACCATGGGCGAGACTCCCATCCCAAAGCGAGGATTAAGAGGTACTTCAGTGACTATGACGAAAATGTCGACGGACCCGCGCTCGTGGGACAAGTTGGCGTCAGCGCCATTCGGCAGCGCTGCCCGCACTTCTCGGAGTGGCTTACAAAGCTCGAACAACTCGACGCCTAGTGATGACTGCTTAGCCCGGCTTGGCGATCCGGCGCCGCCCGGCTATAAGGGATGAGGCTCATTTCACGAACTTCCGCGCTCGCCGAAGGGACATTTTTCAATGTCGATGCCGCATTTGAACGAGGACGCCAACGCGATCAAGAACCTGGCGCAGCTCGTCGCGGGCGAGCAGGGCTTGGAGTACGTCGGCACCGAGCATTTGTTGATCGCGATCATGCGCCATGGCGAAGGCGTCGGCGCCGAAGTGCTGCGGGCGTTTGGCGTGGATGAGCATGAACTGACGCGCAAACTCGAAACACTGGTGCAGCACGAAACGGAAGACACGTGGGTGTTCGGTCGCCTGCCCGGCTCGCCGCACTATCGCAATGTGATTCAGCACGCCATCGACGAAGCTACACAGTTGGAAAGTGCCGAGATCGGAAGCGAGCACTTGCTGCTGGCGCTGCTGCGCGAGGACGGCAGCACGGCCCAACGCCTGCTCGCGCTCTATGGCGTTGATCTTGCCAACGCACGCAACAAGACGCTCGAACTGATGTAGTCCGCGCGGACGCCGCGCAGAGCGTCGCCCTTCCGCTATGACTGACTCCACCAAGATATCCTGGCTGCGACGCATCGGCCCGGGCGTGCTCGTCGCGGCGACCGGCGTCGGCGCGGGTGACCTGATGACCGCGAGTTTCGCCGGCGCGAGAATGGGCGTCGGCATTTTCTGGGCGGTTGTGTTTGGCGCACTACTGAAATGGGCGCTAAACGAAGGCCTTGCGCGATGGCAACTCGGGTCCGGCGAGACGCTGCTCGAAGCCTGGACGCGCCGCATGCGGCTGCACTGGGTGCTGCTCGTATATCTGCTCATCTGGGCCTTCGTCACAGGCGGCGCGCTGATCAACGCCTGCGGCGTCGCGATTGAGGCGCTGGTTCCAATCGAATCGACACTGCCCGGAGGCTTTCAGTGGCGCGCGATGTGGGGATTGTTGCACGCGTTCGGTGGCATGGCGCTTGTGTTGATCGGCGGCTTTCGTCTGTTTGAGAAGATGATGACTGCGTGTGTCGGCGTCATGGTGCTGACTGTCGCGATCTGCGCGGCGATGTCATTACCACATATCGACTGGAGTACGGTCCGCTTCGTCTCGCCCGTTGGCTTGAACGGCGAACGGCTGCGCTGGACGCTCGGCCTGATCGGTGGCGTCGGCGGAACCGTCACTCTGCTTTCCTATGGCTATTGGATCCGCGAAGAGGGCCGCGCCGGCGATAGCGGAATTCGCGAATGCCGCCTTGACTTGAGTATCGGCTACGCCGTCACGGCGGCGTTCGGCGTGCTGATGCTCGTCATTGCGATGACCGTGCCGGAGATTAGCGCGCGCGGTGGCGAGGTGGCGGCGCTACTCGCTGACAAGATATCGCAACGCGTGTGGGGGCCTTTGCGAATCGTGTTCCTGCTCGGATTCTGGGGCGCCGTGTTTTCCAGCCTGCTCGGCGTCTGGCAAGGCGTGCCCTACCTGTTCGCCGATCTCGCGCGAACGGTCGGCTGGGAGCCGGCGGCCGATCGCGAGCGGGAGCTGACGCGCACGCGCGCGTATCTCGGGTTCCTGTTGTTCCTGACAATCGCCCCGTTGCCGACATTGGTGTGGAAGATTAGGGAGATCGCGCTGGCGTATGCGGTCTTCGGCGCATTGTTCATGCCGTTCGTCGCCGGCAGTCTGTTATGGCTCAACAATCGCGGCGCGCTACCGAGAGCGTTTCGCAATGGCTGGGTCAGCAACGCGATTCTGATCGTGACGGTGCTGTTTTTCGTATGGGCGGGCGCGCAGGAATTGATCGACCGATTTTCGCCGGACTGACGCGACTTCCTAAACCGGCACGTCGACACCGAGGAACGTCAACACTTCATCCACAACGCCCATCATCCGTTCCATACCCGCGTGCGTGCGGGCGGCGACATGGGGCGTCAGCAGGCAGTTCGGCAGCGAAAACAGCGGATGGTCGGTCGGCAACGGCTCCGGATCGGTGACGTCCAGCGCCGCCCGGATACGTCCGGCGCGTAGTGTCTCAACAAGTGCGACCGTGTCGATCACCGCGCCGCGAGCGGTGTTGATCAGAAACGCGTGCTCGCGCATGCGAGCTAACGCCGCCGCGTCGATCATGCCGCGCGTCGCGTCGGTCAATGGCGTATGAAGGCTCACGACTTCGGCGGTTTCAAGCAACTCGCACAACTCAATGCGCGTAGCGGCGACGTCGGGCACGCTGATGTCGATGATGTCGGTATACACGATTCGAGCGTCGAAACCGCGCGACATGGTCCGCGCGACGCGCGAGCCGATACGTCCCATTCCTACGATGCCGACCGTCTTGCCGCGCAGCTCCACTCCGTGCGGCTCGCGCCGCGCTTCGGCGAAGCGCCCATCGCGATACATCGCCGCCGAACCGGCGATCGGCCGCATGAGCGACAGCAAAAGCCCAAGCGTAAACTCAGCGACGGCGTCGGACGCCGCTTCAGGCGTGCTCAAAACCGAAATACCCATTTCCGCAGCAGCCGCCAGATCCACGCGATCCGTTCCCACGCCGGCGACACCGACAACCCGCAGCCGCCGCCCGGCAGCGAGAAAGGCTCGATCTATTCGGACGTTCGTGCGGGCTAGAATCGCGTCGCAGTTCGCGACGAGTTGGAGCAAGGTCTCTGCCTTAGTGTCCGGCGGCCGAATGACCTCGGCCCGCCGCTCAAGCCGGGCCTCGGCGACGGGGGTAAGGGGAACTGGCAGCAGAACGCGCGGACGCATGGCTGACTCGCAACGGCGTCTGGATCGCCTTGTTTCGGCGAAAACCGCGATTGTAGTGCGTTAAATAAGGGCGGTCGCGACGGAGGAGGCGATAGGAACCGGTCGCGACCGCAGTTGCGAGGCTTGGTTGTCACTGAACGGGCATACATTTTCCCCGCCCAGTTGAAGAATAGTATACCAGCGGCCGGGCGGTCTTCCAACCCCCCGCGTCAGAAATCGGGCAGCAGGCGGCGACAATAGAGTTACCCAGCCGGTTCCCAACCACCATTCTTGTACCCGCTTCAGGGCGTCGGTGGCAGCGATTCACCCTGAGTTTGCTTCTCTTGGGGTGGTTTTCGGCCCGCCCTAGCGCTGCTCCGGCAAGTCCTGCTGGTACTTCGCGGCGTACTTGCGGGCCAGTTCGCGCACGCGGCGGATTTCGTCGCGCTTCGCCTTGGCGGTCGCCTTTTCCCAGAAACTCTCCGTTTTGGGCGCCGGGATGCGGCACACCTCCGTCACCGCGCGATAGGCGATCCGCCGGGTGGCGGGGTCCTCGTGCACCAGCCCCTCCAAAAGCAGTTCGGTGGCCATCGGGGTGCACTCGGTCAGGGCATCGGCCGCCTCGGGTTCTTTGGCGGCGCGATCCAGCAACAAGCGCACGCCGCGCGGCGCAGACAGGGCGGCGAGTGTGCGAAACAAGTCGGGACGGAGGTCGCTCAGCCCATCGCGATCCAGCAGGCTCAAGACATCAGGGCCGGCGTCCTGAATCTCCAGCGCCCGGACTTTCAACAGCGCATCGCGCACGTCCTTGATCCGCAGCGAACGCGCCGTCAGCGCCGGTTCAACCTCATCGTTGTAAACGGCCGCGCCATACTCCGTCCACGCCGTGCGGATCTGCGTGATCATGTTGTCGACAGTGCCGATGCGGCAATGATGGATCAGCTTGCCGGACGGCGTGACGAACGCGATCTCGAAGTTCGCCTTTTCGCCCAGCCCCCAGCGGCGCATCTCGGGCAGATGTTCGGCGCTGTTCAGTTCGACGGGGATGAAGCGGCGTTCCGCCTCGGCGAGTTGCGGATCCTGCAACACACGCTTGATGCGGTTGCGCTCGCGCGAGTTGACGTTGCGCGAGCGGTCAAAGATCAGGAACATCAGTAATCGCCCATCGCGCTTGGCGGTCGTGATGGCGCCGTCGGCGTCCTGCGTGAAGCGCAGCGAATCCGCGGATGCTTGCAGCGCGGCGAAAAGGCTAAACGCGCAGCCAAGCAGACGGCGTCGTAGCGCCGCTCGTGTATTCTTCATGCCCAAGCGATTTCCGAAAGCCATGTCTGATAAGTCCGAACGCGTCTCCTCTTAACTTATTCGCCGAGAGCCGCTTCGAAAAGAAAAAACCCGAACGCCGTTGATCGGGCGGCGTCCGGGTCGCAGCGAGGGGGTTACGGCTCGCGACGCCGGCGGAGGGTTGGACAGGCGAAGGTAGGGCGCTTCGCCCGGGCCGTTGCGGCCCATAAGAACCGGTGTCGCTCGTCGGGCGTCGAGTTTCGCGCAGCGATCGCGCGTTCGCCGCGTGGGAAGCCTCAACGCCGAGCGAGTTGTACGGTCGATGGGGTTGTAAAGTTGAAAAGAAGCCGACGATTCTTGCGCTCGCGTTTTCGGGGCGCCGCGGCCGTTTGGCGCCGCGCAGGAATTTTCGCAGCTTTCCCGAGAGAGGGCATGCGGGTCGCTAGAATTCGGCTGTCGCTTCGGCGTCGGGCGGGATCCACTTCACAACGAGGACTTTCCGGCATCGCGATGCGCGTGTGCGCAGCGCGCCCGGGGGGAGGTTTGAGGGGACGCCATGTCCGCTGAAACGGAACGAAGGGACCGCCTGCATCAGCTGCTCGATCTGGCCCGCGTTTACAAGGGTTGGACGCGCGCGGATCTCGCCCGCTCACTCGCGCGCGACCCGACCAAGCTCTATCCTGATAGCGGCAACCCGAAACTGGACTTTGTCGTCAACCTCGCGGGCGTGTTGGATTGGTCGGTTGACGCGGTGATCGAACACATCTGGCAATCCGGCCCGAGCGAGGAAAACGCTGCCACAGACGACGTTTTCGAACAACTTGACGAACAGGCGCGCGACGCGCACGCTCGCGGCGACTGGCCCGCGCTGGTGAATGCCGCCCGCCGCATGAACCGCGTCGCTCGATCGCCGGAACAGCGTGCAAGGGCGTGTAACCGTGAATGCGGCGCATGGGACGGCTTGGGGCGCTACACGCTCGCGCTGGACGCGATTTCCCGCGGTTTGCAGAACGGGCCATTGCCCGCCGAGCGGCGACTGCAACTGCAGACCAATCTCGCCAATACGCACTACACGTTGTGGAATCTCGACACCGCCCACGCGCTCGCGCACGTCGTTGTTGAAACGTATTCACTGCATCCGCCAATCTCGAAGATCGACCGCAAGAACCAGGCGTTCGCGTTGTACGTGCGCGGACATACGTCCAGGCGCATGATGGATCGCGAGCCGGGGTCGGCGGATGAGCATGCACGCGCCGCGCGGCGTGATCTGGAGGACAGCTTTCGGCTGTACTCGCGTATGGCGGAGGAGTTCGCGGACACGCGCCTGGCGGGGATCGCGAACACCAATCGCGCCGGCGTGACCGAAGTGGATGTGCAACTCGGCGCGATAACGCCCGACGCGGGCATACAGATGCTGATGGATGGACTGGAAGCCGTCATTCGCACAGACACGGCGCTCGAAGGCGACTGGCTCGAGAGTTACGGCTGGTGGTGCGTGTGCGGGGCGAACATCGCGTTGCGGCGGCTGGAAGGTCGCGAACTGCAGCAGAGCATGGCCGTGTTTACGAACAAGGCGCTGGAGATCGCGGACAAGCTCGACAATTGGGCATTGCGCGAACGCGTGTTCACGATGCAGTACGCGTTGCATGAAACGCTGATGGACGCGACGGGCCTCGAGCTCGACTTCACGATCGATGGTGAGGACATGCGCCTGATCACGGGAACGATGGGGCGGTTCCCGCGGTTTCGAGATGTGGGCTGGAACATTATTCGATCCGCAAAATACGTGCAGGAAAACTTGTCAGCGTAGGGCAGAGGGGTAGCGAGGATATGAGAACCATCAGGAGGGTCGGTATCGTCGTCGCCGGTCTTGTCGCGCTGATGTGCGCGGCGAGTCCGACATACGCCGACGACGCGTCGGGAGAGCCCCTTGACCACACGAATCAGGACGGCCCGCAGCCGCGAAGAACCCGATCCGATCACAATGCGAGTAACGACGGCTCCGGCGCCGGCGGGTCGCTACCGCGTGACCGATGGACGCTGATCCCGGACGCGCGCGGCGATCACGCGTGGTTGGAGCGTCACGTTGCGATATCCGATGACGAAATGCTGACGCCGTTCGGGTTCGGCGTAGTGTCAGATATGTTGGCCTCTCCGCAGGCCGCGACCGGCGCTGACGACTCTGGTTCGCCGCCCGTTCCTGAGCCCGGCGCCGCCGCGTTGATGCTGACCGGGGCTTGTGCGTTGCTGCGGCGGACGCGATCGCGCGGATAAACCCGCACTCTGACATGGGCTTGCGAGCGAGACGCCCGACCGGCATAGTGCGCCAATGACGCTTTGCGGACCCGTCGCATGACCGGGCAGTTGCCGTTTGATCCGCGACGGGCGCGCGGCGGACGCGGACCGCGGCCGGATTCGGGGCCGCTGACGCCGAGCCAGGTCAATGATCTGGTGCAGGGCGCCATCGCGCGGCACGTGCCCGCCACACTGCATGTCGTCGGGCAGATCGCGGACCTGTCACGACCGCAAAGCGGTCACCTCTATTTCACGCTCAAGGACGCGCGCGGCGAACTCCGCGTGGTCATGTGGCGGAGTGACGCCGCCAAGTTGAAGTTCGACCTCCATGACGGGCTTGAGATCATCGCCACCGGCGCGATCGAGGTCTATGCGGCGCGCGGGCAATATCAGCTCATCGCCCGCCGGCTCGAGCCGCGCGGCGTCGGCGCACTCGAACTCGCCTTTCGTCAACTCCGTGAAAAACTGCAGGCAGAGGGGCTCTTCGCGGCGGCACGCAAACGCGCCATTCCGGTCCGTCCGGCGCGTGTTGCGCTGGTGACGAGCCCGAGCGGCGCCGCGATCCACGACATCCTGCACACCGCCAAACGGCGTTATCGGCTGACGGAGTTTCTCGTGTTTCCCGCTCGCGTGCAGGGCGACGGCGCGGCGGAGGAAGTCGCGGCCGGTGTGCGGCGTGTAAGTCGCGTCGCGGGCGCGCTGGGCGGCGTGGATGCGATCATCGTCGCGCGTGGCGGCGGCTCGCTTGAGGACTTGTGGCCATTCAATGAGGAGATTGTCGCGCGAGCGATCGCGGAGAGCGAGATTCCGGTGATCAGCGCGGTCGGCCACGAAGTCGACGTGACGATTTCCGACCTGGTCGCCGACGCTCGCGCCGCGACGCCAACGGCCGCCGCCGAAATGGTGACGCCCGACATGCGCGCGATCTTGACGACGCTCGCGGATCAGCGGCGTCGCGTTGCGCGCGTCGCGGGGCATGCGCTGGATCGCGCGGCGTTACGCCTGCGCGCGGTCGAGCGGCTCGACATGATCGCGCAGCCGTTGCGCGGCGTCGCGGAGTTGCGA
>JAGQOO010000119.1 GCA_020427345.1 Phycisphaerales bacterium | reverse complement strand
GGAACCGGGGTTGTGCAGGTCGTCGCCGGGCACGAGTTGCAGGTGTTCGGCGCCGGCGTCACCGTCGACCTGAGCCCCGATCCCAATGCGCCGTGTTCATTGCCGATCGACTCGAGCGGCTGGGGAACGATGCTCGTCGACGGCTCGTTGTTCGTCCGCGACGCGACGATCCGGCGGGCGAACGTCAACGTTCGGCTCGGCGACCTGGACGGCGCCACCGACATCATCAACAACGACATCCGCCTGCGCCAGTCCGCGGCCGGATATGGCGGCGAGTTCTTTGTTGCCGGCTCGGCGATGGTGCAGTGCAACGTCATCCTGTCGGAGGGTGATCGATTTCTCGACCTCGATCCCGACCCGACAGCGAGTCCGCGCCCGATCGTGCAGGACAACGAGATTTCCGTCCTGATTCGACAGGGACTCGATCTGCTGGAAGGCGAATTGCTCGAACTTCGAACACGCGATGTCGATCTCGCGTCGGGCGGCGGGCAATCCGGCGCATATCAACTGCCGGTCGGGGGACATGCGCCCGGGGAGGGATACAACGACACGTGGGCCTTGGAGTCACTGTCGGTGCTGGGTGATTCGAATCAGCCGCTGTCCGGCGCCAAAGTGAACCTGACGAATCGACCCGGCTTCGTGTTTCAGGATCCGAATGTCGCCGCGCCCGAAGCGCTCTACGTTAAGACGCTGGCGCTGGGACCGAGCGCTGTGCTGAATACGGCGCTACAGCGCTTGTATTACGGTGAACTCGTTGACCTGCTCGGCAATCCGCTGACGGTCGATCCGAACGGTCGCGTCTCGAACGGCGCCCGAATAACGGATATCCCGCTCCTCGGTTTCTCGCTGAAGGTCATCAACATGGAGGATGACGAGGAGTTCGACGTGCGCGTGCGCACACGCCTGCGCGACGACGCCGACCCGATCCCGCTGCCCAACGCCGACATCACCGAGCAGGTCAGCGGTCGCATACGCCGCGTGGATGATCCCAATCGAGGCGCGCCCGACACTGACGGATATATGGAAATGCGCACGCGTCACCCGCTCGCGCTCGCGTCAGCCCGCTCCGTGGCCGCGAACGGCGCCTTCGCCCGCGCCGGCGAGGAGGACGTCACAATCGCGTTCGACTATCTCGTCAGGCAGGATTCCTCCGACGCGAACCAGCCGTTTGAGTTGATCGTCTATCTCTCGGATACGCCGGACGTGAGCGACAGCCTGCGCCGAATCGCGACGCTCGGCGTTCCCGCGTCCGGACCGGGATCGCCGGGGCAATCAGAGATGGCGAGCTTCCGCGCGCGTGTGCCGCGCGGCGCGCTGAACTTCCGCCGCGGAACCTATGTCGAATTAGAACTGCGCGGCGAAGACTCCGTTGTGTGGATTGACAACTTCGATCCGCGTATCGATTGCAGTTCGCCCGAGTGCGGCGACTTTACGGGTAACCAGGATGTCGACGAACTGGACTACCTGTTCAGTGTGGCCGCGATGGGGCAGGCGCTGCCAGGCGGCGCGGCCTGCACCGACGCCGGATTCAGCTTTGACGGCTATGCCGACCTCTACGACGCGCTGGCCTACGACATGCATCGTCATGATCCATCGCTTTATCCGTGCGGCGCCGGCGACGGATCGTGGGCGTTTCGTGGCCCGGGCGGCGCTCCGGTTCAGATTCCATCCCAAACGCGCTTTATGATCGCCGGCAAGTCGGCGGGGACGATCGCGGAGGACCGGCTGTATGCGTTCGATGGGTCGCTATTCGAGGGCGGCGCCGCCTGCATCGCCCCGGCGCTGACGCCCGCGAGCCCGCCGGATCCGTCAGGGTCTTACCGGGCCAATGGGCAACTCACGCTGCACGGCGGCGCGATCTACCAAACGCACTGGGTGGAAGGGCTTGTGCGCATCAATGACGCATCGATCGCACTCGGGCGGCAGGCGCTGCCGGGCCCGGCGGGAACGCGGGTTTATGTCGGCCTTACGCCGGACCCGGAAGACAGCACGCAGCAACTGGGGGCGCCGCCCGTGGATGTCGAGTGGGGCGCCGATCCCAACGTGGTCTATGTCGCGCCGGTGATGGTGGAGCCGGCCGACTTCGACCCGATCGTGTTTTACAGCGATCCGTTCGCGCCTGGGATTGCCCGTCGGTACAAGGCCGCCGCGCGGATTCGGCTGACAACGAGTAGCCCGGTCGTGGAAGCGACGTACGCGATCGATCCGCGCTTGGACGCTGAGATCACCGCGAGCCCGCCGAATTTCTCGCCGGTGTACAGAGGCGCCGTGCGGGGTGCGGAGGTCGATACGAACGGCAACGTGTTCGTGCTCAGCGCATACGCCGACAATGAGAACGACTGGCTGTTGGTTTACAACGCCAACGGCTCAACCGCTCAGTTCCACTTGTCGGATGATGGTATTGTCGGCGCCGGCGGATTCGTGGTGTCATCAGTCAATCCCGGCGCATTGTATCTGTTTGAATCGATCGACCGAACTCCGGACAACTCGATGCGCATCTGGCGATATGACATTACGCGCAGCGCCGGGGCGGTTGTCGGCGTCGGCAATCCGCAGGCAATCACGATCGCGCCACCGGCGTTTGATCCGGGCGAGCTGGCTTTCCCGGGCGCGGACGGCGTGTTGTCGATCCTGACCGGCCTGGTAGAGGATCCGACGGACGGGGCTTTGCTCGCAATCGGCATTCTGACGCCCGACTTCAATCTGGCCGAGTTTTCTCCCGGGACGGAGTTGTTCACGATCCCGACCGCGGCGTGCGTTCCGCCCGGCGCATCGTCAGTGACGGCGCTGCGGCTGGACTGCGCGGGATTGCGATTGCCGGTCTCGATTCTGCCGGTCGCGGGGAGCGCCGACCCGTGTCCGGCCGACATCACGGGGGATGGGTTCATCAATCTGGCCGATCTGGCGGGGTTGATCGCGTCGTTCGGTCTCACACAGGGGCAAGCGGGCTTCAACCCGGCGGCTGACTTCGACAATAATGGCGCCGTTGACCTGTCAGACCTGGCAGCGCTGCTGGCGGTGTTCGGGACGGCGTGCCCGTAGGTCGGGCGCAAGACCGCGACGCGCGCGGCACAGGCCGCGTCTTCGGCGACGGCACGCCACGGCAAACGGAGGCGCCGACACGGCGGCCCCACGAAAGGGGCCGCCGTTTTCGTCCGCGTACGATCAGAGCGCTGACTGGCGACTACCGCGTGCTGATCGGGTTCGCCGCCGGCAGCATCGGGTGGGACTCCGTGCACTCGGGGTAGTAGTTGCCATGGATGCAACGATTGCGACACCGGGCGCAGTTGCAACGCTTGCTCGCCTGCGACGAATCGCCGAAAGCCGCCAGCCCATCCGCGGAAGTAGCGCTGATCGCATTGCAGCGGCACAGCAGCGCCCCGCACCCCGGGCAATGCGGCGGGCCGGCGAGCATCGCCGGGATCTTCAGGATCGTCACGTGTGGGCACGGCTTTCCGACGGGCTCCTCCCAGTCGTCGCACATGCCGCCGCAACTGGTGCTGCCACAGATCCCGCACTTCTTGGGCCCGGCGACGCTGCGCGCCTTCAGTACCGTCACATGACCATGCCCATCCGGGGCCGCGCTCCGCGTCGAGCCTGTGCAGCGGCATAGCAATGCGCCACAGCCGGGGCAGTGCGGCGGGCCCGAATCGTGCGCCTTGAGAACAGTCACATGACCGTGATGATCCCAATCGGCCGCGCTGCGTGAGGCGCTTGTGCAACGGCAGAGCAGCGCCCCGCAACCCGGACAATGCGGCGGCCCCGAAATGGCGGAAGGCGCCTTCAGAATCGTCACATGCGGACACGGCCGACGCGCGGGTTCCTCCCAGTCGCGGCAGTTTCCGCGACACAGCTTGCTGCCACAGCTCGGGCAGGGCAGCGGACCGGCGGCCCCGCGCGCCTTCAATACTGTGACATGGCCATGCCAATCGGGCGCTGCGCCATGCGCTTTCAGCACGGTCACGTGCCCGCGCCAATCCGACGCCGCGCTGCGCGTCGAATTCGTACAGCGACAGAACAGCGCGCCACAACCCGGGCAATGCGGCGGACCGGAGTCATGCGCCTTCAGCACAGTCACATGCCCACGATGATCCGCGCGGCGGGCGCCGGGTTTCCCCGACCACGGATTGCTGCCCGCCAGGTCATACGCGGAACTACCGATCCCGCTACCGGCTCCATCGGATGAGCGTGTAATGTAGCGCCCGACCGACGCGTCGTAGTAATCACTCCCGTCAAAGTACAGCCCGTTATCAAGATCCAGGCGCTGCCCGTGATGCCGGTGCACGTTGTCCACTAGCGAGTTCGCGAGCGGCGCGCCGGCGCGGTCAGTGATGCGCGACAGCCCGAAGTCGTCGTACTCGTAGCGTTCGATCACATCGCCGTTCGGGTCAGTCAGGGCGACGACGTTTCCGACATCGTCGGCATGCTGGTAATAAACCTGGCCGTTGCGTTCGACGCATACGATCTCCGCCGCGCGCGAGCCGCGCACGTAGGATGCCATCGTGACATTATTCGGATCGAGCTCTTCGACTACGCGATCACCGGCGTAGCGATAGCGCACGTCGCAGCAACCCGGCGCCGAAGCGAGGCCGATCCGCCGACCGAGCGCATCGTATGAGTAGTGCGTCGAGTTGCCGGTCAGGCTGTCATTCGCCGTGATCAGGCGGTCATAGGCGTCGTATACGAAGGTCACCTGCCGCGGTCCGCTGATAGTGCTCGACAAGTTGCCATTGTCGTCATACGTCCGTCGGTCGCGCGGCGTGCGTGTGTACTGATTGACCTGGAAGTCGGCGGGCGGACTGTTGGCGTCCATCGCATACGGACCAACGACGCCGCCGAAGCCGGTAATCGCGAGGCGGTTGCCGACGCCGTCGAGCTGATAGTTGGATTCGCGCTGCGGAATGCCGCCGGCGTTTTCCTCGACTCCCTGCGTCAGCCGATAGGCGGCGTCATACGCGTAAGCGTGCCGCAATTCCGGTCCGCCGGTGCGCGTATCGCGGCGCTCGGTCTTATTGAACATCGAATCCCATGTGAACGTGCGCGAGTCGACTACGGTCGGACCGGCCGTGTGCGTGATGCCGACAACCTGGCGCACGCCACTATCGCCGGCGGGGTTCGGCACGCCCTGAATGCCGTCGTACTGGTATTGGCCGGACACGCCGTTGCCAAAAATCTGCAGCGAGACGCGGTTTGAGCCGGTGTACAGGTACGTCGAGATCGTTGCCAGCCCCTTGTCGATCGAGTGCAGGCGGTTGAGGCTGTCGTAGGTATAGCTGACCGACTGCCCCGACGGATACACGCACGACAGCGGGTTGCCGACACCGTCATAGATCGTGGTCGTCGCGTCGCCCTGTAGCGTCTCGACGATGACATTCGACATCGAGTCGTACTCGAACGTGACCACCGAATCGTCGTCCGCCGCCGACACCAGCCGGCTGAGGCCGTCGTACTCGTACGTCTCGAACGTCGTATCGCTGGAAACGCCGGGGCCCGGCGTAATCGTCGTGCTGGTCAGGCGATCCAGCGCGTCGTATCCGCGTATCACGATCGAGCCGTTCGCCTGCACTTCATTGACGATGTTGTGGTGCACGTCGTACGCATACGTGTCGCCGGTCGCATCGGCGTTCGTTCGCGACTCTAGGCGGTCCAACGCGTCGTAGTCGAACAGCGTGTTGTTGCCGTTGTCGTCGACTTCAAGGATGACGCGCGAATTATCATCGAACAACTTCGTCGTCACGATGTCGGCGCCGTCGCCGTCCGCGCCGTCGCCGTCGAGGTCTGTTACCTCAGACGTCATCCGGTTCAGACCGTCGTAGACGAACCGCCGCTCATGCGACAGCGCGTCGACCGAAACGACCTCGTTATCACGCGAGTCGTAGCCATAGCTGCGGATGTTGCCGGAACTGTCGATCTCCGACCGAATCCGATCCAGCCCGTCATACTCGGTATCGGTGATAAACACCTCGTCCGGAAGGCCCAGATCCGACTTGTCCGTCTGTGTCAGGCGCACCACATTCGAGTTGTCGTCATACTGCCATTCGCGCGTATTGTTCTTCGCGTCTGTACTGATCTGTCGGCGGTTCACCGTGTCGTACACGTACGTCGTCGTGTTGCCGTTGTCGTCTGTCGTGCTCAGGATGTCCGAGTTGTCCGTGTACACGTGCGTCGTCGTCGAGACGCCATTGCCAATCGGGCTTTGTGTGGCGGCGTCAAAGAAACTCACATCCGTTTGCGTAAGTCGATCCATGTCGTCATAGACGTGCGCCGTCTCGAACATCCGCACATTCGTGGCGCCGCCCGGCTGGTCGCTCAACTCGCCGTCGACGCGCGTGCAGGTGGTATTGCCGTTCTCGTCATAGTGGCGGCTTGACTCGTTGCCGGTCGGATCGGTCGTCGTCGCAGCGCGATCGTATCCGTCATACGTCGCGGTTGTGACGCGCGGACTGTTCTCGGTTCCCTGCTCACGCCGAACAACGTTCCGATTGCCGTCATAGTCCATTTGCGTCGTCGATTGTTGCGGATCGCCCGCTGCGCGAATCTCGCGGAAAACGAGATCGCGCTCATCGTAGATCGTCGTCACCGTATTCGAGGGCTGGCGCGTGGCGGTCGCTTCGCCGCTGCGGACAAGCGTGCGGTTGCTCTGCGAGTCGTACTCATACTCGGTCACAATGTCGTGGCCGGCGTCCACTTCCTCTGTCACGCGCACGCAACGGTTGAGAATGTCGTAGTCGTACTCGGTCGTGAAATGCGTATTGATCTGCAACGCACCGGTTTCGTCGCGATTCTGCACATCCACACGCAGAACATTGTCGTTCTCATCGTAGAACGTGTCCGTCTCGTAACGAGTCGGTGTGTTCGGATCCGGCGCCCGCGACATCACGCGCACCACCTGGTCCAGCTGATTGACGATACGCAGCGTATCCCCGCCGCGCGGATCGATCGTTCGCACGATGTTGCCGACCGTGTCGTATTCGTACGTCGTCGTCAGCGCCTGTCCCGTCGCGTCGACGATCGCGCTTTGCAGATAACCGGTTTGCGGGCCATTCGCGTAGTACACCCGTTCGTCGCGCCGGCGATGACCGCTACCGTTGTCGGGCAGCGTGTGCCCAGTCAACTGGCCGAACGTGTTGTATTCAAAGTCCTCGACAATCGACGAAATGCGATGCGTGGTCTTTGTGCGATTGCCGGCGGCGTCATATTCATACAGCGTGCTGGCCCCGCGACCGTCTGTCTCGCGAGTGATGCGATTCGTGTCGCCGTTCAGGAGCGAGTCGTACTCGAAATCGGTCATGATCGCCGGCTGATCGCCGCCACGCGGGCCGGGCTCGTAGACGCACACACGCAGGTTTCCCGAAGAGCGCGGCGACGCGCCCAGGTTCAGGTCGCTTTCGTAGAAGTACTCGGTGATATTCAACTCAGGGTCGATCACGCGCGTCGTCAGCGCGTCCGAGTTGTATTCGAAACGCGTCACAAACGCGTTCGGGTCGCCCTGGCGCAGCTTGCCCGTCGGACGATTCGAACTGCTGCTCGTCGGCTGCGTCGGATTCGCCTGCCCGGTCAGCTCGCGCACCAGCACGCAGCGGTTGAATTTGTCGTAGAAATACTCATCGACGTGACCGTTGCGGTCATTCACCGTCGCACGGCGAACGGCGTATCCGTTGGCGGCGCCGGGCGTCTCATCCTCGTACACAAAATCGTAGATATCGTTGGGTTCGCCGAGCGAGCGCCGCGTGACGCGGTCGAAGTCAGGATCATTCGGATCGAGTGTCGACGCGTAGACGTTGCGCAGATATGTCTGGCCCTTGGCATCCGTGATCGACAACAGGTTGTGGTTCAGCGCGACATTCGCGAATCCGCGCGAGTAGGTGTACGTCGTCGTCTTGCCCGAGGGGAAGTCATTTCCGTTCGGCGTGCCGGTCACGGCGGGCGAGGTGACGGACTTCAGATCGCCTTCGGCGCCGTTCGGATCACTCGCGCCGTAATACGCGTACTGCACCTGGCGACCGGCGAAATCCGTGACGGAGCTGATGCGGCCGGCGGGGTTGTGCGCGATCGTAATCTGCCGATTGAGCGTATCCGTGATCGTCGACAGCCGGCCGGACACGTCATATGAGAACGTCATCGTGTTGCCATTCGTGTCGACAATCGCGCTCAGCTTGCCTTCGTGCGGCAATCCATCGAGCGGATGAAACCGCCACGCGGCGCGGCTCGCGAGTCGGCAGGTATAGCTGCCGTCGACTTCCTGGTTGATCTCGCGGAAAAACTCAGCGGCGCACCATGTCGTGCCGGTCGGACCCTGCACGGCGCGATAGAGATCGGCGCGCGTGTTGCCGTCATGCAGCACCAGATCGCCGCCGTCCGCCTCGACACGCACGTTGTAGCAATAGTCCCAACCGGCGCCTTGCGCCGTATCCGGCCCGACGCGCGAGCGGTACTTCCGCTCCCAGACAAAGTCGAAGCCGCGCCCGGGGATTCGAAAGTCGACACCGCTCGTGTAAACCTCACCCGAAAACAGGTAAACGCCCCGAAGCGACTCAGGCGCCATCCACTTGAGCGGCCCGACGCGCGCTGCCGACTTCACTTCAAGCCCGCTGATACTTGGCGGAATCGCGCGTGTGCCCGGCTCATAGTCGCCGGCCGTCAGATCGCAACCGGCGAGCAGCGCGTCGCCGGTGAACGCCGTCTGAAACGACGCGAAATCGCGCATGTCGACAAAGGTGTCGTTGTTAAAGTCAAAGCAGACGCACGCCGGGTGCGCCCCGGTCTGCGGCCCGCTCCAGCACGCGACAAGATTCTCAAAGTCGTCGACCGCGATGCGGCAATCGCCGTTGCGATCGCCCTTGGTCGCGCAATCGCCGGGGTTGGCCGACAACCGGCCGCAGAAACTGAGTGAACAAACAAGCAACGACGCCAAAGGTCGCCAACCGCGCATGACTCTCCTCCACCGAGAGAACAGAATGACTTGTAGACCGGCCCGCGTTTCGCGGGGCTGAGGGCTGTTGGAATTGAGGCTCGAACCGCTCAAGAATAGCGGCTTTGCCCGTGAGTTCCTAACAGCATTTCGGTTATCGGGCCACAGCAGCCACCCATTTGGCGGCGAACCGGCCGGACAGATGTGAAGACGCAGAAACGGCCCGCGCGGCTAGTCGGTCTCCGTGTGTGCGACCGGGTGATTCGCGAGAACTTGGGGGTGGTCTAGTCGCCCATCGACGTATCCAGCGCTCGCGCCATTGCGATCAGTGGATCGTCCAGCGGCACTTTGCGCTGCTGATGCGCGACCGATTCAATCGGCACAGAAGTGATCTCATCCTTCTGCATGACGCAGATCTCGTTCCAATCACCCAGCGCCGCCATCTGGATTGCCTTGTGACCGAAACGCGTCGCCAATACGCGATCCGCCGCGACAGGCGTTCCGCCGCGCTGCACGTGGCCGAGGATTGTCGCGCGCGTCTCCAGATGCGTTCCCGCGGAAATGTGATCGCCCAGCACTTCGCTCACGCCGCCAAGCCGCAGGGGGTCCGGGCTGTCATGCACAACGCGATCGACGGTGACTTTGCCGCCGGCGGGAAACGCGCCTTCCGAAACGGCGATCAGCGTGAAGCGCTTGCCGAACTTCGACCGCTTCGCGCATTTGTCGATGATCGCGTCGAGACTGTAGGGCATCTCCGGAATCAGAATGACGTCGGCGCCACTGGCGATGCCCGCGTGCAGCGTCAGCCAGCCGGCGTTGCGCCCCATCAGTTCGACCAACATCACGCGGTGATGGCTGGAGCCGGTCGAGTGAATGCGATCGAGGCAGTCGGTCGCGGTCTGCACGGCCGTCGCGAATCCGAACGTCACATCGGTGTGCATCAGGT
>JAGQOO010000118.1 GCA_020427345.1 Phycisphaerales bacterium | reverse complement strand
GATCAGTTCCGGTTCGGTGTAGTCGGCGACGCGGCAGAACACTTCGTTGGCGTAAGTAATGCGCCCTTTGGTGTCCGTCTTGCTGACAATGATCTCATCGCGGCCAAAGGTGCGCTCGCGACCTGTGAGTCGTCGCTGACTGCTCATTCGCAGGCTCTCCGGGTTTTAACGGCGTCGCGAGTGATATCGGCCAGATCGTCGTCCGGTTTGGCTTGTGGCGAGATTGTTCGGAAGGCGCAATGAAAGGGCGGGCCGAACCGCCCGCCCCCTCGTCAGATTGCGCGGTTGTTGCGCTGCGTCAGTCGCAGTCCGAGCCATATCCGGCGATCAGGCTCGCCAGATCGCTCAGGTCCACCGCGCCATTTCGGTCGATATCGCTCACCAGGTCGCGACCGTTCAAGCCGAACTCTGAGATGAGCAGCGCGAGATCCGCCAAGTCGACTCGGCAATCGCTATTGGCGATGTCGAGGTCGTCACAGCCGCTGCCCGGGCAGCCGATGTCGAGCCGCACAAGCCCGGTCGACACGGCCGGACCGAACATCTGAGTCGCGATGATGATGCCGCCATCATCGGCGTAAGCGGCGCCGGTCGCGATGCCCAGCGTGCGCGGGCCGGTGGGCGTGTCAATCAGGTCACCGGCCGCCATCCCGCGGCGTAGATTCCCGAGCGGGTCGGTTCCGTAAACAGTTGGCCCATCGTCCGCGGGATCGGTGATCGCGGTCAGAAACGCGATACGTCCGGACGAAGAGCATCGAACGGCGCCGTAGTTTCCGAATGATCGGAACGAGCCATACGTGAATGGCGCCGAGCTGCCCGGCGGCGTATCGCCCTGCCGCACAATGTTCGCCAGTCCCGTGTCGGTCGCCAACCACACGCCGTCATGATCGCCGCCATCGTTGTCACGCGCGATGAAGGCCAGTCCGGCCGGATGCTGTTGCTCCCAAAAGACGTCCGCGAAGGTCGCGGTCGGGTCCAGACCGGGGATTGGTTCAACCGTCGAGCCAAGCGGCGCCACGCCGGCCTCGTCCGCTCGGAACAGGCCAATCGCGGTTCCGCCCGGACCACCGAGATCCGCCGAGAACGAAAAACCGCCGACGCCGAGCGTGTCTGCGAGACCCACGGATTGGAAGCGCCGATACGCATAGTCCGGCAGGCCCGGCGCGGGGTCGCCCTCGCGCGCCAGGAGTCGTAACACGCCGTCGCGATAGTCGTAGATTGCGTTGTCGTTGGCGGTTGTCAATTCTGGGCCCGACAGCCGCATGGAGAAGTGGACGATCGGTCCATCTGCGACCGCAAACAGGCCGTCAACGACGCCGATTGTGTCCTCGAAATCTGGAACGGGGTCGCCAGTGGCGAACACGATGTCGACCGAGTCGGTCGTCGCGGCGACCAGCATCCCATTCGTTGGCTGTGTCAAAAAGACCAAGTCGCCAGCGCGAGAAACGCCGCCGCGCGCGAGGAGGAGGTCTGGCCAGGCCTGCCCCGGCCGACCCGGAATCGGATCCCCTTCGCGCAGCAGCGAGACGGGGGCCTCGCCCGGGCGCACATAGGCAATCGCTGTATCAGACGTTGCCGCCATCCCGGCCATCTGCACGCGCAGGAAGACGGTGTCATCGCTGGCGATTCCCAACGGATAAAAAAAAGCGATCGTTCCGCCGCTGAAGCCGATGAGTGCGTCGCCATCGCGCACCAGCAACTCCGCCTGCCCCGGCCCGACCAGCCACATGGCGGTGTCGTTGGCGGCCGTCACGTCCGTCCCGGCCAGATGGCCGATCGCCAGAGCGCGACCGCGACTATCGGCGATCACGGGGAACGACGGCGGCATCGCCTGATCGATCGTCACACCTTCGGTAAGGCCGGGGGCCGGCCCGGTCGAGAACATGTGTCGCACACGAACGTCAGCATTGGCGCCAGCCGCGATGACGGCGGCGATGAGAACCGGACGGATCGAGCGAGTGAGCATGGTGCGGGTCCCCGATTTTTCGTTCGACTTTGAAGTGTACACGACAATGCAGCGTTGAGACCCCCGTATTCTGCTGAAAATGGCTTGGCCGGTTCAGAGAAGTCCGGTTACTCGGGGCCGGGCTCATCAACCGCGCTACTTGAACTCCACCCGCGTCTCAATGTTCGCCGCCCGCGGCGAGTCATACCGAATTGTCAACGGACCCGCTCCCGACACGATCCACTGAAAACCCCGCAAGCCGTCGCCAGGGATCCCCTCGTTGACCCACAGCCGTTGCGGCTGATGCTCGACCGCCTCAAACGGGCCGAGAAAGCGGTCCTTGATTTCGCCGCCGGCTACAACACGACCGTCGCCGTTGATCGAGATCGAATCGCGCGGTCCGAAGCGGCGCTTCTGCGCCTGCGCAGTGACGGTCGGGATGGAACGGCGATTGACGACATCGACGCGCACACGCCACAGGTTCGGCCCCAGCGCCGTCGTCTCGACGTTTTGAAACTCCAGCAAAGGCATCTGCTCTGCGTGAAACATCGTGAACGCGAAATTGCGGTGACATTCCTCTTCGAGATGAAATGGCGGCGGCACGCGGCTGCTCGTTTTTGTCCAACCCCCAACTTCGATGTCTCCGTAAAGGGGATGCTTCACGGCGTGCCAATCGACAAACGACTGACCGAACAGCAGATCGTCGTTAAAGGCCATCAGGTCGTCGCGATCCGGTCGTTCGTCCGTGCCGAAATACTTCCGCGCGGTCCACAACTCGTTCGTGAAGCTGATGATGCCGAGGTCTTCGTACGTCCAGTTCACAAAGCCGCCGTGCACGCCGTACAGGTCCTTCCAGATCACCAGATAGCGGTAGTCCGGCAGCATACGCGCGCCACGCTCGCCGATCCGGTCGTAGACGCGAACGTCCGCCGGCGGATACTCGACGTACTTCACGCCGGGGCCGCGCAGCAGCATGCCACCACTGTTGTGATAGCTCTGTACCGCGGCGATGTTCGGCCGCGCGAGGATGAAGTTCGCGACCGACGCCGACTCCGGCAGGCTCAGCGGAAAGTCGCCCGCTCCGTATTGGATGAATCCCGGTTGCCAGTCGGCGGGCCAGTTGCGATTGGTGTCGTAACCGCCCGGACCGTCCTCGTTCACGTCGCCGTCGCCGTCGTCATCGATGCCTTCATTGCCGAGCAACTCGTATCGTCGAAACTCGCCGCGCGCCCCGGGCTCGACCCGGACCATGATGCGGGGGTCATCCGGGTTTTCGCGCCAGCGGCCGAGCGGGTCCAGTCGTCGCATCTGCGTGATGTTGCCGTCGCCGTCCAGATCGTTCGGCGGGTCCTCATCGAACAATCCGTCGCCGTCGTTGTCGGTCGGTTTTTGGCCGCCGCGCGAGGAATGCGGCGTATTCGCCTGCGCGAACCAGTACGCGCGGCCGTCCGGGTTGATCATCGGCACGAAGTAGAACGCCGTCCGATCCATCAGTTCCGTCAGTTGTGGGACTTTGCCATAGCTCTTCGTGAGATACCAGATCGTGTACAGAACCGTCTCGGTTCCCTGCACTTCGTTGCCGTGCACATTCGCATCGATGTACATCGCCGGTTTAGATTCGGCGGCGCCGGTTTTTTCGACGTTTAGCGTCAGCGCCCACATATCGCGGCCCTGCACGCTCTTGCCGATCGACTCCATTTTCAGCAGGTCGGGATATCCAGCGACGAGATCGCGGCAGATTTGCACGACCTGGTCATAGTCATTTAATCGATCCCAAGCGATGGGCGTCTTGCTCGCGAACTGGTAGTTGTCCTGCGCAATCGTCGCATTTGAGGCGAGAACTGCCCACACGCCAACGATGAGGCTGGAGCGAACGAGTTTCACTGGGCCTTCTCCTTGTCGGCGGCGGCGAGTTTGACTTCGACGCGAATCTCAGGGTCAATCACGGAGCCGGCGATGAACGTGACGGTTTCACCGTCAGCCCCGGATATCAGCCAGCGCAGCTTCGCCGCTCCACCCGACCCGGCCAGGACCGGCACGCGTTCGAGCCGTTTCCCTCCCAAGACGCGCTCGGGTGGCAAGTCGGGGCGAACGATCGTGGGCGGGCATTCGGCGAGCCGCGCGGCGCCGATCCGTGTTGGCAGATAACCGTCATTGACGAGCGTGAGTTCGATTTCCCAGACGCCGGGGCCGATTGCCTTGCAGGTCGCATCGCGCAGCGAAAGACGCGGCAAGCGGTCGGCGATGTCGAGCACAAAGGTGGCTTCGCGTTTGGCGATTGCGTCGAGTTCTTCCGGCGCGGGGGCAGTCGTGGCAAACGGGGCGACGCCGCCGAGTTCGACGCGTCCGAGCGTCGGATGATCGAACGGACGCCACTCGCCGGCCAACGGCGCGCCGCCATGCGCGGCCTGATTGTCGGCGTTGGAAATGACGCGGAGTCCGACCGGGTCAGTTTCCTCGGGGTCGTCTGACTTGTCTTTTTTCTTCCGGCGTTCGGGCTTGTTCTCGACCTGCGCTTCGTCGTCGTCGGCTGCGCCCTCGGCAACGTCGGCGTCCGAAGTGTCAGCAGGTTTGGCGTCGTCGGGTTTATCAGCTTCCGGCGCCCACACGCTCGTCGCCAAAACCGGAATGCCGCGCTGCGCGTATGCCCACGCGTAGAACGCCCCGCGCGGATCGCCCTTTGACGAGCGCTTCAACCCGGTCAGCTCCTGGTACTTCTCGCTGATGTGCGCGTAGAGCTTCACGTCATCCGGGTGCAGATCGCGATAGGCCACGCCCGCGGCGTCGCGTTGTTCGCCCTTGGGCGGCGACACGATATTGTCGTTGCGCCCATAGACGATGATCGCGGCGATTCGGGGGTGATCGACCACGAAGCGCGCCAGGGCCAGCGTTTCCGGCTCGCTGACCTGATGGGCGCCGACACCAATCTCGCCTGACTCATAGAAATGCGGCCAGTTGCGATCGGGGTCTACGCCGCCGGCGCCGTCTTCGTTCATGTGGCCGTCGTTGTCGTCGTCGCGGCCTTCGAGAAGGATTCGATACACGCCGACCTCGCCCTTGCTCGCGTCCGCGCGGCGCATCAGGTTGGGGTGCTCGGGATCGATCATCCACTCGCCGCCGGGCTCCGCGACGCGCATGACGCTGATGACGCCGTCACCGTCGAGATCGTCGGGCCCGTCCTCGTTCACGAGGCCGTCGCGATCGTCATCGACGGCGCGTCCGTTCAAACGCGACGACTGCTGCGGCTTCTCAAAGAACCGCTCGATGCCGTCCGGGTTCAGGCGCGGGACAACGTATATGACGTAGTCGTGGAGCAGTCGCGCCGCCGGGCCATCCGCCTCCGCGTGCGCCTGGGACACCAATTCTGTAATGACATCCAACGCCGTTTCCGCCGTGGCGGGGCAATCCGAGTCGATGCCGCCGACGAGCAGGATCGCCCGTCGGGCTTCGATCGGTGTGTCGCCGGGCGTCGCGACCTGCAGCAGCGGAGCCTCGCGACCGCCGGCCGTCTTGGCCAACACGGACGCCTGCGCGGATTGTCCGCTGTTCGCGACAAACGCCGTGACGGCGTCGCGGAACCGCGTGTCGTTTCGATACTCACCTGCAAGCGATTGACCGACCAGGCACCCCGCGCTGATGCCGGCGATCGCGACCTTTCGTGTCCAGTTGTGCCGCACCATTCAGATATGACCTCTTGCGACGATTGTTCGACGTGGCCGCGACCGATACGGCGGACGGGCAAACGACGTCATGCTGTGCGAAAAATGCTCGATCCGCCAACCACTCGGATTGAGGGCCCGGAATTGTAGCGGCGTTGGAACGCTGGCGCCTCGCTTGCGCGGTCCGTCGGCCGCAGACTCCTACACGCGCTTCGATAGCGACTTCGCGAATGCCATATAATCCGGCCTTCGCCACCGCCGTAGACTGACGCGCGTTCCGACCGCAAGGCGAGTATGAGCAAGACTCCGACCCGACGGGCCAACCCGATCATCGAACTGTTCAGCAGCGTGCGCTTCGGCGTCGTCGTGCTGGCGTTGATCCTCGCCTACGCCTCGTTGATGTCCGCGCTGCCCCAGCTGCGCGGCGCGATCGAAATGACCGAGATGGAGGCGTTCCGGCATTGGGTGTTTATCACGCTGATTGCCCTGTTCGCTATCACGCTGATTGTGACGACCTGTCGTCGCATTCGCTGGAACGTCACGAATCTGGGCGTTTTGACGGTGCATTCGGGCCTGATCGTCTTCGTCGCCGGCGCCGTCTGGTACTTCCACCACAAGGTCGAGGGCGACGTGATGCTGCGCTCGCCGCGCGTCGAATTGATCTCACTGCGCGGTCCGGACAGCCGGATCATTGGCGCGGCCCTCGCCGAGGCCGACAAGGGGTGGGGGGCGGACATGCCCGCGTTCGGCGGGCCGGTGGGGTTCGTCGTTCAAGACGTGCAGTTTTCCGCTGATGGCGCCGCCGAGGCGCGGGTCAAGTTTCAAATCGCCGGGGGGGACGTGGAGGAGCGCGTCCTGCGCGCCGGCGATGTGCCCACCTCGCTCGACAACCGGCTTGCCTTGCGGTTTCGAACCTATCCGCCTGAATCAGTGTTCTATGACGACGAGGCGCCGGCCATTTGGGCGCAGCGCGCCAGCGATCCCGAGCCGACGATTCTCCCAATTCCGAGATTGCCGTTGTACCGCGAACGATTCATCGGAACCGAGACAATCGCGGACTCGGCGGGGCGTGAGGTCGCCTCCAAGCGCACGTGGCCGCACATCCCCGGATTGGGCCTTCCCACCGGATGGTTCGAGCATTGGCGCATGCCGATTCCACTGTCCCTTCCCGCGTCCTTCCCGTTTGATGTGGAAGTGACCGGCTATCTGCCATACGTCGCGAACTTTGAAGGAACGCTGTCGGACGGCGGGCTGACGCCCAATCCCGCGGCATGGCTGGTGGTTCGACACAACGGGCAGATGTCCAGTGAATCGCTGGTAGCGCTCGACCCGCGCGCAGCCGCCAGTGCGAGTTTGCCGCTGGAGTATCGACTTGTCGCGACGGCCGAGGAGCGGGACGCGCTCGCGCGACCGATGGCCGGACCGCATGAGTTACGCATCACGTTGAAGGACCCGAAGGTCGAAAAAGTCTTATCCGTTATGGTCGGGGATGTAATCGATATCCCCGAAGCCGGCTATCGGCTGACGGTGCGCGAACTTGCGGCATCGTGGGAACTGATTTCGCCCGGTTTTGAAGGGGCGAAGACCGCCATGGCGCGCGTGGATGTGGAAACGCCCACGCAGCGTTTCAATCGCACGGCGATCGAGCGGTTCCCATCCCTTTCGCAAGACATTGATGAAAAGGGGGTGCGTAAGCGCGACGGCCTGCTGGATGACAACCTGACGATCGCGTATCGCGCCGCTCCAAACAGCAAACTGATGCTTGTCGGCGGGCCTGGCCTCGAACCCGAGATCCTCCTTCTCGACGCCGACGGGCGCGTGGAGAGCCGACCAGCGGAAGTCGACAAAATGTTGACCTTCACATCGAGCGGCGGCGATCAGTATGAAGTGATGGTCCGCAGCCTGATGGATCGCGCAAAGGTCGTCATCACGCCGGTAGTGGAACCGCTTGAAACCCGGCGACCGAACATGGGCCGGATGCAGTCCGCGATCCGCGTGAAAATCACGGGGCGGGGCGAGCGTGCTGATTGGATGGAAGAGCGCTGGATCGCGTTCACTCCATATCCAGGTATCGATGAGCCGCCTTACGAGCCCCACCCGTCCATCGTGCGCGTCCCCGGCACGCAGGTGGAATACGAACTGTATTACGCGCGGGCGAAGCGCGATCTCGGGGTGGCGCTGTCCCCGCGCAAGCTGGAGACGTTTTTCTTCCCCGGCATGCGCAACCCGGCTTCATGGGCGAGCACATTTGTCGTCGAGCAAGACGGCACACACCGTGAGGCCGTCGTTGCGATCAACAATACCGCGACAGTCGGCCCGTGGACGCTGTTTCAATCCGGCGCGGACCCCGAGCAGTTCTGGCGATTCACGGTTCTGGGCGTCGGGAACCGGCAGGGCATCCTGCCGATGCTGATCGGCGCGATCCTGATCACGCTCGGTTCGATTTACGCGTTTTATGTCAAACCGATCCTTCGGCGGCGCAGGCAGGAGCGAGCCCTTGAACAGGCCGGTCAGCGGCCGGCGTTGGAGCGCGTCGCCGCTGACGAGGCGGAAACTGCGGAGGTTCGCACATGATGCGTCGATTCGTGACGTGTTGCGCGGCGTTGATGTGCGTGGCTTCCGCGCCGGCGGGCGGCCCCGACTTCACGCCAGCTCCGGATCTCGTCGCGCTGGACAAAGCCGTCGACTGGTCGAAGGCGAAACTGATCGCCGTTCAACACGGCAATCGCTACAAGACCCTTGAGGCCTTCGCGCGCGAGTCGATGTCGTCGATGACCGGCGCTGAGCAGCTTCCGGGTGTCTCGCCGATGGCGTCGCTGATGGAGTGGGTGTTCAACAAGGACGCCTACGCCGATCAGCCGCTGATCTACATCAAGGCCCAGGGCCTTCGTGTGCACTTCAGCACGCAGTTTCCCCCCGATGCGCGCCGGCGGATCGTGCGCACGGGTTACATGTCCCTGCGGGAGTTCGAGGATCCGGAGACCCAGAAGCGCCTGAGCGAACTGAGCCCGCGCACGGTCATGGGAACCGCCATCCGGCGTGTGAACGCGGCTCAGGTAATCGCCGAGAATGCGGGCCGTGTGATGGCGATTGTGCCGGCCCCGGGAGGCGACAAGAGCGCCCCTTGGTATTCGCCGTTTCGACTCATCGCGAACATGCCGCTTGAGGCGATGGGCGGATTGACCGCCGAGCAGGCGCGGGCCGAATTCGGAGCGCCGGTTCCGAATGTACCACCAGAAGTCGCGATCACGATCGTCGGACCGTTGTCGCGCCTTGGCTTGGCCTGGCGCGGGCGCGATGCCGCCGGCGTGACCGCGTCGCTCAACGACCTCGCCGAACGCGTCGAGGCCTTCGCCGCAGGCGGGTACTACCCGAGCCAACGTCAGCGCATCGTCGAAGCCCGTTACTACGAAAGCGGCAAGTTCGTGTGGGGTTGGGTCTTCTACTTCGTCGGCTTGCTGGCGGCGATCTGGGCGCTGGCGACCGGGTGGCGCGCGCCTTGGGTGATCTCGCTGGCGTTCGCCGCCGTCGCGTTGGGCTTTCATGGCCTCGGCATCGCGCAGCGCTGGTCAGTGCTTGGGCGCATTCCCGTGGCAAACATGTTTGAGGCGTTGATTTTCAGCGCCGCCGTGGGCATTTTCGTCGTGGCCGTCTGCGAACTGTATTACCGAAGCCGCGTGTTTCTCGTCGCGGCTCAGGCGGCCGGCTTCATGGCCCTGATCTTCGCCGGATATGTCCTGCCCGGCGGCGGCACGATCAGTTCGATCCTCGAAATCCTCGACGACATCATGCTGCGCATTCACACGACTCTGATCATCAGTTCTTACGCGATGATATTCATCGCCGGTGTGATCGGGTTGATATACCTGTTCGGCTATTACGTCACGCGTCACGTCGCCAAGTCGCTGGAAGTCGGGCTGATGGCGGGCTTCACGGGGGCGGCGGTTCTGATTGTCTCGCACTTCGCGTTTATCGAGAGCGACGCGATCCTCGCGGGTCCTGACGGGTTCATCGCCCAGCCGGGCGTGACGCTGATGTTCGGCATTCTCACGTTCGTTTCGGCGTCGGCCGCGAGTTTCCTGGCGATCCGAGGTAGCTACGCGCTTGTCCCGTCCGCGGCGCTGCTGTTCGTCGCCGCGCTGACGATGTCGATCGGTTATCGCGGCTTTGCGGTCGGCATGGGCTGGACAATGGTCGGCGGCGGGATGGCGTGGGCGACGGCGAACCTCATCGCCATGTTCAGGCGTCCGCGACCGGCGGTCATAGCGTCGGGGCTATCCGGCGGCGTCGCGACGGTCGCGCTTGGGGGGCCCGC
>JAGQOO010000117.1 GCA_020427345.1 Phycisphaerales bacterium | reverse complement strand
CATCCTCGTCGCGATGCACGACCTCAACCTCGGCCCCAACGCCAAGCACCGAAAATGCGCCAAAATCGCCGGCGACACCAGCGGTAACTATCACCCGCACGGCGAAGGCGTGATCTACCCGACGTTGGTCCGCATGGGCCAGGAATGGGCGCTGCGGCACCCGCTCATTCACCCGCAAGGCAACTTCGGCTCGATCGACGGCGACCCCCCGGCGGCCATGCGATACACTGAAGCCCGCCTCGCGCATCCGGCGGCCGAAATGCTGAGCGACATCGAGCGCGAAACCGTCGACTTTGAAGACAACTACGACGGTACGCGAACCGAGCCCGTGGTTCTGCCGAGCCGGTTTCCAAATTTGCTCGTCAACGGATCAGAAGGCATCGCGGTCGGTATGGCGACGCGCCTGCCCCCCCATAACCTCGGCGAGATCTGCGACGCCGTCTGCGCGTGTATCGACAACCCGGACATCACGTTCGACGAATTGATCAAGATTGTGCCGGGGCCGGACTTTCCGACCGGCGGCGAGATTCGCGGCCGCGCGGGCGTGCGCGAAGCGCTGCTGACGGGTCGCGGCTCGCTCACGGTGCGCGGCAAGGCGCACATTGAGGAACTGAAGAACGGCGCCTCGCAGATCGTCATCGACGAGATTCCGTACGGCATTCTGCTGCCGACGATCAAGGACAAGATTCGCGACGCCGTCGAAGCGGGCACGATCAAGGGCATTTCCGACCTGCGCGACGAATCCGGCCGCCAGGCAATGGTGCGGCTCGTCATCACGTTGAAGCGCGACGCCAGCCCCGAGGTGATTCTCAACCAGTTGTGGAAGTTCACGCCGCTGCAGTCGAACATCCACGTCATCAACATCGTGCTGGTGAACCGCGTGCCGCGGCAGTTGAACCTGCGGCAGTTGCTGCAGGCGTTTATCGACCATCGCATCGAGGTCATTCGCCGCCGGACGACGTTCCTGCTGCGCAAGGCGCGACAGCGGGCGCACATTCTCGAAGGCCTGATTCTGGCGGTCGCGGACATCGACGAGATAATCCGCCTGATTCGGGAATCGCCCGATGTCGACACGGCTCGCGAGCGCCTGATGCAAAAGGCGCTGCGACTGAGCGAGCAGGCGACGGTGCGCACGCTTTTGCCCGAAGTGTTCGTGAATCGCGCCTCCGGCTCCGATCAATTCCTGACCCGCACGCAGGCGGACGCGATCCTCGCCATGCAGCTGCGCCGCCTGACCGGGCTGGAAATCGAGCAGCTCGCGCGCGAGTACTCTGGGCTCGTCGAGGAAATCACCGACTATGAACTGATCCTCAGCGATCAACGGCGTGTGCTCGACATCATCGCCGAGGACATGCGCGAAATCCGCGACAAGTACGCCGAACCGCGCCGCACCACATTCGGCGAAGCGGTCGGCGACTTCGACATGGAAGCGCTTATCGAGCAGGAGCGCGTTTTTGTCGCCATGTCGCACCAGGGCTACATCAAGCGCGTGCCCGATGACACGTTTCGCAGCCAGGGGCGCGGCGGGCGCGGCATCAAGGGCGCCGACGCAAAGGAAGACGACTTCATCGAACACCTGATCGTCGCAAACACGCACGACTACATGTTGTTTTTTACCAACACCGGCCGTGTGTACTGGCTGCGTGTGTACGACATTCCGAACCTGTCGCGGACCAGCCGCGGGCGGGCGATCGCGAATCTCATCACGCTGCAGGAAAGTGAGCGGCTGGTCGCCGTGTTGCGCGTGTCCGAGTTTGAAGAGAACTTCATCTTCTTCGCCACCGCCAACGGCACGGTGAAGAAGACGCCGCTGAGCGCGTTTTCGCGCCCGCGGGCCAGCGGGATTCAGGCGATCACGCTCGACGAGGACGACAGCCTGATTCGCGTCGCGCTGACGAACGGCGAGCACGAAATCGTGATCGGCACGCACAACGGCATGGCGTGTCGGTTCCAGGAAGACGGCGTGCGCGCGATGGGTCGCACGGCGCGCGGCGTGCGTGGGATCGACCTGCGCGAGGGCGATCGCGTCGTCGATATGGCGGTGATCGAGGCGGGGATGAGCGTGCTCACGGTTTGCGAGCGCGGCCTCGGCAAGCGCACGGAAATCGAGGAGTACCGACTGACCAAGCGCGGCGGCAAGGGCGTGATCAACGTCAAAGTCACCGACAAGAACGGTCCGGTTGTCGCGTTGCGCGCCGTCACTGACGACGACGAACTGATGCTGATCACGTCGCGCGGCGTGTTGTTGCGCACCGCGGTCAACCAACTCCGCGACATCGGCCGCGCCACGCAGGGCGTGCGGCTGATTCGCATGGAGGACGAGGACGATCGCGTCGTCGCCGTCGCGAAGATCGAAGAGGATGACGAGGCGGACGACGCGGCGGAATGAGCGACGTCGGGCCGGGCGCTGATTCGATGGAAGAGCCCGCGCGGCGCGGCGCCGGGGGACGGTTACGACTGATCGGAATCCTCGCCGTTGTCCTGATTCCTGTTGTCCTGTTCGGCGTAGAGATGGGACGCCGCCTGACCACATTGAACGATCTCCGCGCGGACCAGCCGGCCACGCGTAAGCGGGCGGCGTGGCGTGCCGCCGAAACGCCCTTCTCGGCCGCGATGACCGTGATTCGAGCGCGACTGGACGAAGGCGAGCCGGACGCGAACGTTCGCGAGGCGTTTGTGTACGCGCTGGGCCGCGGCGGCGATGCGGATGATTCCAACCGACTTGAGACGATCGCGACGACCGATCCGCACGGGTATGTTCGTCAGGCGGCATGGCTGGCGCTGGCGCGTTTGAACGCCGGCGAAACTCGCGCGCTGGCGACTCGGTTCGAGGCGAGTGACGAATGGGACCGCCTCGCGCGCGACCAGGCCCTGCTGATGATCGGCGACACGACGCGCGTCGAGTCCCTGCTGACGCTTGCCGAGAGCGGATCGGAGGATCAGCGTGTCGTGGCGTCGCGAGCGCTGCTCAAAGGGCTATATCCGTTGCTGGACGCGTGCGGGCAGTGGCCGATCGACGCGGATACCGTCGAGGGCCGCCCCCTGGCGCCCGAGACAATCGCTGAGTTGCGGAATCGCGTGAACCTCATTGACCTGGCGGCGATCGAAGTCGACACGGCGCCGCAAATCGAGCGCGGGGCGGGGGTCCGGCGGCTGGTGTCGCGCCTGGACAATGCCCGCGAGCGCGTCCGACGACTATTATTCAAATAGAACGCAAACGGCCGCGAGAGCCGTAACGAGGAGACCGGCATGATTTCAGAAGCGATGATTAAACAAATCAACGCGCAAATCGCCAATGAGTTTGGCGCGGCGCACAAGTATCTGGCGATCGCCTGCTTTTTCGATGACTTGGCGCTGCCGGCGTTGACTGCCTTCTTCGAAAAGCAAAGCGACGAGGAGCGCGAGCACGCGGGCAAGTTCATCAAGTATCTGCGCGATGTCAACGCGCGCGTAACGCTGCACCAGATCACCAAGCCCGAGGCGAGCTGGCAGACGCCGCTCGATGCCATTCAAACGGCGCTGGACAGCGAGCTGACCGTCACCAAGCAGATCAACGACCTGGTCGATCTGGCGATCAAAGAGAACGACCACGCGACGCGCGGGTTCCTCAACTGGTTCGTTTCGGAACAGGTCGAGGAAGTGTCGACGATGACGACGCTGCGCGATGCGGCCAAGCTTGCGGGACAGGACTATCTCCGACTGAACGCGTACGTGCGACATTGGAATACCGAAGCCGAGTAATCAAAGTAGAGCGCTGTGCTGCAAAACGTCTTGCGGTATGGGCCGGGATCATCTCCGCGGTAGCGGCCTTCGTCGCATTGCCGCGGGCGCGCGGCGATGAGCGGGTGCGATTATCCGCGGTCGAGTCGCTCACGACCGAGGAGCGCGAAGCCGCGCTCAAGCTGTCTCCCCTGCCACAACTTCCTCCCGATCCGACGAATAAGTTCGCGGACGACGACAACGCCGCCGCGTTGGGTCGAGTTTTGTTCTTCGACAAGCGCCTTTCCGCCGACGGCACGCGCTCGTGCGCGACCTGCCATCAGCCCGACAAGGCGTTTACCGACGGGCGCGACATCTCCGACAGCCCGATTGACCACGATCGCAATACGCCGACGGTATTGAACGCCGCGTATCTGCGATGGCTGTTCAGCGACGGCAGCGCGGATTCGCTTTGGGCACAGGCGCTGCGGCCGATCGAAAGCGATCGCGAAATGGCGTCGGATCGAGGGCATGTCGCCGCGCTCGTGCTGAACGATCCCGATCTGCGAACCGCGTACGAAGCGGTGTTCGGTCCGCCGCCGACGATCGGCGCGATTCGCAACTCCGCCAAGAGCATGGACTTTCATGCGCGCCCGCCGTTCGTTGCGGGAGAGCGGCGGGACCATGCCGAGTTGCGGCGCGTGTGGGAGGGGTTATCCAATCGGGACCAACTTGACATTTCGCGCGTCTTCGCCAATGTCGGCAAGGCGATCGAAGCGTACGAGCGTAGACTCGTCACGGGGCCTTCCCCGTTTGACGAGTTCATCGCCGGCTTGCGCGCGAATGACGCGAAGCGGATGGCGGCGATTCCCCCTGACGCCATACGCGGCTTGAAGCTGTTCGTCGGCCGCGCGAATTGCGTGCTGTGCCACAGCGGTCCGTTGCTGACCGATCGCGAGTTCCACAACATCGGCGTGCCGGATCGCGGTTCGATCCAAGTCGATCACCCGGGAAGATTGGCCGGTATTGATGTTGTTTTGCGCGATCCGTTCAACGGCCTCGGCGTGTTCAGCGACGCGGTCGAAGGCAAGCACAACGACAAACTGCGCTATCTCGGCCGTCCCGCCCACGCCGCCGGCGCGTTCAAGACGCCCAGCCTGCGCAACGTGGCGCTAACCGCGCCCTACATGCGACAGGGGCAATTCAAGACGCTCGAAGAGGTCGTGCGGTTCTACTCGACGCTAGACGACGCGGCCGCCGCCGGGCATGGGCATCGCGAGACGATCCTGCGCCCGCTGAATCTCACCGAGCGCGAACAGGCGGATTTGGTCGCGTTTTTGCGCTCGCTGACGGGGACCATGCCGGCGAAGGAGTGGGTGTCGCCGCCGTAGAGGCGGTAATTGAAGTGGCGCAGGAATCGCGCCGATACGCCTCAAAAGTCTCAGGAGACACGCGTGCCGGCGACCACCATCCGGAAATCCACACGTACATCGCCTTCGACGCCCAAGCGCGGCGCCATTTCCGACCCGACGCGACAGGTCATTACACGTCTGACCGCCGATCGGGACGTGTTACGAAAAGCCGCTCATGTGTTGCGGGCGGGCTGGGTCAACGCCGCCGCCGATCGCGACGCGCTGCGTGCGAAGTGCGCGAAGTTGACAGTCGCCAACGAAACGCGCGACACGTCAGATGCCCAACGCGAAAACCGCTACGGTCGGTTCCTCGCGATCGGGGCGTTCATTGTCGGCGTTTTGGCCGGTATGCAGATGTAGCTAACGGCGGCGGCGGGCGGTGCGGAAGCGGCTGCCCAGCGTGCGGCGGCGGGCCTGGATGCCCTGCGCCTCGATGCTCGCGTCGCGATTCACGACTTCTTCACTACGACGCGGCGGCATCGGCTTCGCCTCGGCCTCGACGGCATCAGGCGCGCGGGTCACAACCCAATCCGCGTCAAGTCGTTTCAGCTGGCGATTGATCAGCTTTTCGATCTCGGTGAGCGTCTTGCCATCTTCACGCGCGACGAATGTCACCGCGTAGCCCTGAGCGCCCATGCGCGCGGTGCGACCGATGCGATGGACATACACCGATGGGTCATCGGGAATGTCGTAGTTCACGATGTGCGAGACTTCCATGACATCGAGCCCGCGCGAGGCGAGATCAGTCGCGATCAGCGCCTGAATGCGACCGCTGCGGAAACTACTGAGCACCTTTTCCCGCTTTCGCTGCATCAGGTCGCCGTGAATCTCCATGCACTTGATGCCGTCATGCTGGAGCTTTTCGGCGACGCGCCGGGCAGCGTGTTTGGTGCGGGTGAAGACGATCACCAACTTGGGATTTTCGGATCGCAGGAAGCCGAGCAGCGTCCGGTACTTGTCACGCGGGTCGACGCTGACATAGTCCTGCTCGATCTCGTCGACGGTCAGCCGATCGGCGGAAACATTGATCTCAACCGGATCACGCATGAACGACTTGGCGAGCTTGCGAATCTCGTCGTTAATCGTCGCGGAAACGAAAATCGTCTGATGCTCGCGATGGATCGCCTTGAGGATCTTGCGAATATCGTCGCGGAAACCGATGTCCAGCATGCGGTCAACTTCGTCCAAGACGGCGAAACGCAGGTTGTTGAACTTCAACGCCCCGCGGCTCATCAAGTCGAGCACACGACCGGGGGTGCCGACGAGGATTTCGGGGGGGTTGTCGCTCAGCGCCTTGAGCTGCGTGCCGACGCGCGTGCCGCCATAGGCCAAGAGCGTGCGCAACGGATGTGCGGCGCTGAGCATCTGCACGTGCTCGCCGACCTGCAGGGCCAACTCGCGTGTCGGCACCAGCACGAGGGCCTGCATGCCTGCGCCGGGCTCGACGCGCTCGATCATCGGAATCGCGAATGCCGCCGTCTTGCCGGTACCAGTCTTGGCCTGGCCAAGGCAGTCCAGTCCCTGCATCGCGGGGGGAATCAGTTCGCGCTGAATATCGGACGGATTGACAAACTTGATGCTGGCAAGCGTCCGCTGCATGTCCTCGGACAATCCAAGCGGCACGAATCCGGAATTCGGATCGACTTCCGCTAGGACAGCAGGAGCGGACGCCTCCGGCTTGGCGGCGGGCTTTCTTCGTCTGCGGGTTCGGCGAGGCTTTTCCGCTGAGGGCGAGGCTTCCAAAAGGGGATTCTCTCTGATATAGGCCGGCTTGCCGACGGAACTTCCGGCGCAACAAGCAGATAGGGCTATTACTGCCCCTGAGTCTAACAAAACGGGAGAAACAGGCAAGGCGATCTGGGCCGCTATTCCCGCAAGTAGGCCAGCGCCGAAAGGGGCGGCAGGCGGACCTCGATGGAGTGAGACTGCCCGTGGTAAGGCGTTTCCTCGCTCGAAACCTCCGTTCGCGTCTCGTGCCCGCTCCCGCCGAACGTGGCGGCATCCGAATTGAGGATTTGGCGCCATTTTCCGGCGACCGGCACGCCGACCCGATACGGGGAGCGCGGCACCGGAGTCAGATTCAGCATCACGACGACCCACTGTTCGCCGTCCCGCCGCCAGAACGACAGGACCGAGTTGTCCCGATCATTGCAGTCGATCCATGCGCAGGCGGCGGGGTCGTAGTCGCTTCGCCAAAACACCGGGTAGCGCTGGTAGGTCTGTCCGAGTTCGGCCATGAACCGCCCAAACGCGGCTCGCGGCGGATCCTCAGCCAAATGCCACGGCAGACTGTGATCGTGATCCCACTCATCGTCCGGGGCGAGTTCCGTGCCCATGAACAGCAGTTTCTTGCCCGGCCGCGTGTACTGATATGCCAGCAGCGCCCGCAGATTCGCGAACTGCTGCCACCGGTCGCCCGGCATGCGCGACAGCAGCGAGCCCTTGCCGTGCACGACCTCATCGTGCGAAAGCGGCATCAGGAAACGCTCGGAATGCTCGTATACCATCGCGAAGGTGATCTCGTCGTGGTGATAACGGCGGTGGACGGGCTCATGCTTGAAATACTCAAGCGTGTCATGCATCCAGCCCATGTTCCACTTGAACGTAAAGCCGAGCCCGCCGTGCTGCGTTTCGTTGGTGACCCCGCCCCACGCGGTTGACTCCTCGGCGATCAGCGCACAACCCGGCGCCTCGGCATGCACGACATCCGACAGCGTGCGGAGGAAATCGATCGCTTCCAGATTCTCGCGGCCACCATACTTGTTCGGCAGCCACTCGCCTTCCTTGCGGCTGTAGTCGAGATAGAGCATGGAGGCGACAGCGTCGACGCGCAGGCCATCGATGTGAAACTCGCGCAGCCAGTACAGCGCGTTGGCGATCAGGAAGTTGCGCACCTCATGGCGGCCGTAATTGAAGATCAGCGTGTTCCAGTCGGGGTGATATCCAAGTCGTGGATCCGAGTGCTCATATAGCGCAGTGCCGTCGAAGCGGGCCAGGGCCCAATCGTCCATCGGGAAGTGTCCGGGCACCCAGTCGAGATAGACGCCGATGCCGTTCTGGTGACAAACATCGACAAAATGCCGGAAATCATCAGGATCGCCATAGCGCGACGTCGGCGCATAATAGCCGGTGACCTGGTATCCCCAGGAGCCGCCGAACGGGTGTTCCATTACCGGCATGGGCTCGATGTGGGTAAAGCCGTAATGCTTCACATGCTCGACGAGGCGCGGCGCCAGTTCCCGGTATGTCAGCGGGCGATCATCCTGCTCGGGCACGCGGGCCCAAGATGAGTGATGCAACTCGTAGACCGAGATCGGCTCACGGCGCCATTCGCGCGTCGTGCGCGTGTTCATCCACGCGTCGTCGCCCCATGTGTAGTCCGACTTGAAGACGCGCGACGCGTTCGCCGGAGGAACTTCTGCGTATTGCGCATATGGATCAGCCTTCAGCAGCAAATGCCCGTCGGCCGTCTTAATCTCATACTTGTACAGATCACCGGGCACGACCCCGGGAATGAAGAGTTCGAAAACGCCGGAATTACCCATCTGCCGCATGGGGAACAGGCGGCCGTCCCAGCCGCAAAAGTCGCCGACAACACTCACGCGGCGGGCGTTGGGCGCCCAGACAGCGAACGCCACACCCTCAACCCCGTCAATGACGCGGGGATGAGCGCCAAACTTCTCCCAGATGCGCCAATGTCGGCCTTCGTTGAACAAGTGCAGGTCCATATCACCCAGCGTTGGCAGAAACCGATAGGGGTCATCGCGCTCCTGCGAGGGCCCGTTCTGGAAATGCAGCATGAGCCGATAAGCGATCGGAAACGTCGCCTGTGGTAGGCGCGACTCAAACACGCCGCTCTCGCCGCGGCGCTTCATGACCAGCGGCTTGCGACCGTCGCGCAGCAGTTCGATCTGCGTTGCCCATGGCTGGTATACGCGCACCACGGCGCCGGTGCGCCGATCCGCGCGCGTGGGGTGCGCGCCGAGAATTGAATGCGGGTTGGAGTGTTCACCGGCGAGCAGACGGCCGAGTTCCCATTCCAACTCAGCTGTCTTACTTGGACGCGTCGATCCGGATGAACTTGATTTCGGGGCCGTTTTCATTGCTCCTCGTACTCGAGCAGGAAGACGCTACGGGCCGGCAAACTGACCGGGCCGCCGGTCATCGCCGACAACGCGGATTGATTCGTGTCCAAAATCAGCTTCCAAACACCATCTTCCGGCATTTCAGGCAACTTGAACGCGATGTCCTTGGCGCCGCCGTTGATCAGGATCAACAATGTCGACGCCGCGATCAGCCGGCCGCGCTCATCCACCTCGTCCGTGGCCTTGTGGTAAATCATCATACCCAGACTCTGGGTTCCCGGGGCGGTCCAGTCGTCACGCGTCATTTCGTGGCCGTCGGGGCGATACCAGGTCAGGTCCTTTTCTTCGCTGCCCTCGATCGGCAGTCCGCGGAAGAAGTGCCTGCGCCGCAGGACCGGATTGTTGCGTCGAATATCCAGCAGGCGCCGCGTGAATGCCAGAAACGCCTTCTGACGGTCGTTCAGGTTCCAGTCACACCAACTGACTTCGTTGTCCTGGCAATAGGCGTTGTTGTTGCCCTGCTGCGTGCGGCCGAGTTCGTCGCCGCCGCACAGCATCGGCACACCCTGCGAAAACATCAGCGTGGTCAGCAGATTGCGTTTGATCTGCTCACGCAATTCGATCACCGCCGGGTCGGTCGTGGCCCCTTCTTCGCCCCAGTTACGGCTCAGGTTGTGGTTGTGGCCGTCGCGATTGTCTTCGCCGTTCGCCTGGTTGTGTTTGCGCTCGTACGAAACGAGG
>JAGQOO010000116.1 GCA_020427345.1 Phycisphaerales bacterium | reverse complement strand
GTGAACGCCAAGTACGCCAAACACGGCCTTCAGGTCATCAGCGTGTCGATCGACAAGAGCATCCCGCAATGCCGCGCGTACATTCAAAGCCAGCGAATGGACTGGGTACACGTCTGCGACGGCAAGGGCGAAAAGACGCTGACGAAGACGTGGGGCGTGAACGGAGTGCCCAGCCTGTTTCTGATCGATGAGGAGGGCATCTATCGCGGTCGGGCTTACAAGAGCACTATGGACAATCAGGTGGCCGACCTGTTGCGGAAAATGGCGGAAAAGAAGGAGAAGCGCGACGCCGCTGGATCAGACAAGCAGAGTCAGGCAGGGGATAAGGAAGCCAAGCGGAAACCGGAGGCGCCAAAGCCGGGGGATAAGCCGCAGGTCGTACGGTGTGGCGGCTGTGGCCCCGGCGTGCCGCGCGCGAAGACGCTGCTTGACCGCGCCGATTTCGACCTGAAGAAAGAGAGATACCTAAACGCGTACGAGGGATTCGAGAAGTTGATCGCAGAGTGTCCGGAGTCGGCGGAGGCCAAGACGGCCCGCGAACGGATCGACATGATGCTGGCGGACAAGCAGATTGCCGCGCGGGTCGAGAGCGAGCGTGCCGAACGCCGGGCGGCGCAGGCGGAGAACCTGATCAAAATGGCCCGCACGCTGCGCGACGCAAAGAACGCCGAATCGGCGAAGAAGTACTACAGCCGCGTGATTGCGGAGTATCCGGACACGAGGTGGGCGCCGATCGCGCGCGAAGAGATGTCGAAGCTGGAGTGAGATCGGCGATTAGCGCCTCCACCATTTCGGGGGATGGGCCGTCCGCCGTGCGACAGATGACCTTCCGAGGCACGCTCGTCTTCTTGTTCGCGCTGATCGCGTGGATCGGGACGGCGGCGTACATCGTTACACATGGTTTCGGCGCCTTCAGCTGGCCGCCGCGGAAGCCGTCGCTACTGCTGGTCCTTATCCCGTTCGTGGCGCTGGCCGGCCTCGGAGTGTCCTATCTGATTTGGCCGGCGCCCGTGATACGACGCGGATGTTGTGAGCGTTGCGGCTACGACCTGCGCGGGCTAACCGAGCGGCGGTGTCCGGAATGCGGGAAC
Source organism: Phycisphaerales bacterium (assembly GCA_020427345.1). Classification (GTDB taxonomy): domain Bacteria; phylum Planctomycetota; class Phycisphaerae; order UBA1845; family Fen-1342; genus DSPM01. The sequence continues at coordinate 8,962 of JAGQOO010000116.1, read as the reverse complement.
GAGTTCTGAACTAGCGGAGGCGATTGTCCTCAAGGCGCTGAGCGCAAAAAAAAACCGCCCCGACGAGGGGCGGTTTCGAGAAGGAGACTTCGCGAGAAATCTCGTGTCGCGAACACTGGGTCAGCATTGCCCGCGGGTGAACCCGGCGAGGCGCCGGCGCCACCCAAGCTGGGCGAGACGCCGGTGCTACCGTTTTGCGCCTTACTGGGCCATCGGGGCCGAGGAGGCGCCGGTCGGGCCGAGCACCGCGATGCTGAACTCCGCGTCCGTTCGCGTGTTTGTGATATTGCGGATCTGCACTTCGACTTCCATGCTGTCGCCGCCAACGCCGTCGCTGTCGATCGAGATGACGTCGTAGAAGGCGAACAGCAGGGCCGCGAGACCGCCGTCACCGGCGTCGCCGCCGATTTCGATCAGTTCGACGGTCAGGAGAATCGCGAGGTCGGCCTGGACAACGGGGCGCTCGGCGGCGGGAACGTCGTCGAGGCTGACGACAACGCGATACAGGCCGGTGTTGAGACGCGTGACGCTGAGGATGCCGTAGCCGTTGGCCGGATCAAAGGCGCCGTTGGGCGGAATCGTGCCGCGGGCGATGACATCGCTCGTGCCGCTCTGACAATCCAGCGCGTCGACCGAACCGTCGCCGTTACGGTCTTCGTTCTCGTCCGCCGTGCCGTTGCCGTTGAGGTCCCAGCAGTTCAGGCCGTTGGCGCCCGCTTCGCCGGTCTCGCCAGCGGGGCCGGTCTCGCCGGTGGCGCCCGTCGCGCCGCGTGCGCCGGTGGCGCCGTCTTCGCCGTCCGCGCCATTCTGGCCATCGGCGCCATTCGCGCCGTCTTTTCCGTCGGCGCCATTCTGGCCGTCGACGCCGTCTTTGCCGTCGGCGCCGTCCGCGCCGGCGGGACCTGGATCACCCTGGTCGCCCTTTTCGCCCTGCGGACCCTGCGGGCCGGCGGGGCCGGGGGCCTGCTGACCGGCGCCGTTGTTCGCGGCGTCAGTCGCGGCGCCCAGCACGAGCGCATCCAGGAACCCTGATGCGGCAAGGTCTTTGCAGTCGATGGTCTTGTCCATCGCGAGCATTGACGTCAGACAGATCAGACCAATGACTGGTGAAGATCGCAGTTTCATGTAACGAGCCTCCTCCGCTTCTTTCCTGATGTAGGACTTGGGAGTCCCCCCTTGTGTTCGCGAGTCCAAAGCAGTGGACTCGATTCATCCTAGTCAGCCTTTTGCCGCCATTTCTCGCTGAGTGACGCCCGGCGCGATGTGTGTCCTCTAACGTATGCGGCGCCGAAAGGGCTTCGCGGAAACGCGTCAAAAAAAATCGTGATTCGTCGCTCAGGCGTTATCGGCTGCGCGATCGAACGCGCACGGTCTGCGTCGAGCGGTAATAGCCGCCGCCGAAACGGTCGTAGAACGACTGATCGTCGTACTCGATTTCAACCGCGGTGGACTCGTCTTCGGTAACGAATCCGCCGTAGGCTGTCGGCCACTCGGCGCGACCCGCATACCACTCGCCGGCGTCGATCAAGTCCGGGCGCTGCACAAAGGCGCTGCGCAAAGGCGCGGTCGAACGGCTGACGGTAAGACCGTCATATCGTTGCGAGGCGCAGCCGCTAAGCGACGCCAGCGCGATCCCGGTCGCGATGAAGATGATCCCCCGCATGCGAATGATACGATGTTTGTAAGTGTCGCGGTCAAGCGGGGTAAGGCGCATTCCGCGCGGAAATCGCGCGGAGGCGCAAGCTGACATTTTTTCTCGGACGCGGCTGTGCGGATGCGGACGCGCGGCCCGCGTGTCGCGCGATTAGCGCGGTCGGACCGCGACCTTCGATTGGGGCGTGCGCATTCGGACGGCTTCAATATCGGCGCTGCGCGACCCGGGATCGCTCATCACGTCGCGCAGGATCGCGACGATACGCTTGTTGGTGTCCGCGTCCTTTACGGCGATCCGGATTGCCTCGACACGTCGTTCGGCGCTCATGCCGCTTGCGTCACGGATGAACAAACCGCGCGCGGCGCAGGCTTCGACCAACGCCGGTGGGGACCAATCGAGCCCATCGAGCAGGCACAGCACGAAGTTGGCTACGGAATCGAACACGCGCAGACCCAACGCGCGCAGCTCGACGCACAGCGCGGCGCGCAACGTGTGGGTTTCGAGATAGCGCTGCGCGTAGTAGCTGGTGGCGCGCAGCGCTTCGACCGCGGCAATCTGCGACGGTAGCCCGATCACCCAAGGTGGCGTGACGCCCTGAATGTCCGCGATGGCCTCCGCCTCGCCACACAGGTACGCCGCCCGCATCCCGCTGAGCGCGTATACTTTGGACATGGACTTGCACACGAAAACGTTCTTGCTGTTAGCAGCGAATGCTTCCAGCGAGGCTCCGGCGTCAACGTATTCCATGTAGGTTTCGTCGAGCCAGAAGCGCGTGCCCGGCAGCGCCGTTTCGATCACGTCGCGCAGCATCTCGCCCGGCAGATAACGGCCGGTCGGGCTGTTCGGATTGACGATAATCGCCAGGTCGCAGCCGCGCAGGTCGCGACGCAGGCGGTCAATGTCGACCGCGAAGCCGTCCTCCGGCGACAGGGTGTGCCGGGCGATGTCGCAGCCGATGACGTGCTCAAGCACGTGCGCGTACTCGCCATAGGTCGGATCTAGCAGCAATACGCGCGAGCGCGCGGTCAGCCAGCGCGGCAAGACGCGGAAGATCAGATCCGACGAGCCGGCGCCGAGCGCGATCGACTCCGTCGGCAACCCGCGCACGTCTGCGATGGTTCGCGCCAGCCCGGCGCATCGCGTCGGCGGTGACGTGCGCGCGATCCACGGCAGGTGCTCCGTGACGGCGTCCATCACGCGCGGCGCGGGTGGAAACCAAGCGTCCAGCACATCGGCGTTGATGATGTCGTGGCGGCGATTCAGGTCGTCGAACTCCTCGCCGATTTGCTCGAAGAACGCGCCGCCGTGATAACAGGGGGCGGGGCGCGTGAAGGGCACGTCGAGTTCCCATTCTGACGTTTCGCGCACACGGCCGACGAGGTGGCTCATGTCGCGCGCGGCGCGCTGGAACGACTCGATGTCAGCCGTGAGCAGCTCGAAGGTGACCGAGCCGCTCTGAATCGTGACGCCCTGGGTTCTCAGGCCGACCCGCTGGTACATCGGCAGCACTTCACGCCGTCCCATCGCCACGATTTGGCGCCCGCCGCGATCGGAAATCCAGCGGAACACGGCATACATCAGCATGGCGGCGACGACGCGGCTGCGCCGGCTCGCGGTGACGGTCAGCAGGCGGAGCTCGTACAAGCCGTCATCAAATGTGACAGGGATGTCACTTCGATCGACGTATTTCTCAATCGAGTACTTGTGGTTTCCGGGCGGGGTGATGCTGATATAGCCGACGAGTTTGTCGCCATCGCACGCGGCCAGGTAGACGTTGTAGTCGTCCAGCGCGTCGGTGAGCCGCGCCTCCAGGTTGACGGCATGCTGCCCGAGTTCGGCGGCGTACACCTCATGCCGGTTTCTGTAAATCTGCTCGCGCATGGCGGCATCCGCTTCCACAACGCGCAGCCGATTGGGACGCTTCGGGACAAAACCCATTCACACTCCTTTAGGCGCCGCTCGCCCCGAGCGACAGCCAAAACGCTATGGGCGCGGCGGGGTGTTCGCAAGGGCGGCGGCCAACAAAAAAAAGGCGGACCGCCCGGCAAACGCCGAGCGGCCCGACCACAGTACACGGCTTTCGACCGATTTTCTCAGAAGCCGAGACAGGTCGTGCCAAAAACGGACAACAGGCCGGCCAGATCAGCAAGGTCGATCGTGCCGCTCATGTCGAGGTCCGCAATCAGTGTGTAGCCGGCTCCGCCGCTGGACGTGCCGAACGCGGCGAGCATTCCCGCCAGATCCGACAGGTCGATCGCGCCGTCGCCGGTCAGGTCGCCGGGGCAGGGATGGGTCCTGATTGCCCAAAGCGCTTCGCGATCGTCGGTGGTTGAAGTCGTGTTCTGGAAGTCGACATCAGCCGTGAAGTAGACCGTGACCAGACCGTCGGCGTCGCGCTCGCCGATTGCCATCGCCGGCGCCAGGCCGCTGAAGTCGACCAGCGTCGCGGGGCGGACATCGCCGGGCGCGGTGCGGTCGTTGGCGTCAAGCACGCCGTCGCCATTCCAGTCCATCAGCGCGCCTTCGGTCAACAGTTCGCGACCGTTGAGGATCAGTGTCTCAGGCGTGCCGAAGTCCCACGTGACGGCCCAGTCGCCGGATTCATTCATGGCGCCGGTTTCAATGGAGCCGGAGATGATGTTGCCACCGATGCTGTCGCCTTCGCGCAGGATGATGGCGCCGTTCTTGACGACGAACTCGTCGACGGCGACGGCGGCGTTGGTATCGCCGGTGACAAAGTACTCGCCGCTTTCCGTGACGTTCATGGAGTCAAAGGCCGACCATAGTTCGCCAGCCAACCCACCCGACGCGAGCGGGACGGCGTCGCCTTCGCGCAGCAAACCGCCATTGGCGGAAATGGCGCTGCCATCGATGATCATGACGTTGTCATTGGCGACGGGCGCGCCGGCGGCGAAGACGAGCGAGATATAGTGCGTGCCGTTGGCCGACATCTTCGTGTCGAAGTCGATCGTGCTCGTGTTTGCGGGGAGGCCGACGCCGCCGATGTTATCGCCGCCCTGGAACAATGAGACCGGCGGATTACCGGCAAGCAGGGCGCGATTTCCGGTCGCGGCGCCGCATACGGAGGCCGCGCCGCCAATCCAGTACGGAATGCCACTGTTGGTGATGTTCGGGCGGCTGTTGAACGTAGAGCACCAGTTCGGATCGAAGATACCGGTGACGTTGTCGCCTTCGTTCAGAACCAGCGTGTCGTTGAGGTACAACGCGTCGAGGCCCGACACGGCGACACGTCCGTTTGGATCCAGCAGGTTCGTCGTTGGCGCGTAGCAAAGCGAGCCATTGTCGGCGAGGCCGATCGTGAACTCGAACGTTGTCTGCAACAGCGCGCCGATCTGCATTTCCGAACGCATGACGCCCGGGGCGCCGCCGGACACGCTGCCCCAGATGGCGTCGCCGCTTGCGGACAGGTTGACCTGAATCGCGTATCCGCCGACGCCGTTCGTCGTCACGGAGTCAAGCGAGGTGGCGATTTCGCCCGCGCTGCCGGGGGCGACCTCATTTTCGCGAATCAACGGAATCGCCTGGTTGGCGGCAAACGACGAGCTTGCCCAGGCCAGCAGCGTCACCGTCGCCGCAGCTACATTCACCCTCTTCATGTCGGTTCTCCTCAAAGGGGACGCAAGGGGTTAACAACAGCAATCAAACAACCGAAATGCGACAACGGCTCGGCTATGCCCGCGTAACAGGTGGACAGTCCGTGCCGAACGCAGACAACAACTCAGCGAGATCCGCAAGATCGACGAGCCCGTCTCCGGTCGTGTCGCCCTCCGCCGGACCGGCGGGCAGGCCGAAATTGGCGAGCAGAGCGGCGAGGTCCGCCAGATCGACGGTTCCATCATCGGTTAGATCAGCCGGACACGCCGTAAGCGTTGCGATGGTCTGCATCAGCGTTGCGGAAAGCTGTCCCGTGAAATCGGCGGAATCGTAGTAGATCAGGGTTTCGTTGGGGTCGTTGTAGTCATCATCCTGATTGCGGTCGACCAGTCGCCAGATGCGGTCACTCAGACCGTCTGTCCAGAACAACGAGCCGTCACTCGCCAGGTAACTGAGATCGCGCGGCGAGCCCGTGTTGAAACCGGCCGCGTGCAGGTCCTCATCCCACATGACGCGAAACTCGTTCAACTGGTCGATGGCGCCCGAGTTGTTTCGATCCTTGAGCGCGAGAATGACGACCGAGTTGCCGCGAAACCCGCCTACCACGATTTCGTTGGACGGCAGGAATGTCATTTCGGCGAGCGTGCCGGACAACGTCATCGTGAATCCGGACAGGGCGAACAGGTCGGTCGAGGTGAGGATCGGCGTCATGGGACTGCCGCTCGGATCGACCTTGAGAATCGTGACGGGGTCGGAAATGTCGAACAGGTAGCCGGTTCCGTCCGGGGCCACGTCAAACTCAAGAATGAAATCCGATGTTCCCACAGGCGACAGCAGGACATGCGTCGAGATTTCATTCGCGTCGATCACGTCGTTTTGGTTCAGGTCTTCGATCGCGTAGACGGCTTCGGGGCTGGAGTCGTCGAGCCCGTTGTTGTCCAGCAGATAGAAGATACCGTTCGGCGCGCGGGTAAGGCTCGCCGGGTTGGTCAGGAAGTAGCCACCGGGAACGGCGCCGTTGAACCAGACGTTCCGTTCGCCCGCCTCGCGCGTGTCGCCGTTGGCGTTCAGGTCGCGCATGAGTACGGCGTTATCCGGCGCGAAATTGTCAACCGAGATAATGGAGCGCTGAGAAAGCGGCACAATGCCCTGTGTGTTCTCAACGCCGAGCGTGGCGTCGAGGTCATCATTGAAAATGGTGACTTCACCCGGATCGGTGACATCTCCGTCGCCGTTCCGATCTTCCATGCGAAGAATCACGTCATTGATTTGATCTGAGACAAAGACGACGGCTCTGGATAGGCCGGCGAATGCGCTTCCGCTGGCCAGTGCGCAGGCCGCCACGGCGAGAGTGGCGCGCAGCATGTCAGGTTCCCTCCGGTTTGCCCGTATGGGTAGAATAGCCATAAGCGGGGTGTCAAATAAGCCTAATTCGAGTGAATTCAACTTTCGCCGCGGTGAATAGCGGCTCACCGTCTAACTGGGGGCACGCATGCCCGAAACCGGAACCATGACCCAGGACGGCGGTTTGCCAGTCCGCCCGCCCGCCCGCGTGGTGGCGTCGGGTTCCGGCCGGCGAAAGGGGGCTGGGTTGAAAACATGGTTGATCCGGGCGTTGCTGACGCTGGCCTTCGCATATCTATGCTGGTTGTGGTTCCTATACGTCATGCAGGCACGGATTTTGTTCCCCGGCTGGAGCATGCCGTTTGACGAGATTCAGCCGCCTGCCGGCACGGAAATCATGACGATCGACGTGGGCGGCGGCGAGCAGACGCAAGGCTGGTTCCGGCTTGGCGAGGGTCGCGACGCGGCGCATCCGGGGCCGTTGGTGGTCTTTGCACACGGCAACGCCGAGGTGATCGATGAATGGGCGTGGCTGCTGGATCGATACCACAACCGGGGTGTATCGGTGCTGCTTCCCGAGTACCGGGGTTTTGGTCGCTCGGGCGGCGAGCCGGGGCAGAGGGAACTGGTCAGCGACGCGATCGAGTTCCTTGAGCGCGTGATCGATCGCCCGGAGATCGACCAGAACGCTGTCATCTATCATGGCCGCTCGATCGGCACGGGCGTTGTTTGCCAGCTCGCAAAACACCGCGCGCCGAACGCCCTGATTCTTGAATCGCCGTTCATGAGCATCGCGGCGATGACGGCGCGATACCTCGCCCCGCCCCAACTGCTCAAGCACCCATTTCGCAATGACGAAGTGGTCGCGTCGCTGGATGCGCCCATTCTGATCTTGCACGGCGTGCAGGATTCGATTGTGCCGATCGCGAATGGTCGCCAACTTGCGAAAATTGCCAAGCACGCCGAGTTGATCGAGTTCCCAGACGCGGGTCATAACAACATGCCGGTCGAAGACCGGGCGTACTGGTGGCCGGTCCTGGAGTTTCTACGAGAGCGCGCTGGGATACCTATCACGGTCACGCCCATTAAGGACGAAGCCGATCAAGCCAAGACTCGATCGGCTCCGTGATTCGCGTTTTTCTGTTTCTGCTACTGCAGATTCATCGTCATCAAGAACACGCCGTTTGAGTCCGTCTTCTTCAGCCGGTTGCGCAGCATGTCCACCGACTCTACCGGGTTCATGTCCGCCAGCACGCGGCGGAGCATGTAGACCTTTTCGAGTTCCTGCGGGTCGAGCAGCAGCTCTTCCTTGCGCGTGCCCGAGCGGTGGATGTCAATGGCTGGGAACGTGCGCTTATCGACGAGCTTGCGGTCGAGCACGAGCTCCATGTTACCGGTGCCCTTGAACTCTTCGTAAATGACATCGTCCATTCGACTGCCCGTGTCGATGAGGCAGGTAGCAACGATCGTCAGGCTCCCGCCGCCTTCGATGTTCCGGGCAGCGCCGAAAAAGCGCTTGGGCGGATAGAGCGCGACCGGATCGATACCACCCGAGAGCGTACGTCCGCTCGGCGGAACGGCCAGGTTGTACGCTCGAGCGAGCCGGGTGATCGAGTCGAGCAAGATCGTCACGTGACGACCGGCCTCGACGAGACGCTTGGCGCGTTCCAGCGCCATCTCTGCGACCTTGGTGTGGTCCTCGACCGGCTCATCGAACGTCGACGAAATCACTTCGCCTTCGACGGAGCGACGCATGTCGGTCACTTCTTCCGGGCGCTCACCGATCAAGCAGACCATCAGGTGCATGTCGGGGTTGTTCGACGTGATCCCGTTGGCGATCGACTTGAGGAGGAGCGTCTTGCCGGCTTTCGGGGGCGAAACGATCAATCCGCGCTGTCCGCGTCCGATCGGCGCCACAAGGTTCAGCAAACGAGTCGAGAGGATGTTCGGCTGCGTTTCCAGATCGATCAGTTCGAGCGGGAAGATCGGGGTCAGCGAGTCGAACGCCGGACGCTTACGCGCGGTCTCCGGATCGACGCCGTTGACGGCCTCGACGCGCAGAAGCGAGAAGAACTTCTCGTTGTCCTTCGGCGGACGGACCTGCCCCGACACGCGATCGCCCGTGCGAAGACCGAACCGCCGAATCTGCGATTGCGAAACGTAGATGTCGTCCTGACTGGGGAGCAACCGCGCTCCGCGCAGGAACCCGAAACCATCTTCATTGATTTCGAGGATGCCGTCACCAAAGATGTTGCCGTCTCGTTCGGTTTGGGCCTGCAGCAAGCGGTTGATGAGATCAGGTCGCTTCATGCGTGTGAAACCCTGGATCTCGAAGTTTCGCGCCATTTC
>JAGQOO010000115.1 GCA_020427345.1 Phycisphaerales bacterium | reverse complement strand
CGGATCAAATCGCGAATTGCTTCTTCAAGCTGGGCCTCCTCGATCACCAGGTAGATATCGTCCGTATCACGAACCATCGACCCGGCATCGGTGTTGAACGACTTGGTGAGCGGAAACGAAAGCGAGCCCGCGATGTGACCGGTGCGGAAGTCATCCCACAGCCGCGTATCGATCACCGCGACCGCCTTGGCGTCGAGCCTTCGCAACGCATCGACCGTGACCCGCGCCGGCTTCGGAAGGCCACCCAGCACCGGCGGCCCGACTTTGTTGTCCCGCTTCATGTTCGCGAAGTACATCGGCGGCTCGGGCTGTCCCGTCAGAATGAAGTCGACGAAGCCCTGCTCGGTCACCGCCGCACGAATCGCCGGATTGAACCGCTTCTCATACCCGACGGTGCTCATGGGAACCGCGCCAAGCGCCTTGCCGCACGCGCTCCCGGCGCCGTGCGCCGGCCACACCTGCACAAAGTCCGGAATGTCGCCGAGTTTCTTGACCGTCTTGAACAAGCGCCGCGCCGATGGCTCCATCGCGCCTGTCTGGCCGGCCGCTGTCTCTAGCAGATCCGGTCGACCCAAGTCTCCGACGAAAACAAAGTCGCCGGTCGCCATGCCGATCGGCTCGGTGGCGTTAGCGCCATGGTCGGTCACGAGGAACACAATGTGCTCCGGCGTATGCCCCGGCGTGTGGATGGCCCTTAGCTCGATGTTTCCGATACGGAACGAATCGCCGTCTTTGAGTAAGTGGTATTTGTAAGAACCGCCGCCGACCTTCTTGTCGAGCCACTGGTATTTCCAGTCGGCGTCGCCCTCGTCGGAAACGTAGACCTTGGCGCCGCGCTCCGCCAGTTCTCGCGAACCCGAGACAAAATCCGCGTGAATATGTGTTTCGGCGGCCGCGACAATCCGAAGGCCGTTCGCCGCGGCGAGGTCGATGTAACGATCTACGTCCCTTTCCGGGTCGATCACTACTGCCTCGCCGGTGCGCTGACAGCCGATCAGGTAAGCCGCCTGGGCGAGCTTCTCGTCGTAAATCATTCGCATGAACACGGCGTGACTCCTTATCTGGAACGAGCGGGCCCAGCGCCCCTGCTCTTAGTGGCATGGACTCGGCACGGCGCTCCCGCGAACCCGAAGTTTTCCGGTCGGCCGATATTTGGGCCCCGCGGAGACCTACCCGTGGGAGTTCCTGGCGCGCGGACTATCCGCAGACAACCGCCAGCAGAAGTCCATCATATCCCTTGGCCCCAACCGTCTGGATCGTCGTCGCGCTGACCCGCCGGTCAAGGCCGATTTCCAGCATCATTCGCCGCATGCCCTGAACGGCAGCGTCAGCGCTGTCGGCGTCCGCCAGTCGACCGTTTCGAACGACGTTGTCGACCACGATCAGCGCCCCCGGCCGCGACAGCCGGACGGCCCAGTCGAAATACGCCGGGCAGTTCGGCTTGTCCGCGTCGATGAACGTGAAATCGAACAGTTCGTGCCCTTGCCGCTCCAGTTTCGGCAGTGACTCAATCGCCGGGCCGATCACGAATTCAACGCGCTCACCCACACCGGCCCGCACGCAGTGGGCCTTGGCCAAGGCCGCATACTTCGGCTCGATCTCCAGCGAAGTGACGCGCCCGTCCGGCCCTACGGCGCGGGCCAGCCAGATCGCGCTATACCCGCCCAAGGCCCCGATCTCCAGCACCCGCCGCGCATTGATCGACCGCGCAAGCAGATACAGCAGCTTTCCTTGCGCCGCGGATACGGCAATGTCAGGCAGCCCCGCGGCGATCCCGCCGCTCCGGGCCGCCGCGATCGCGTCATCTTCGTTCAGAATCGCTTCGGCGATGAACTCGTCCACCTCCCGCCAATTCGCGTCACTCATCAGCCAGGTTCTCCCGCGCTTGCGACCGCCCGCTTCGGGCACGATACTCGTGATTCCATTACAGAGTCTATCGCAGACCGAGGTCAGCTATGAGTTCGACGCCGCTTTGGGTACCGCCGCACGACCGGGCCAACAACTCGCAGATGGCCGAATTGATGCGCGCCTGTGCGGCTCGGTTCGGCTTTCCGGCCGAGTGGGAGTCGTTTCGCAAGTGGGCGATCGCGCAGAGCGACCGGTTCTGGACGGAGATGATGTTGCTCGCGAAGGTCAAGCCAAGTGAGCCGGCCGAGGCCGCTCGCGCCGGCGAGGGGATGTTGAACACGCGGTGGTTCCCGGGGCTGAAGCTGAACTACGCGCGGCATCTATTGACGCGCGACGGCGACTCTCCCGCCATCATCTTCGAGCATGAATCGGGCTTGCGGCGCGAGCTGTCATGGATTGATCTGCGCAGAGCCGTCGCACAATGTCAGGCGGGCTTGCGCGCCGCCGGCGTGACGGCGGGCGATCGGGTCGCGGGCTTCATGCCGAATGTTCCCGAGACGATCATCGCGATGCTCGCCACGACAGCCAGCGGCGCGATCTGGTCATCCTGCTCGCCCGACTTCGGCCGACAAGGTGTGCTCGACCGCTTCGGGCAGATCGAGCCGAAAGTGCTCTTCACTGCCGAGTCGTACGCCTACAACGGAAGGACAATCGACTGCGTCAGCCGAGTGGCGGAAATGGCGACCGCGTTGCCGTCCGTCGAGCGCATCGTCGTCGTGCCACTGCTTAATGCCGACGCCGACATCACGTCTATCGCGAACGCGGTCCGCTGGGGCGACTTCCTGACTCCCGCAGATGACGCGCCGACATATGTGGAAGTTTCATTCAATCATCCGTTGTTCATCATGTACTCGTCCGGCACCACCGGCATACCGAAGTGCATCGTGCACGGCCACGGCGGCACACTGATCCAGATCCTCAAGGAGATGATGCTGCATTGCGACGTGCGCCCCGGCGAGCGCGTTTTCTACTTCACGACCTGCGGCTGGATGATGTTGAACTGGCTTGTCACCGCGTTGGGCGTCGGCGCCACTGTCGTGCTGTACGAAGGCGCCCCAGCGTTTCCCGACGTGACTCACCTTTGGCGACTCGCCGAGCGCGAGCGTGTCAACGTCTTCGGCGCCAGCCCCAAGTATCTCGCGGCCTGCGAGAAAGCCGAGTTCGCGCCCGGGCGCGAATGCGATCTCTCGCCGCTTAGAGCCGTGCTGTCGACCGTGTCGCCGCTCGCGCCTGAGCAGTTCGACTGGGTTTACGACAACGTCAAGTCGGATCTGCAACTCTCCAGCATTTCCGGCGGCACCGACATCATTTCATGCTTCATGCTCGGGAATCCGCTCCTGCCGGTATACCGCGGACAGATTCAGTGTCGCGGGCTGGGAATGGATGTGCAGGCGTGGGATGAAAACGGCAAGCCAGTCACCGGCAGCAAAGGCGAACTCGTCTGCGCGGCGCCATTCCCGTCGCAGCCGGTCGGATTCTGGAATGACCCCGACGGCGCCCGCTATCGGGCGGCGTATTTTGAACATTACGCCGATCGCGAAGTCTGGCGTCACGGTGACTTCATCGAGATCACCGAAACCGGCGGAATCATCGTCTATGGCCGCTCGGACGCCACGCTCAACCCCGGCGGCGTGCGGATCGGCACGGCCGAAATCTACCGCATTGTCGAGGCGATTCCCGAAGTGCTCGACAGCATTGTCGTGGGCAAGCCGTCGGCGGATAACGACGTTGAAGTCTGCCTGTTCCTGAAACTCGCGCCGAACGTCCAGTTCAACACGGATTTCGCGCGCCGTGTGCGCGACGCGATCACCGCAGGCGCGACGCGGCGCCACGTGCCGCGCCACATCCGCGCCGTGCCGGACATTCCCTACACAATCAGCGGCAAGAAAGTCGAACTCGCCGTTCTGAATGTGCTGATGGGCGAACCCGTGGCGAATCGCGACGCGCTCGCCAATCCCGCCTCGCTCGACGGTTTTGTCGGCGTGCTGGAACGCAACGGCAATGGAAACGGCAACGGCGCCCACGGCGGCGCCTAAATATCGTCGTTCAACCCCTCGGCGCGGACCGACCATTTCAACACCGCCGCCCGCGATTGCCGGCCGTCCATTCTGGCTTCGAGCGGAATATCCACCCGCACATGGCGAAGCAGATCGGTTTCGAACACGCACGGCTGCTGATCCAGCCAGTGCCAATCGATAAACCCGCGCTGCAACTCGGGATCGACGGTCAGATAGCCGACGCCGAGCGACGTAAGGTTATGGAAGAAGTGACTCCCCTGCGACGAATCTACCTTAAAGTGCTCCAACGAGGTCTCGACAATCACGCGCGCGGCCGAAATCTGCGCCCAATTGACCGGAATGCCGAGCCAGGGATTCGACGATCCCCAACGCCCCGGGCCGATCAACAATACACGCCGCTTTTCCGCCAACAACGTCTCGTTAAGCTTACCCAGCTCCGCGGCAATGGCCGGCGTTGTCGCGGCGTCAAACGTGTCCGGCTTCACGTAGACAATATCGTGGAGCCCATCGACGATGCCGTTACCCAGCGCCATTTCCGATGAGACCAATAGCAGGTCATCAGGCAGTCCGTCGATTTCGACCGCCTCCTGCTCACCGGTCACGCCGAATGGGCGAATCTGAAGCACTGCAAACTGCCGCGGGTTTGCGCTGAGGTTGACCGCGAACTCCAGCTCCACCGGTCCAGCGAACCCGATGCGTCCAAGGTCGAGCACTTCGGAGAGAATGCCCGCCAATGGGAACAGATCGGACTTCAGGATATGAGCAAAAGTCACGACCCGCGCGCCGGGCCGATAGATGCCATCGTAGAACGCCTCATTTTCGTGAGACCATACCGAGGCGACCGGATCAAGTGTCCCATGCTTCTCGGCGACAGTGAGGTCAAGCCGCTCGACCGAGGCGAGCTCCTCAGTCGGCACTGGGCGATCCGGATCATCGAGATTGATCGCGTAAAAGCAGCGCTGCGAATTGCTGATGAACGCCTTCCCCAGCGATAGCTGCGGCAACACGTGCGGATTACCCGGCGAGAACCGCAGCGCCTCCGACCCTTCCACAACGCATTGCCCAAGGCCGAGCGCGACGGTCGCAACGCCATCCTCCGGCTTCATGTGGCCGAACGGGTAGAAGTTGTAGCTGCGCGCGACACCCGCAAAACTCGGATAGTAGTAATGGTCGTGACGGGTCCCCACCACTTCCATCAGCATGACGCCCATTTTCTGCTCTTCGATCCGATGTGGCGTTGCACGGAGGTACTGCCGCGCCTGCTCATAGAACGTCGACGCGTACACGAGCTTGATTGCGTCGCACAGTTGACTCAGACGCTGCCGTGAATCGGTATGGTTGTTCGGCAGCATGATCGTGCTGAACACGCCGGCGAACGGGTGATATGGCGAATCCTCCAGCGTGCTGGAAGACCGAACCGCTAATGGCGATGTCGCGTGCGCGAGGTAAGCGGATAGACTGTCGGTCAGCGAACGCGGCAATACGGCTTTCAGAAACGCCTGTCGGATCCACTCGTCCTGCGCCTTGTACAATGCCAACGTGCGTAGCTGATTATTGTCGAGAAACTCGTCGAAGACATCCGTGCCGATCATCACGGAGCGCGGCACGAAGATCGAGACGTCCTCGTATTCCTTATGCAGTTGATAGCGCTCCAGCATTGCGTCAAAGAAAGCCAGGCCGCGCGCCTTGCCGCCGAGCGAGCCGCCGCCGATGCGCGTAAGCCGACTGCCCGGGCCGAAGCGCTCCCTCGTAAAGTCCTCTACGACTCCGCGCCGGTTCTGGCGGATGGCGCCATCGACCTCCTGTATCAGGTAGGCGCGCAGCCCCTCCATTCCGCCGAATTCGCTGACCTTGCGCGGGCGCAGTTTGCGGGCGAGGACGAATTCCGTGCGCGCCCGCAGCCAGTTTGAGAAATGGTTGCGGCTGGCGTGATAGTCGAGCGACTCCGCGGGCACGTCGCGCAACACACGGCGCATTTCGTACAGATTCGATGCCCGCGCGACTTCCTGCCCACTCGGCAGTCGAAAAATGAAATCGCCGAAGCCGAAGTTGTTCAGCATGAACAGCCGCAGGTCCTGCAACAGGGTGGTTGACCATTTGTGCAGAAAAGCCGTGTTCAGCCGCTCGGCGATTTCGCGGTTCGAGACTTCCGCCGACTGCAGCAGAGACGGGATGTCGGGGTTGTCCTCTTTGATCTTGCGGATAAAGGCGGCGCCGGCCTGCGGATCTACCTCGCCCCCGCGCGGATAGCGCACATCCGTAATGATGCCGAAGATGTAGGTGCGAAACTTCTCGTAAAGCGCAAGGCCTTCTTCGAACGTCGTCGCCACGAGCACCTTAGGGCGGGCGCGAAGGCGCAACAGTTTGTGCATGCGGTTGATGCCCTCAAGCATCACCGCCCGCGTCTGCCGCACCAACTCGCTGTATACAAGCGGAAGGTACGACGACAGGTAGCGGACCGAATCCTCAATCAGAATGATGACCCCGACACCGCCGACATGCGTGTCATGCTGCGCGTTCCAGCGGTCTTCAATTGTCTTGATGATCGCCAAAAACAGCTTGGCGTCGCCGTGCCAGACGTAAATGCCGTCAACCGTCAGGGTTTCGATCTGTGCCCCGAACTGCGTGAGTTCCGCCTCGTTAGCCGCCAACAGCACAACCGGCACATCGTCCTGGATCGCCTTGACAGAACTCGCGAATTCGTGAATCTCCATCCCGCCCAGTCGCGCCATCGCGATCACAAGATCGAACTCGCCGCTGGCCACGGCGCCAAGCGCTTCATGCCCCGTGGAAACCCGATGCACGCTGGGCGCGTGCGTCAGTCCGAGGTCCGTGTATTCGGAGAAAATCAACTCGCTGAGCAGGCCGTCCTCTTCGAGGATGAACGAATCATAAGGGCTTGATACGAGCAGGATCGACTCAACCCGCCGCGGCATCAGGTTGGGGAATCGTCCGAGCCGCCAGTCGTGGCCGGCGGAGAAGTCGCCGTGGGTATCGTCGGGTCGCTTCATGCCGACAGTGTATCCCAAGTCGGCCGGGGTAGTCGCGCTACGGTCTACTGGGCTGTGTCGGTCGTCCCGATCGCCCAGCCGACCAGTTGCAGCGCATCCTGGAAACCGATCGGAAAGACGCTGTCATCCAACTGGGCGCGCTTGAAGGCCTGATCCCGCAACAGCGCGTTGTTGCCGCAGCTTGTGTCCATCAGCGCCGCGCAGTCCTTCGTGTGAACAAGGCCGAGCAGGTGCCCGACTTCGTGCGAGACCGTGTTCCCTAGCGCGGTCGCCATTTGTTCGAAGGATGGAATGCCCTGAAAAGCTGCGAGAAAACTGCCCGTGAAGACAATCGCGTTGTCCGACGGATCCTCGTTTTCCGTGTCGATCTGCTCGGAGATCGCGAACGCGCGCGTGTTCGCGCCGCCGAAAAACACCGTGGAATGCGCCGCTGCCGGAATAGCGTCATCATCGGAGTTCATCAGGTTGAGCTTGAAGCCGGTGAACCGATCTCGAATGATCTCGGCCACACGCGCCTTCAGCGCGTCAGTCAGGGCGGCGTTGATCCCGACATCGGTTGCGCTGAATGCCGGCAGGTTAAACGTGCCAACGTTCTTGACGCGAAGGTTCTGCCCGCCGTTCCAGTCGAGAAACACAATCTGGCCCGACTGGTTCGGGACGCCAACGCCTCGCGTGATCGTGACCGTCAACGTGTAGTTCCCGGTCGTGGCGCCGCCCGGAAACGCGACAATTCCAACGAAATACTTGTCGTCGCGACGGACGACGACATCGATCAACGGATTCAGGTTACTGGAATCGGAGGCGCGGTCATCGTTGAACGCGTGCATGTTCTGATTCGTGTCGAACAGCGCCGCGACGCCATCGAGATCACCGCTGGTCGCGCGGACGTCGATCACGACACGATCGCCGGCGGACAGCGCCCCAATCTCGTACATATCAATGTCGCCGCCCGCGACGATCGAGCCCGTCAGCGAGATGGCGTCATTGTTGATCGCAAGCGCAGTCGCGCTATTGAAGGAATCGTTCGTGCCGTTGTCGACCGTCGGCACGACGTTGCCGTTCGAATCTGTCGTGGTCGGAACACACCCGCCGAGCAGCGAGGCGAAAATGAACACGCCGGCCAGGCCGACGCGCGACGTCCTTGCGATCATGCTGTCCTCGCTCCGTTCCGCGCGACCCGCCTGCGCGGCTTACTCAATTCCCGCCGCGATATCCTGGCACGTGCCGCACATGTGACAGGCGTCAAAGCCCGCCGTCATCGGCCGAGCCGATCGCGCCTTCAGCGTGCCCGATTTGGCCGCCGCGCTCGCCCCGACGATCTGTGACAGCAGCGCCGGCGTATCCTGCATCGCGAACCCGAACACGCTATCCTCAACCCGGGCCCGTTTGAACGCCTGCAGCCCGGCGAGTTCCCACGCCGAACCGGTCGTGTCCATCACGTCGTCGGTCTCCTGCGTATGATAGAGCCCTAACAGGTGTCCGATTTCGTGGCTGGCCACATTCGCGATCATCGATGCCATCTGCTCGGGCGTCAATTCCATTACCGCGTAGCGGGCAAAGCCGTCGATGTAGATGACCGCCGTCTGCGTCGGGTCGCTGTTGTACCCGTCCACGTTATCGGCCAGTCCCAGCAGATCCGACTGATAGCCGCCAAAATGCGCCACCGACACGGCGCCGGCCGGCATCGGCTCCTCGTTCGAGCTTCGGATATCGACGTCATAGGCGGCGTAGTCTTCTCGCACCATCTCCACCACGCGGTTGCGGATTTCATCCGTTTTGTCGGCGTAGGCGGATCCGAGAATCCGCGCGTCAAACGCCTCGAAACTGATTGGCGTTCGTTGCTGGACACGCACGCCGGATCCTGAGCCGAAATTCAGCCAGATGACCTGCCGGGCGGGCGTCGGAATCGCTTTTGGGCCGCGATTGCGGACTCGGAATTGAAAACCACCTGAACGCCCCGCCGGCGCCATTACGCCGACGCGGAGTTCTTCGACATGTTCGCGCAGGATGTGCGTGAGAGTCCCGCCCGATGACAGACTGGCGCGGGCAAGCATGTTCTCCTTCTCGTCGAGCAGCACGACGATGAACGAGTTGACGCTCAGCCCCAGTTCGGCCGTGACAGACCATGTCGAGCCTTGTTCGGCGGGACCGACGGCGTAGACGCGATAGTCGTTGGCCGAGACGTAGCCCTCAACGACGGCGACATCTCCTTCGCTGACGTCGCCGACCGTCTGGGCGCCGAGCACGAGCGCCGCGTCTTTGTTATCGAACGGCGCCAGCGGCGTGCAGCCGAGGCCCCATAATGGCACAATCAGGGCAGTTAGCCCGATGACTCCACAGCGCATTCCTTCCCCCCGCCTGCCGGGTCCCCTTCCGGGGGAAGTGTTCGATTCAAACTGGGCAAGCGAGGGTAAGTGCGCAAAACCGACCGCAGCCGATGGGTCAGAGTATTCAAGCGGCGGGAATGACGGTTCGATGCTCCCTCAGCGGAAAGTCGCGACTGAGGGCGCCTGATGGACGCGGAAAAAATCGTCAAAATGTCGCCGGACGTGATTCACGAGATGGTCGAGTCCGTCCAGATCGCCACGCACGGCAAAGTCGTATCCGACAAGCGCACCAGCGAGCGCTGGCCCTTTCCGGGCACGTGCGAACTGTGGTTGCCGGATGAGTGTTACGGCGAGCAGCATATCCTCGCGACGTTACACAATCTGAGCAACACAGGTCTGGCGATGCGCACCCGCCGGCCGATTCCATCAAACACGAGAATCTCGCTCGCGATCCATCTGCCGCACCTGAGCGCCCACGGCCGCGCAATGGTCCGCCACTGCACGCGCGCCCCGTACGGCTACCTGGTCGGCATCGAATTCCTGTTCGGACTTGACGACGAAGAAGACTGATCGAACAACTTTTCGGCATTCTCCACAAGCCCGGCGCAGCGCCGGGCTTTTTTGTGCACCCGCTGCGAAATCCGCCGTCAGCCGTCAACTCTCCGGCTAAGCTGCGCCCTGATTCCACTCACTTCCACAGTCCCGGCAGCGAATCGACTGGCTGCCGATTCTCGAACTCGACGGAAGCAACGACGTCGTCCGCCGTTACACGTGGGGTCTTGATCTCGCCGGGCAGCGGCATGGCCAGGTCGGCGTGCTCGGGCTTGGAGCGCCGGGCCTGCTCGGGGCCGGCGGCGTTGGCGGGTTGCTCGGGGTTGAGGACGCGTCGAGCGGCGCGGATTACCTGCCCGCGTTCAACGGTCGTGGCGATGTCTGCCAACTGATCGACGCGAGCGACGGCTCACTCGCCGCCCGCTACGAGTATGACCCGTTCGGCAAGCTGATCGCCCTCGGCGGCGCCTATGCCGACGCCAACCCCTTCCGCTTCAGCACGAAGATCGCCGACGCCGTCACCGGTTATTCGTACTTCGGCTACCGCGACTATCACCCCTACCTCGGCCGCTGG
>JAGQOO010000114.1 GCA_020427345.1 Phycisphaerales bacterium | reverse complement strand
GTCGTTGTTGCGCAGCGAAAGCGAGATGAACTTGCGGGATGCCGGCTCATCACACGGGGCCACCGCCGCCCCTCCGCCCGCGAAGAAACCGCCCGAGCCGCCGAAGCTGTTGCCGCCGGTGTTGTTGTTCGTCGCGACGGGCGTGCCGATGGGGATGCCAAGCAGCGTCGCAAAGCCTCCGCCTCCGCACCCGGCGCTCCATAACGCCGCGACAGCGAGGGCCATCGGCACACAACACAAGGAACGGCGCCACGAACTGGGTGATGTCATGTATCTTGCTCCGGAGATATCCTGCCGGCGGCGTGTCTGGCGAGCGCGCCTGCGGCGCAAACCATGCTTCGCCCTAGGGCAACTATAGCCGTGTCCCAAGTTTCCGACAAGCGGCGCCCGGAGTCTTGATTGTGGCGCAACTCCCGATGGATGCGGACATTATCGTCTTCGCGAAGGCGCCGATTCCGGGCCGTGTCAAGACGCGTTTGTCTCCGCCGTTGACGTCTGAAACCGCGACGACCGTCTACGCCGCTATGTTGGAAGCCGTTCTTAAGCGCGTGGCAACCATGGCGGGGCGCGCCTGGCTGGCAATCACGCCGGACGATGCGACGATTGAAGCTCGCGGACTGACGGTTACGCCGCAGGGTGATGGCGATTTGGGCGCGCGTTTGCGACGGGTTTCCGCGCGTGTCTGGGCCAAGCGCGAGCAATCGGCGGGTTGTCAGATCATCATCGGCACGGATTCGCCTGACCTGCCGATCGAGCGCTTCCACGAGGCCCGCGAAGCCGCTATGGAAGGGCGGGTCGCGGTGGTTCCGGCGTTTGACGGCGGTTACTGCCTGATCGCGTCCCCGCGCGCCGCTCCGGAGTTGTTCGAGGCGATTGAATGGGGCACGCCGCGAGTGATGCGACAGACGCGCCAGGCCGCGACGCGGGCGAACCTGCCGCTGACGGAACTTGAGCCGTGGCACGACGTCGACACGCTGGATGACGTGTTCGCCCTTCGTAAGCGTCTGGCGTCCGTCACGGAGCCGGCGCTGACGCGATTGCGGGAATCGCTTGATTCAGCGAAACTCCCGCTCGGTTCGTGACTTGTCTTGGGAGACGACCGGATGTCCGAAGACGCAAAAGCAGTCGTGCTGATCGCCGATGACAATCCGCAGGTGCTGGAACTGCTAGAGGCGTACCTTGAGCCGCTCGGAGTTGAGGTGCGTACGGCCGTGGATGGCGATGAGGCGCTCGCGAGTGTCGAGGCAAGCCCGCCGGACCTGCTGCTGCTGGACATCATGATGCCGCGTAAGAGCGGATACGAGGTTTGTCGCCAGTTGAAGGATGACCCGCGTTACCGCGACCTGCCGGTGATTATGGTGACGGCGCTAAATGAGTCGGGCGACATGGAGCGCGCCCGCGAGACCGGCGCCGACGACTTTCTGTGCAAGCCCGTGAACAAGAACGAGTTGCTTGATCGCGTGCAGAGTCTGCTGAAAGTACGGCAGATGCGCGATCGGCGCGAGTAGTAGACCGCTAGTCTTCCGCGACAAACCGAATCGAATCGTCTGCGAACCGGTTGTCGCGCAGCAGCCGCCTGATTCGCCGCTGATCCGCTCGCAGAGCGCCGCGTTCGCAACGGATTTCAGGCGGCTCGCCCCGGCCGCTCAGTTCCTGCAATTGGATGATGTCGAGCAGATCCGCCTCGCGCGAGAATCGTCCGTCGATCTCGATCGTCCCGTTTGCCCGCAATCGCACAGTCGGTGTCTTCCGATTCGCGGGGGCGATGCGCACGACGACTTTCGTATCGATGGGTGGAATGCGCTCCGTCGCGGCTTGCGCCCACAGGGCCGCGTCGCTCACACTGTGCGGCGCGGAGAGCGAGAGCAGATTGTCGCGATGACTGACGAGACCGATGCCGAAGCCATCGACATCGGCGGATAGTTTCCCGTTCGGCAACCGAATTGACCCAGCGAACACCCATGGCCGCGCAAGGGCTTCGCGTTGGAATTCGATCTCTTGGACCCACGTATGCGCGGGATCGGCTGGTGTTTCTTGATCAACGGGCTCCGCCGCGTCCTTGCTTTTTTCGACAGACACGTCTAATAGAGCGCCGCGCGGCGGGATGTAGCGGCCGTCCGGCGAAACTGCATGTGGCGCCCCGGGTTCCTGTCCGATCAGCCCGAGCGCCATCAGGACGGATTCCGCCGTCGCGTCGAGGCGCAGGATGCTCTCGTGTTCTTTCCCCCCAAAACAGGCGAAAAACTCCAGAGGGCCATCGCGCAGCACGACGTGCGCGTCGATCAGCACTGCGGGCGCCGTCCAGTCAATGCGAACGCCGGGTTGAAAATCCCTCGAGCCGTCGGCCGCGGGGGGCTCTGGAGTGGTAGCGGGTTGTGAGGCGCCAATCGCGGCTAGCGCCCCCGCCAATACGCATGGCACAAAGAAAAGACGGGGCCCGCGATGCCGCGAACCCCGTCGTTGTTGAAACAGCTTCAAGACAAGCGGCTACAGGCCGGTCGCAAGCGTCGGGAAGGCCTCTTCCTCCTGCTCCTTCTGAATCAGAATCTTGGCCTTCAGGAGAATCAGCAGTGTGGACGTATCCTTGACCTCGCTGGTGTTCGTGAACGCGCGCTTCAGCACGGGGATCTTGCTGAGGATCGGGACGCCGGCTTCCTGCTCGACTTCGCCGACCTGCTTCAACCCGCCGAGAAGCACGGTGCCGCCATCCGGCACCGACACTGTCGTGTTGATTCGGCGGATTTCCTGATCGGGCAGCAGCACGAAGATACCCGGCGAGTTACCGCTGGCACGCTGCACTTCGAACCGTTCGAACGCCGGCTCCTGGGCCAGGCTGGTGCGGACGGTCATCGTGACGTACTTGCGATCCGCGCTGATCGTGCCTTCCACATCGAGCACGGTACCGCTCGCGATCGCCGCGACGACCGGCTGAACGCCGACCGCGCCTTCGGCGACGTTCGCCGTCACGCTCGACACGTACGAACGCGTGCGGTTGATGACGACGTTGGCCCGCTGGCCGTTGAACATCATCAGGCGCGGGGCCTGAACGATGGCCGAGCGGCGGTTGGCCTGCGTGGCGCGGATCAGGAAATCGATCTGGATGTTGTCGAGGTACGAGCCGGCGATGTTCAACGCCGGGACAAAACCGGGGCTCTGACCGATCGAGCCGGGGATGCCCGTGTTGATCGAGGTCGGGTCGACAAGATTCAGCGAACCCTGCTGGGCGCCGACTGGCGTCGACTGGCCGAAGGTCCAACCGGCCGCCTGCTGCGGCACGAACGCGGCTTGCGTATAGGGCTGCGCCGGCGAGGTGGCCTGCGTCAGGTTGGTGCCGATGCCCGGAACTGCGGGATACGTGCCGGCCCGCGAGTAGGGGCGCGGCGTCAGGATGCGCGTCCCTGTGAACGGATCGAACAGTGGCGTTCCGGCGTTGTTGAAAACGGGGTCGTAACCGGCGTTCGCCTGGTTGAACACGAAGTCGAGGTCAACGCCAATCTCTTCAAGGAAGTTCTGATTGACGATCAGGAACCGGCTTTCGACCGAAATCTGCAGCGCGCGGGTTTCGCGCAGCTGCGTGAGCAGGTCGACGATTTCGCGGTGCGCGTCGGACGTGTTGTAGACGATCAACTGGCCGTTGAGCTCGCGGAGCGCGCCGTCGCCGCTGCCGTTGTCGCGCCAGGAATCCGGCTGAACGGTCTGGCGGATGATGTCCATGATTTCGGCGATCAGGCCCTGGTCCTGCCCCTGATCCTGCTCATCTTCCTGATCATCCTGGAAAAGACCCTGTCCGCCGCCACCGCCGCCGCCCTGGCCCGCCTGGGCGGCCTGCTGGCCGGCCTGCTGCAAGTCGATGCGCGGCGCGTTGTCGAAGCGGGGGACGTTCACGAGCAAGTCGCGGATGTCGTAGACGAGGATGTACTTGTTGCGGTCGAGGCGTTCCTTCGTCGCGATTCGAATCAGGCCTTCGCCGAGGTTGTAACCCAGCGGGGTTTCGCCGCCGACCTGCGACAGCACTTCCTTCAGAACGGTGCCGAAGCTGACGTCGCGCAACTGAATCGAAACCGGGCGGTCGCGGTCGACGCCAGCGGTTTCGAGGTTTTCCCAGTCGATCGAGATGTTGACCTTGTTGACGTCGGAGAGGAACTCCATGATCTGGTCGAAGGGCTGCTCGACAAAGTCGATGTCGGGCATGACCTCTTCCAGCTTGGCGTTGAGCTCACCGCCGGCGTCCGGGCGACCGAAGCCCTGATCGATACCGTCGCGTCGCTCGACGATTTCCGGCCAATTTGTCGGGTAGAGCACCTCCGCCTTCCACGGGATCAGGGTCGCTTCGCCTTCATCCATGGTGGAGCGGAACTGGCTGCCCAACGTCCGGTTCACTTCACGCTGCTCGGCGTATGACGCGAAGTCCTCATAGTTGTCGCGCAGGAACAGTGCCTTGTCATTGCCCGGGTCGATATACAGAACTTGCTTGATTGTCTCAGCCGCTTCGCGGTACCGGCGATCTTCCTGCAAGCGTTTGGCGGTGTTGAAGAGCTGCTCGACCTTCTCCGCCTTTTGCTGTTCGAGCTGCCGCTTGCGCTCTTCAAGGCGATCGCGGATCTCCTGGGCCTCTCGGCTCACCGCGGTGATCGCCGCGTCCGCTTCGGCTTTCTTGACGTAATCGATTAGGTCGTCAGCCTGCTGGCGGGCGACGTCATAGCGCGAGCTTGGCAGGGCGTAGGCGCGGTTGGCTTCGATGATCTGTCGGGCGAGTTCGGCCAGGCGTCGGGCTTCGGCGAAGTCGCCTTTCTGCACTGCTTCCTGCGCCTGGCGTGTCAACTCCTGCAACTTCGCCTCGGCACGACCCCACAACAGGCTGTCCGTCGCCCGCATTTCATCCAATAGCGAGTCGCGCACCGGAGTTTCCGTTGTTGTCGTCGGCGCCATCTGTGGCGCGTTCGACATCGGTGCCGGGGCCGGCTGGGCCGGCTGCATGGGCTCGGCTTCCTGCATCATCGGCTTCGGCGCGGGTCCCTGGGTTTCATTCCGGGTCATCGGCTTCGGCGCCGGCGACGACGACTGGGCCGGGCGCGGCTTTGCCGCCGGCGCCGGCTCGTTCATCGGCTGCATTTCCGAGAGATCGCCACTGCTGTTGCGCGGGGCGGGCTGAATGGCGCTGGCCAGTTCGGCATTGCCATCGAGGCGGCCGAGCTTATCGCGCGCCATCTCGCGTTGCCCGGGGGCGGCGTAAATGTTGTCAATCACGGCCTGATACAGGCGCTGGGCGTCTTCATGCCGACCCTCGTCAAAGGCGGCCTGCGCATCGGAGAAATCCGCGCCCGCGCGCATGCTGCCGGTAATCGCCTTTGGCAGCGCTTCCGCCAGCACGTCGTATTCGGCCTGTTCGCTCGACGAAAGATCGTCCCGATCGATGTCGCTCAGCGCCTTCTGGGCGGCGACATAGTCCTGACGTTCGTAGAGGCTTTGGGCCTGCTCCAACTGGGGATTCGCGGCGAGCGCAGTCCATGCGCCCAGCAGCGCGACGACAATCGCGGCGCCGGTCAAGCGTACTGCGTTTCTCATGGATTCTCCTCGGTCTGCAATTGGTTTGACTGTCGCCTGACGGCCGCCCAGCATGTTGCAGGCGGGAGCAGGCGCCGTCAATACGGTGAGGCCGCCCTTCTGGGGGAAAGTCTAAACGCGCTCTGAAGGGTCTGCAAATGTTTTTATCGACATATGCGACGGGTTTTCGCCAAACCCAGTAACCACAGAGCTGGCTGACGGGTTTACGTCATCTCTCCCCGCCCGGCCAAGGAACCGCCACGCTCGTGGGCGGCTGCACAACTGGTGTGAATGTTGTCCCGGATACTTCAATTCTGGGCGGCGGAACGGCGCAGACGCCGGGGCGAACCGCCAGCATGGCGAACTCGTGAATGTACTCGCCCGCCTCAAGACGCCGGACGTGGTGTCGTTCCGCCTGCAAGGTGGGGGCATCGCGGATGCCAATCATGAGGAGGTCGGGGAAACGTTGCCGGAACGTTACGCAGTTGGCCGGCAGTTCCTGTGACCATGTGAGGTCGTCCCAGTCGACAGGCCCATCAAACCGATCCCGCACAACGATCACGTCTCCCGGCTCGACGCGCGCGTCGGCGGGCAGCAGTTCCGGCTGCCACAGTGTTCGCGTCGTGTCTCCCGGCGCGGCCAGAGCGTCGAGCTCCGCGGCGTCAACATAGGTTTGTCGCATCAAACGCAGTTCGCGGTGAACAGTGACGTCCGGGCGCGGTGTGAGCTTCGAGGGATCGTTCAAGTCGACGTGCGCCTCCGCGCGCCCGAGTGGCGCGGCGGTCGGGTCTGATTCTGCGCGCGCCGCAAACCGCAATTCGGCTTCATCGCCGCGCGCCGCCTCGATGACGAACAGAACACGCGCCTCGCCCGACACGGGACCAAAGCCCGCATCGGTCGGGGCCGACAGTTTGCTCGTTTGTCCGCTTCGAAGCTCGAAGGCGCTTTCGATAACGGCGCCTGTTGTGTCGACTTGCACACGCGCCGGCTGACCGAAATCCGGCAACATCGCCGTGACTATGAAGCGATCGCCGCGTTGCGCCGCGAGCGGCGCGTCGACGCGGATCGCCGCCGGGCCGACATACGGCTCGCCGCGCGCGGCGCGCAGCGTTCCGGTTTGCGAAACGACAACGTATGGCCGCCAGCGCCCCGGCAACGCCGGTAGTTTCGTGTCAACGCGACCCTGATCATTGCCGTCAAACGAAACCGTAGTCACCCATCCGGTTTCGCCGCCGAACAGCGCTTCGGCGACTGCGTCGGTCAGCGGCGTTGACGCCGCCAGCGTGTGCGTAACCGATTCACCGGACGCCGAGGCGGTTGTCAGTTCGACGCCGGCGGTTCCGGATTGAACCGGCGGAATCGGGCCGGGCGCCCAGCGAATCGTTCCGGGGTCATCTACGCGCACGAGTCGGATCAGTGCGGCGCCACTCTGAACGCCGGTGATTGTCAGCGTCGCGCCGTCGCCGTCGGGCGCGGGGGTCACATCCAAGTCGAATGAGGAAGGCGGCGTGGGATTAAGCCGATCGACCAGAATCGGGTGGGGGCCGTCGGGCTCCAGCGCGACCGCCAGGAAAAGCGGTTGCTCTGATTTGAACGGCGGAATCCGCGACTCAATCACACTCGCATTCGATGGAGGATGGATGACCGTGGCCGCGATCGGATCTGCGCCGGCGCCGATGATGGCGATGGGCGCATTGAACTTTCCCGCAAGCGTTACCTTGCCACCGGCTTGAATTTCGTAACTCAGCTTCGTTACGTACGACTCGGCGTTGTCGTCGACTTGAAACGCGATGCGCGCCTCAATCGTCCCATCCGACGCGTTCGCGGTCGCAATCGCTTCGTAGGCGCCCGGCGCGGCCGGCGTCCAGAGGGGTGTGAACGCGGATTTCGTATGACGATACATCGGCAGCCGGGCGACCTCGTCGGCGCCGCGCGTGATTCGCACGTCGGCCGTGTGGATATCGAGGCCCATCGGCGCATACCAGCCGGCTTCAAACCGCATCGGCTGCCCGACGACCGCGGCCGGCGCCGCCTCGAACCACATCGCCGCAGGCGGGTCGAGCCACATGAGCTCTTTGCGCAGGGGGATCGAGCGAGAAGTTGGATCCGGAATACTGCCGTCGATCAGCATGGCGTCCACATCCAGCGCCCATTCCGCCAGTGTCGCGTTCGCCAGGCCGTGGGCGCCGGTTTCGAGTTCGAGACCCGAGAGCACCGTCATCCAAGGCGGGACGCGACCTTGCGGGTCGAATCGCAATCCGCGTACGCCGGCACTGAGTTCGGCGTCAACGAGCGGGGCGCCGGATGGGTAGTCGGCCCCCAGTCGCAGGACCGCCTCCTCGGGCGTCGGTCGGGTTCGCGGCGCTTCAAGCCGCGAGCTGAATGGCGAAGGCGCAAGCGCCGGCGTGCGAATCGAAGCGGGGTCGCCGATCGGGATGAGCGTCGCGCGGTTGCGCGTAGCAACGAGCGAGAACGTCTCCTCGGCGTCGTCTTGATCCAGTGCAGTCGCCGCCGAGAACACGCCGTCATGCAGCGTCGTCGTGACCGCGTGTCGGGACTTGTCGCCGGCGTCGCGCCAGTCGATCGTGATTTCGCCGCTCGCAGGACGGCCATCGGCTTCGAGCGCGATGCCACCCGTGAGACCGGCGAAGGGCGTCAGCGCGGGGACGGCCGCCGTGACGACGCATTGCGCGCGGCCGGCTTCCGCCCTGATGACGCCGGTAAGCAGCGCCATATGTGGACCGGATTCCACCAGGCATACCCAGCGCTTGTCTGGGCGTCCGAACTCGGGCGGTAGGGCGAATGTGACGGCGCCGTCTTCGAGTGGACGGCGCGCCGCCGCGATCGCGGTCTGGGCCCAGAAGCGCGCGACGATCGGTTCCCCGCTATCGGGACGACTCGCGACGATGGTCGCTCTCTTGGAGCCGGTGATTACGGCTGCGCGCAGGTCAGAGACGATCGCGATTTTCTTTTTCGTAATTGTGGTGGAATCGCGCATGCGTCCGGTCGCAATGACGACATAGGCGCCGGCGGGCGCGTGGGCTTCAATCGGCGCCTGATCGGCGGAACGCCACTCCTTGTTTGCAGTGGCATCAAGATCGCGGCGCGTCTGGAACGCGAGCGCGCCGCTCGTCGGTAGCGCGTCTGCGTCAAAGCGCGGCTTGCGGCTGCGCGGCGAGCGCTGCGCCAGCCATTCGCCGAGTTGCACTTCGCGCATTTCGACTTCGACGGATGTCACGTTTCGACCCACGAGTTCGATTTCAAAAGGCGTTTCGGGGCGCAACTGATCTGGGAGGGTGATATCGAGACGCGGCGCTGTCAGTTCCGCCAGCGCCGATCGCGCCTGCGTCACGATCGGCGGCTCTCCCAAGTCGATGGCGCGTTGAAACGCCGCGATCGCCTCGTCCGCGTTGGACGTTGACAGTTGTCGGCCGAGGTCGAGACTGGCCCGCGCGCTGACGGAACTGTTGGCTGCCGCGATGATGGCGAGGCGCCCGCGGCCTTCGGCGAGCGTGGACTCATCGTCGGTCTGCGTCAGCGCATCGACGAGCTCCAGGCGGGCAAGGCCGTCTTGCGCAATCCCGGCGTTTCGGGCAGACTCGATGATCGCGCCGATGCGGGTCAACCGTAGTTGATGCGCCTCGGACGGGTCTGCCGGCAGGCGGGTTTGAAAGCGCGTCGGCAGAAACTCCCATTCGTTGAAAACACGCCACAGTTCGGCCAGTGCCACAAAGGCCTCGATTGCTCGCGGCGACCGCTCGGCGACAAATACCCGCGCCGCGGTGTCCAGGTATTCGACCGCGGTGAAGTTCTCGCCTAAAGACTGTTGTGCCAAGCCGAACGCCAGCAGCACTTCGGGGCGATTCAGCAATGCAGGGCGCCCTTGGGCCAGGTTCGCGAGCGTGGACCGGGCGGTGATGCGGTCTTTGCGATCCGCGGTGCGCATGATCACCATCGCGTTGATCGCCAGGGCATCGGCGCGCGTGTCCTCGTCTATGCTTTCATCGTTCAGCTGGGCGGCGAGTTTGAGCGCGAGATCCCATTGTTCCTGGCTGTATGCGTTCAGCGCGGCGCGCGCGCCATCCGACCACGCGTCAGGCGAAGCGAGGCCCGTAGTCGCCGAGGCCACAGTCAACAGCACGGCAACGGCAAATCGCATGAGCGCTAACTCCGTTTGCGGGAAACAAAACGCGACCGCCAAGGGGTGGCCGCGTTTGCGGGGATGGTAGCGGCTGAGCGCGGAAGCGGCACTCGTCGGCGCCAGTTGGCCGTTACTCCGCGTTCGGATCGTCGATCGGGGCCATCTCGATTGGGGCGTTGGGATCCGGTTCGATGGCTACTGGGAAGTTCGCCATCGCTGCTTCCTCGCGGGCCTCGCGTTCCGCCGCGCGGACCTGCGCTTCTTCCCGCGGCGCGCCATGGGTTGGGGTGTAGAGCTCAATGGCAGCGTCGATTTCGTCGGGGTGATACTCCTCGTGCCGGGACACGGTTCCGCCCTTCTCGAGGAATGTGATCGTGAAGCGGTCTGAGGCCGGGTCGGCTTGGTCGAAGTCGCACTGCATCACGACCGTGTGATCCCCGACATGTTTTTCGCTTCGAAAGCGAAGGGAGTCCACGCCCAAGCGCCACGCTTGCCGCAGCAGAATCGCGTCGAGCAACTCCTCGCGCGAAATGTCGGGTTCATGCTGAACCAAGTGCTCCCATCCCGATTGATATGCCGATTGCTGCTTTTCCGGAAGGCGTTGGGGGATGGGGCGCCCGCCACCAAACATGGCGCACCCCGTCAGTGATAACAGTGTCAAGCATGCGATCCCGATTCGAAGGCGCATGGCGAGTCCTCCAGTTAGGCTGTTATTGATCGGAACGACGGGATTGTATACCCGATC
>JAGQOO010000113.1 GCA_020427345.1 Phycisphaerales bacterium | reverse complement strand
TGCGATCGGCGCCGAAAACGTCGAGTGGCCCGAGAATCGCTCGTCGGCGGTAGCGTCCTGAAAACGTGTGCGCGGCGCCGCGTTTGGAGTCCTGCGAGGTCCGGTATGCGACTCAAGACCCGCCAGAATTCGATAGGCCCGAGAACCTTCATCCGCTGTTTTTTGTCAAACGGCGGGCCGTTCGCCGATCTTGTCAGCGTGGACGCTGCTGATAATCGGCGTATGATCGCCGTCGGAGGCGGCTCGGATACGGGTCGCGACATGGCCTTCGGATGTGGGGTCGCGAATGGGCTTGTGGAAGGTCGCGGGGTTGGTTGTCGCCGCAACGGCGCTTTGTGCGGCGTCGGGGTGCGTAGAACGCACGATGAAGCTGACGACGCGGCCTCCCGGCGCGCTGGCCATTGTGAATGACGAGGAAGTCGGCATCACGCCGACCAGCTTCTCATTCTCGTGGTATGGCGATTATGAGCTGATTTTCCGCAAACAGGGCTACAAGACGCTTCGTACGCATGTTCGAGTAAACCCGCCGTGGTACGAGATTCCGCCGATCGATCTGGTCGCCGAGACGCTGGTTGCGACGACGATCCACGATGTGCACGAGATCGAGCCGTTTACGTTGGTTGAGGATGAGGGGCCGGAGATTGCGTCGATCGTGCAGCGGGCGGCGGCCCTTCGGGCCCGGGCGCGCGGCGAGGCGCTCCCACGGCCAGTTGATGTGACGCCCTCGAGGAGCGCCCCGATTGACCAGAACGGGGACCAGGCGCCCACTGTGACGCCGATCGGAGATGAGAATGAGTCTTCAGGCGACGCCGTCCCCGCGATGACCGAGCAGCCGGCCCGCAGGCCGATTCCGCCCGCCGCCGAGCCGGGTCAGTCGGCTCCACAATCGGCGCCACGACCGGCCGCTGAGCCGAAGTCCGGTTCCGAAGAGGAAATGTTGCCAATGACGCCTGTCGAAGGCTGATGACGGTGTGGTGAAAAGAAAACGGCCCGGATTGCTCCGAGCCGCGTGTTGCAATCAATCCAGTCCCACTAACAGAACCGCGTTTTGCAGACGCGCTACGCCCAGCGGCGACGGCGTGACAGCGCTACGAAACCGATGCCCAAAGCAAGCGGCAGGAGCCCGCCGGTCCCGATACCGCACGTGCTCGGCAGCGGATCGGTCGTAAACCCGTTGCCGTCGACCGGGGTCGTGCTCGGCTGACCGGGGAACAGCGGATCAAGATCCAGCGGATTGTTCGGGTTGTTGCCTGAGCCTCCGCCGGAGTTGCTGTCGTTCGGGTCGGTGGTCGGCGTGGTCGTGGGCGTTTCGGATTCTTCGGCTGCGGCGATCTCCGCATCCGACGCGAGCCGCATCGAGAACGCCTGCGGCGTGTTGGTTTCGTCGCCCTTCACGACACCCCAGCCGACGATCTCGCCGCTGGAGTTGATGTCGCGGGCTTCGGTCAGCACGATGCTGAGCTTGTTGAGCGTCAGCGAGTTGAGGTCATAGGGCTTGTTGTCCACCCACAGACACGCGTGACGATCACCGTTGGCGGTCTCCGCCCAGCCGACGACGCGGCCGAGATCATCGATGCTCGCGGCGCTGCTATTGTCGCCTCCGAGCGTGCCGAGGTCGATCATGGAGCCGTTGCTCCACATGAACGCGTGCACGTTCAGGTCGGCGGTGTCAGACTCGCCGACAACCTGGTTGCTGTTGTTGATGCCGCGGCCCCAACTGTTGTTGCCGCCGAGCGTGCCGAGATCGGACATCAGGTCATTGCCGCCGTCGGCGTCGAGATCGGCCGCCCAGGTGTCGCCGATTTGATCAAAATCGGTGTCGAGCGGCGTGACGAGAAACGCGTGATACGCGGTCGTGGTCGTTGGATCGGACGGATTGAGATAGGTGTAGCCCGTAACGAGGCCGTCGTCGTTGACGTCGGTCGCGCTGCTCTCAACGCCCTGACCATCGAACGTGCCGAGGTTGATCATGTTGTCGTTGACCTGGTCGGCGGGGGCGGTGTCGACAAACCACGTGCCATTTTTCGGCGTGACCAGAAACGCGCGGATAATTCCGCCATCCGCCGCCGCCCAGCCGACGACGTGATTGCGATTGCTGACAGCGGTCGCCGCGCTGTTGTAAACAAAGCACGGGCTGCCGAACGTCCAGAAGTCGGCGAGCGCGTCGCCGGGGAACGGCGTTCCGAGATCACTTAGCGTGGCCGGGCGCAGCAGGAAGCCGTGCGTGACGGTCCAGTCCGTGTCCGGGCAGTTAATGACCGTCCAGGCAGTGCCGACCACCTGGCCGGCGTCGGAGATGTTGAAGGCCTCACCATGGTCAGCGGTGAAGATCAACTGCAAGTCGAGATGCGACGTCTTGTGCAGATCGGTCTCGGCTCCGTTGAACCACAGCGACGCGTGCAGCGTATCGCCGGTGTCCACGAGGCCGACGACCTGCCCAATCTTGTTGATCGCGTAGGCCCGCGACTCGCGGCCGGAGCCGGCTGTCAGTTCGGTCGTGATGTACTTGTCCTGCGCCTGTGCGACGGCGCCCAGCGCCATGGCGGCGCCCGCCAGCGTCCAAAACGTCTTCAAACGGCTTCGCGACATATCACACCCCTTCACGTTTTGCCGCCTCGACGGCGCGCGGTCCCTCAGGGAGGGTCATCGACCACGGACACCGAGCGCTTCAGTTTGGCTACGTGTATGAAGTGTTCGTTTGGAAAATCGGGCCGGCGGCGGCGGGGCGGCAATGCTTGCGCGGGCTGGAACAGGGGCGGCTGATAACTCCCGCCGGCGTCAGACCTGCCAGCGCGGCTGACGGGGAGTAGTGGGCATCGTGGGGACGGCGGCTGAGCGGATCGGAACGCGGGTACGGCCCGTCAGCGAACGAATCGTGACGATATCGGGCAGCGCTGCGCGAATCCGATCGAGCGAACGACTCAGACATTCGCGGTCCATCTCGCGCAGGTCAGCTCGGCGATCTTTGTCGGCGATCCACAGCGGCCAATCGTCGAGCGGGACGCGGACGTCATTGCCGGTCTCATAAAAGCGCAGCGAGACCTCGGCGATGGGCGGCATGGGGTTCGCGGAAACATAAACCTGATTGTCGCGATAGGCCTCGGCCCAGTACGGATTGGCCCGATTCGCCTTGATCCACGCTTCCACAAACGGCCGCGCAAGCTCAGGGCGGCACGGCCACGGCTCATAACAGTCCCAGTGCATTTTGGCGCCGGCGTAGGGATACAGTGGATGATCAGGCGCAAGAAAGTCGCCGCTGGTTGCGAAGTAATCGGCGAGCAGGTTGACAGGTTTGTCGCAAAGCGGACAGCGCGTCGCGGTTGCCAAGGAGCGCATCGGGTTTCTTCTCCAACGCATTGACGCTAAGCATTTGAGTCCGGGCGACCGCCCGACGGACGGCATTGTAACGTGGTGTGTGAATTGCGAAACGAAATCGGCCCTTTTGGCGCGCGGAGATTTACAGAAAACACTGATAATTGGCGCCGACGCGGCGCGGCGCGAGGGTACGATAATATTGAAGGCCGCGAAAATCATGGGGACGCGTTTCGCGCATGAAAAACGCCGTCATTCCCGCGCAAGCGGGAATCCAGGATGCGGCAGTGCGTCCGCATGAGAGTAGATGGCAATGCCGTCATTCCCGCGCCAGCGGGAATCCAGGATGCGGCAGTGCGTCCGCATGAAAGTAGATGGCGATGCCGTCATTCCCGCGCAAGCGGGAATCCAGGATCGCAGTCCGCATGAGGAGCGAGTCGGGTTTGGAAGAGACGATCACGATCATGGTGCGCACGGCGCTGGCCGACGCGGAAACGAGCGACGCTCCGCTGACGTTGCCCGCGCGCGTTGGATCGGTCAAGCTCGGTGAGAAGCTCGGCGAGGGCGCGAGCGGCGTCGTCATGGCGGGTTTTGACGAAGCGCTGAATCGCCCGGTCGCCGTTAAGTTTCTGCACAACACGGATCGCGATTCGGTCGCCCGGCACGAGATCGTCGAAGGGCTCAGGTCCGCCGCGCGCGTCCGGCATCCGAACATTGTCACCATACATAGCGTGGACGCCGCCGGCGACTTGCCTTTTGTGGTCATGGAGCGCGTCGGTGGCGGGTCGCTGCGCGACGTGTTGCGCAAGGCCGCGCCGCTGGATACGCCGCTCACGCTGCACATCATGATCCCCATCGCGGACGCTGTAGCTGCGCTGCATGACAGCGCCGTGATTCACCGTGATCTGAAACCCGCGAATATTCTGTTTGATCGCGACGCGCGGCCATACGTGTGCGACTTTGGGCTGGCATGTACGCTCGCCGCCATGAGCTGGGGCGGGAGCGCGGCCAATATCGGCGGCAGCCCGCTGTACATGGCGCCGGAGATGTTCGAAGGGCGCCTATCGCCGCAGTCAGACGTGTATGCGCTCGGGGCCGTGCTCTTCGAAATGCTCGTCGGCGAGCCCGCGTTCAAGGCGGATACGCTGTCCGACATGAAGGCCCGCCACGCGACCGCGCCGCTTCCGCTCGAAAAGCTGGCGGAGTGCGGCGTCGGCGCCGGGATGATCGAAGTGGTCGAGCGGGCCATGAACAAACGCCACATCCTGCGCTACAAGAACGCCGGGCGGCTCGGGCGCGCTCTGGCGGAGCAAGTGACGAACGCGGACGACGCGCGGCTGCGTTCACGCCTGAATGACATCATCGTCGGCGCTCCGAGGAGTGACGCTGCCGCTCCCGCTGAATCGTCGCCAGCGATGACGACGTTCGATCTGCTCCGGGCCCGAGCCGCTGAAAAGCGACGGCGGGCAAACAAGTGAGCGCGGATCACGTTCTCCGCATCGA
The DNA here is from genome assembly GCA_020427345.1 of Phycisphaerales bacterium. Classification (GTDB taxonomy): domain Bacteria; phylum Planctomycetota; class Phycisphaerae; order UBA1845; family Fen-1342; genus DSPM01. Next base: position 5,729 of record JAGQOO010000113.1, on the reverse strand, counting down.
CATTTCGAACGCGGCGATTCGAAACGCGATCAATCCCGACACCATCCGGAAAGTCCTCGACCAACTTGCGCTGGCCGCGAATGAGGTTCATCGCGTCATCGTGTTTGAGTCGACCGGGCCGGCCTTCTGCGCCGGGGCCGACCTGCGATGGCTTCAGCGCGAGATTCAATCAGTCGGCGTTGGAGGCACGGTCGACGTCAGTCTGCTCGGAGACCTCTTTGCGGCGATTCGCGACTGTCCGATTCCTACGGTCGCCCGCGTGCAGGGTTCGGCGTTCGGCGCGGGCGTGGCGCTGGTGGCGTCGTGCGACTTTGCGATCGCGCTTGAGCCAGCCGAGTTTGCGCTCAGTGAGCTGCGGTTCGCCATTCGGCCGGACGTGGTTGTGGCGTCGATCGGGCGGCGTGTCGGATGGACGAACCTGCGGCGTTGGACCCTGGCGGCTGAGGCGGTTTCGGCGAGCCGGGCCTTGTCGGCCGGACTCCTGTCAGAGATCTCGGATGATCTGGACGGCGCCCTCCGTGCGCTGATCGACCGACTCGTGCGGCTACCGCCGGGGGCCGTTCGGGCATGGAAGCGGTCATTGCTCCGCTACGAGGCCGAAACGCCGATTCCGCGCTGTGACGCATTTCCTGTCACATCGGAGACACTCGCTGCGCTGTCGAGCGTCGGCATTGCCCCGCAGGACTGACGGAATACGCGGCGGCCGTCCGTCACATTTTTCTATCGATCATCGCCGCAACTCGCGCAACAACAAGTGTGTATGTGCCGTGAGATACTCTCGCAGCCGGGGGTTCGAAGCGCCTGCTCGGGACGGGGACGCGCGGCGCCGAGGATTCGACGGCCAGTTGTTGAGGAGTGCATATGAGAATGGTGAGCAGGGCCAACGCGCTGATGGGTCTGGTGGCGGTGCTGATCCCGCTGGTCGCCACGGGGTCGGCGCAGGCCGCGGACGACTTCGGCCGTCGCGATCGGCGCACGCCGATTGTCGAGGTGTTTGAGCATTGCAGCGATACCGTCGTGAACATCAGCACAACCCGCGTGATGCGCGTTGGATCGCTACGCGACTCATCATTCTTCTTCGACATGGCGCCACCGCGCGAACAGCGTGTGCAGAGCGTCGGTTCCGGCGTGATCGTCCATCCGCTGGGGATCGCCGTCACAAACGCTCATGTCGTGGCGCAGACGTCGGACATAATGGTGACCTTCGCCGGCGGGGGCGCCGCGCAGGCCAAGGTGGTCGCGACCGACATCGAGCACGATCTGGCCCTGATTCACATCGAAGCGGACGGCGAGTTACCGGCAGCGAAACTGGGTCGCAGTGACGACATCATGGTCGGTGAAACCGTCGTCGCGATCGGCAACCCGCTCGGCCTGCAGCACACGGTAACAGCGGGCATTGTCAGCGCGCTGGACCGCGAACTGCCCCTCAGCCGCGACGTGACCTACACGGGGTTGATCCAGACCGACGCCGCGATCAATCCGGGTAACTCTGGCGGGCCGTTGTTCAATATCAATGGAGAGCTCATCGGCATTAACACGGCGATCCGCGGCGACGCGCAAAACGTTGGCTTCGCGATTCCGGTGGATCGACTCTGGGATCTGCTTCCGGAAATGCTCGACATCGAGCGAAGTGAGCGGGTGCAATTCGGGTTGCATGTATGGGGGCCGAACGCGCGCGTCAAGCAAGTCGCGAACGCCAGCCCGGCAGAACGAGCGGGGCTTCAGGCTGGCGACCTGGTGCGGAAAATGAACGGGCGCGATGTTGCCAATGGCATTGATTACTACGTGCGAATGCTGGCCCACAAAGCCGGAGACTCAATCGCGATCGAGTACGACCGCAATGGCGTGCTGCGCCAGGCGGCGATCCCGTTGGAGGTTCGGCCAACTCCCGATGGCGGCGCGCTGGCCCGACAACGGTTCGGACTGCGCGTCGATGTGGCGCCGGAGAGCGTTGTCAGTCGGATCGAGTCGCGGCTGGGTCTACGTGACCTGGCGCCGCCGCTGATCGTGGACGCTGTGGAGCGCGGTAGCCCGGCGGATCAGGCGCGGATCGAACCGGGCGATGTGGTTCTGCGCATCAATCGCGGCGCGGTGAATTCGCTCGACGATGTTGGCATGGCGCTGGAGAGTGTGCAGCCGGGGCACGTAGTGGACCTGGAGTTACTGCGATGGGACTCCTGGCAGCCGACACGTTATCCTGAGCGATTGAGAGCACGCTAGTGCGGAGACTGTCTTGAAGATACGCAAAGCGCGCCTGATGCTGCTGCGCTTGTCGGCGATTCCCCTGATCATTCTCGCCGTGTTTGTTCGACCGGGGTGGGCCGCGGACTCTGTAACCGAGTTATCCGTCGAATTCGGGGGCTACCTGTTCCTGATCGCCGGGCTTTGGATCAGGATGTGGTCAATCCTCTATGTCGGCGGCAAGAAGTCGAAGGAACTGATCACGGCCGGTCCGTATTCGCTCTGTCGCAACCCGCTGTATGTCGGGTCGCTATTACTTGTGATCGGAATCGGTCTCTGCTTTGAGAACCTCCCGATGCTCATCGGCACGCTGGTGCTGTTTGTGCCCATGCACCTCCTCGTTGTGCGCCTGGAAGAGCGCCATTTACTGGATCTGTTCCCGGAAACCTACCCGGCGTACCAGAAGACCGTGCCGCGCTTCTTCCCGAGTTTTCGCAACTACGTCTCGCAGACAGAACTGGTCGTCAGCCGTCACGCCGTTCGCCGCCTGATGGTGGACGCTACGGCCGTCTTACTGATTCCCCAGATCGAAGACCTACTGGAAATGCTGCACGAGAAGCACTATCTGCCCGTGTTGTGGCAGTTTCCGTAAGAAAAACGGGCGGGCGCAATCGCGCCTCGCCCGAGTTGCTTGGCGACTCCGGCCGATCGGTTACAGCGTGTCGACAACCACCACAAACCGGCTTGTCCCGGATGGCGCGACCGGCAATTCGGCTCGCTGCGTCGTGTACGGCGTCACACTCAGCTCGAAAGACGCCGTCGCTCCGATCGGGCGGTTCGCGCCATCGAAATACACAACGCGGCACCGCATGCGCGCGTCATTCTGGCCGCGCGCACGCAACGTCGGACGCAATGGCGCTCCCGCCGGCGTCAGGCGCGTTGTCATATGGACGCGCTGCTGTGACTCGGCATCGTTGTACAGCACCGATCCCCGTCCTTCCTCGACATACATGTCCGGCGAGCGCTTGATCAGCGCCGCGACGGCGTCGGCGACCGGGCGGAACTCGCTCACGAGCGGCGCCGAGACGCGATCGATGTGAGACGCGTCCGACCTCAGCCGGGCCAGACGCTCGGCCAGGCGGGCGTTTCGAATGGTCGGCGATTCGAGTTGGGGACCGGGGTTCGGGGAGGATGATCCTGCCCTACGCGGTTGTGTTCGGGTCGCGACGACTGCTGGAGCACGCCGATGTGGCGTCGCTTGACGCGCGGGCGCTTCGGACGCGGCGCGGTTGTCGGCGATTACAGGCTCCGATGCGGCGGGGTTTGAGTCTTGGGTGTCGTGCAGCCGCGCGCGAAGCGACGCATATTGCGGGTTGTGTGTCGCGGCGTACTCGCAAACGCTTGCTACAAGTTCCTGACTGGATGCGCCGTCGAACACGGTGAAACGGGCCTCTTTGCGGTCCGCCGACCAGCGCGACTGACCGAAGCCAAGGCGCGATCGCAGGGGCGCTCCGGATTGGAAGCGCACCTCGCCGCCCAGCCGGTCGCTGACGGCCTCGCTGAGGCGCTGGGCGAACGCGCGCGCCGCGCCCGACGTGACCTGGCCGCGCTCGATCGACGGTGGAGCAATGACCACGGGCAGAGAAAGCTGGTCGCGCTCCATGCGCGTGACCAGTTGCTCGGCAATGTCGAGCGCGAAATCATCGAACTCGGCCTCGTTGAGCGGCTCAACGCTTGCCGTAAATCCGGATCGTCCGTTGGCCGTGGCACAGCCCGGCAGCGCCGCGAGCGCGCTGGTCATCAGCAGGGCGACATTGGCCCATCGGAGATTCGCGTTCATGTTTTTCCCCCGAAAGCGGTTATTCCGCGCGTCACGACGCGCCTTTGTCGGGCATCGGCGATGGCGGGGCGAGCACTTGATCAGCGTTCGATGTCGCGGGCGTGGCCGCAATCGGCGGGCACAATGGTCCGTCTATCGGACGAAGGGCGGGGAGCTAGTCCCAGAAAGTGACCTACTCGGCGGCTTTCCCGAGCGCCTCGCGGACGAGATCCAGCATCTCATCCACCTTGAACGGCTTGAACAGCACGCCCGCCAGCCCCTCGCGCCCGGCTCGAACGATGGAATGTTCGGGGTCGTAGCCAAAGCCGGTAATGAGTATGACCGGTGTGTCCGGCTGTGACGCCTTCGCCGCGGAGAACACTTCGTAGCCGTTCTTGTGCGGCATTTTTATGTCGGAAATGACGAGGTCGAACGTGCGGCTTTCGATCAGGTCAATCGCGCCGCGTCCGTCGCGGGCGAGCATCGTTTCGGCGCCGAGGTGGTCAAGCACTTCCGCGATCGTGTCGCGGATAATGTCCTCATCGTCCGCGACCAGCACGCGCTTGCCGGAGATCAACGCGTCGCGCATGGGTTTGGTGGGGGCGCCGCCGCGCGTGATCGGATTCCCGGCCGCGTGCACCGCCTGTCGAACCTCTTCGACGTTCTGGACAATCGCGCGTACGCGCTGTGTCAGATCCTCATCGCCCGCCCGCGTCGCCAGCATCGCCTCCACATCGCTGACGATCTGATTCAGCGGACTGGCGACTTCGGCGTCGATATCGGCCGCGACCTGGCCGGTCGTGGCGTTGCGTTCGACGATCAGCAGTTGCATCAGATTCAGCGCAATCGCGATGAAACTCGCGAATATCTCCGCGAAGAGCCGATCTTCTTCGCCGAACGCGTTCAAATCCTCGGATTCGATATTCAATACGCCGACGACGCGATCGTTAACGCGCATCGGCGCCGTCAGCGATGATCGAGCGTTGTCGATTCCTGGCAGATAGCGCGAATCGGCTCGGGTGTCCGGGCAGATGTACGTCTTGCCCGTCGCCGCCACGTAGCCGCTGATGCCGCAATGTTCGGATCCGGCGCGGATCTCAAGCGCCTTGGCTTCCTCGGAAAAGCCGCTGGCGAATAGCGTCTCGAGCCGCATGGTGCCGGCGTCAAGGACGCGGACAACGAGGTGATCGTACTTCAGCAGGTCGCGGCTGACGCGCAGGAAGCGCTCTTCGAGGACATTCATCCGCTCGCCGACGTCCATCCGCGCCAGCTCGGTCGGATCCAGACTGACCAGTTCGGCGCCAGATTGCTGGAGAAGGACAAGGCGTCCCCACAAACGGGCCTCACTGTCAGCGATGTATTGCCGCAAGGCCCGCGCGGTTGCAAGCACGGGCGTGTCGCCCGAGCCCGCCGTCCGGAGCGCCTCTTCAATATCGGCGGCGGGGCGCGACCCGGCGCCGAGGCCGCCCGCGGACGCCCGATCGACGACTATCACGGTAGGGTTGTTTCCTGACGTTTCCCCAGGCACGAATACCTACACCCGGCCAGTCACCCGTCTGCCGCGCAATTTCATTAACCGCGTCCGGGGGAATTATAACAGCCCCTTCACTTGTATTCGAATGGGGCGCCGGAGGCGGCGGATTCCGACATTATCTGCGACATTTTGGGGGCGCCGGCTCCCCGTTTTTCTGACGGCGCCCGAACGATGGGAGCATTGAGTGGCTGAGAA
>JAGQOO010000112.1 GCA_020427345.1 Phycisphaerales bacterium | reverse complement strand
TTCAGCTCGGACTTCCGACGATTGTCCAGGGCTCCGACTATCGACTGGCGTATCCGAGTAACTCAAGCTGGCTGCAGATTCCCTACACGACGGAAGAGGGGCCTTTTACGCTGGACGTGACTTTCCGTCGGAAGGACGAGGTGAAGAAATGAAGGCGCTCGTTGTTGACGACTCCCTGACGATTCGCCGGATCATCGTGAAGACGCTGACGACCATCGGCTGCGCCGCGGCAGATGAGGCGGCGGATGGGAAACAGGCCGTCGACGCCGTGCGCAAAGGCGGATATGACCTGATCCTGATGGACTGGAACATGCCCAACATGACGGGCATTGAGGCCCTGCGCGCCATTCGGGAGGCCGGCAACAAGACCCCGGTCGTGATGGTGACGACGGAAGCCGAAAAGGCCCGCGTGATTGAGGCGATCAAGGCCGGCGCCAACGACTACCTCATCAAGCCGTTTACGCCCGACCAGCTTGCCGCCAAGGCCAGGAACGTGCTTGGCGCCAAGGCCTGACCGGCGACGGCGGGCTGGTTGATGCGGCCGCCGACGCGTATGATTACTAGATTGTCCCCCGCGTTACAGTTCCGCTGAATGGAGTCACGGCGACTGATGGCCACTGCCCCGGGAACGCTGCGATTAACGCTTCTGGCGATCGAAGGTCCGGTCGCGGAAGTGACTTGCGCGCGCGACCCTGTGTATATCGGGTCAGATGATCAGTGCGCCTTGCGCCTTCCTGACGTTGAAGACGGACCCCGCGCTGTTGTGATGCTCGCCGAAGACGGCGCGTGGGTCGTCGAACCCGCGGACGATTCATCCGAATTGCTCTTGAATGGCGCTGCGCTGGAAGGTCGCGCCCCGATCCGGGACGGCGACCGACTTGAGATTCTCGACTATACGGTCGAGGCCACGCTTGACCCGACGGACGATGCGCCAGTCGTCGACCAGCCCCTTCGGGCCACGACATCCCTCGACAGCCTCACGCGTTTCGTCAAGTTCCAGTTGCCGCACGGCTCGCTTGTGCGCCGCATCGACGACCCGATCACGATTGCGCCGGAGTATCTGCGCCGGCTTGGGCGCCTGAACATAGAGATTGCGCAATTCGTCCAGCCCGAACAGCTGATCAGCGCCGCCCTTGAGAGACTGCTTGAGACCTTTCACGGGCAACGCGGCTGGGTTGGCATCCGCCGGGTGAACTACGGGCCCATGGACTATGTCGAAGGGCGCCTTCGTTCCGGCGAGACATCGGACCTGTCCGAGATCGGCGACAAGCTCAAACCGCGCGTGCTGGACCGCAGCCAGTTTGTGATGCTGCCACAGGTCCCCGACAAGCCGGGTTCCGTGATGGCGGGGCCGCTGTGTGGGCCGGATTGCGTGCTGGGGATGGCGGTTCTGGAAACCGGCGAAACGGGGCGCGTCTTCACCAGCGCCGATCTCGACATGTTCATCACCATGATGAACCTTTTCGGCGTGCAACTTCACGCGATTTTCGCCCAGATCGCGAAGGTGCGCGAGGCGACGCTGGACGGGGAAGTCAACGTCGCTCACGCGATTCAGGCGAAGCTGACGCCGCGCATGCTGCCGCAATGGCCGGAGTTGCAATTCGGCGCGTTTCGCGAACCGGGCAAGGAGCGCACCGGCGACGTGTACGACGTTCTGCGCCTGTCGAACAAGATGGCCGGCTTCTTCGTCGCGCACACGAGCGCCAAGGGCGCGATGCCGAGCATGCTGATGGCACAGGCGCAGGCGACGTTTCGCGCGTGCGCGATGCACCTCGATTCACCGCATCTGGTGATGCGAGCGCTGAACCACCTTCTGTATGACGGGCTCGGTGATCGTCCGCTGGACTGCTTTGTCGGCTACATCGATCCGTCCTCGGGCGACATGCGCTACGCCCAGGCCGGCACGATGGGCTCCTACATCATCAGCGCGCGAGGCGAAGAACGCCCGCTCACGCCGAATCCGGCGACGGCGTCGCTCGGCGTTGAGAAGCAACCAGCGCATCCAACACTGTCCGCCCGCCTCGAGCCGAGCGAATCCTTGGCGTTGTTTACGCCCGGTGTAACCACGGCGCGCAATGCGGCGGGCGAGACGTTCGGCGAAGACCGGTTCGTCAACATCCTTTGCGACGGTTTCGGTCAGCTCGCGAGCGCGATGCTTAAGGAAATGCTGAACGACTTTCGCGTCTTCACCGCCGGCGGCGCCCAGCCGGATGACACGACCGTCCTACTCGCGCACCGCGTCGAGTAGCCCGTCGTCCGGTTTCCTGGGCGCCCAGCTAGACCTGAAACACGCCCGTTTTCAATTCCGGCAAATCGCCAATGTACGCACACGCTTCCAATGCCCGCGCCAGCGTCGCGCGGGTCTGATCGGGATAGATGATCCCATCCACCCAACCGCGCGCGGCCGCGTAGCGAATGTCCATCTGGTGTTCGTACGTTTCGGTGATCTGGCGCTCAAGATCGGCCAGCTCTTTCTCGTCCGGCTCATGGCCCTTCTTCTTGAGCGTGGCGATTTCGAGTTGCAGCAGCGTCTTGGCCGCGCTGGCGCCGCTCATCACCGCGTACTTGGCCATCGGCCAGGCGAAGATGAACCGCGGATCATACGCCTTGCCGCATAGCGCGTAGTTGCCGGCGCCGAATGAGCCGCCGGTGATCAGCGTGATTTTCGGCACGATTGAGTTGCTGACGGCGTTCACGACCTTCGCGCCGCTGCGGATGATGCCTTCCTGCTCGCTGTCGCGGCCGACCATGAACCCGGACACGTCCTGCAGAAAGATGATCGGCGTCTTCATCTGGTTGCAGTCGAGGATGAAACGCGCCATTTTGTCGGCGGAGTCGACGTAGATCACCGACGGGAACTGAATCGGCCCGCGCGCAGGGCGCACCTGCTTCTTCTGATTCGCGACAATTCCAACCGCCCAGCCATCGATTCGCGCGAAACCGCATACGACGGACTGGCCGTAGTCGGCTTTGTATTCGTCGAACGTGTCGGCGTCGACAATATGCGCGAGCAGGTCGCGAACGTCATACAGCGCCGGCTTTGGATCGGTGAGGAATGTCTCGCCCGGCTCCTTACCGCCGGTCACGACTTTGAGAATCTCAGATGCGGGTCGCGCGGGGTCGCGCGGCTCGACACGGTCGAAGGGCGTATGTGGCCGGTGGCCGAGTTTGCCGACAAGACGGCGCAGGCGTTCGATGCACAGCTCGTCGTTCGGCTCGCGATAATCGATCGTGCCGCTGATCGAGCCGTGCATCACCGCGCCACCGAGGTCTTCAGAGCTGACCTCCTGCCCGATGGCGGCTTTCACTAGCGCCGGGCCCGCCAGGTACAGGCCGGAGCCTTCAGTCATCAGCAGCGTGTCACACATCACGGGCAGATAACCGCCACCGGCCACGCACGCGCCCATGATCGCGGCGAACTGCGGCACGCCCGCGGCGCTCATCACCGCGTTGTTGCGGAAAATGCGGCCAAAGTCGTCTTCGTCGGGGAAAATCTCGTCCTGCATCGGCAGGTATACGCCCGCCGAATCGACGAGATACAGAATCGGCAGCTTGTTTTCGAGCGAGAATCGCTGCGCCCGCAGGACCTTCTTGCAGGTCTGCGGGAAAAATGCGCCGGCTTTGACTGTCGCGTCGTTCGCGACGATCACCGACAAGCGCCCCATTACGCGACCCAGTCCCACGACTACACCCGCCGCCGGGGCGCCACCGGCTTCCGGATACATTTCATAGGCGGCCCAGAGACCGAGTTCCAGGAAATCCGCAACTGGCGCCGCCGGTGTTTTTGAGGGCTTTCCATCGCCGGCGCTCGGGCGCGTTGTGGGCGGCACGCGATCGCAGAGCAGGTCGATGCGCTCGCGGGCGGTCAGGCGGCCGAGCTTGTGCTGGCGCTCGACACCACGCGGACCGCCGCCGGCGCGAATCGTCGCTTCCTGAAGCCGAAACGGGCCGAACGGGTCCTTGACGGGGGCGACTTCGGCCTTCGGGGGCGTTTTTGTGGACATAGGCGCGATTATTCCGTGAGCGGCCGCCGGCGGCAAGCGGCCTGCGCGCGCTCGACTATGGGCCTATCATTGGGGAATGAACAGCGATCAGACACCGGTTGAAATCGAACCCCGACTTCTCGGCGCGAGTCGTTTGCTGTGGCCGGTCAAGAGATGGAAGCGAATGGCGCTGTCGGTTGTGATTGTCCTCGGCATGGCGCTGGTCGGCGTGAGTTGCGCGTTGCGGAACGCCGCGATGCCCGCGCCAGCGGAGGGGATTGCCCGCAAGTCGTATCTCGTCACCACGCCCGCCGGGGAGTATGAGGTGTCATACCTGATCGCGGAGCGAGCGAATTCGCCGCGCGTGATCTTCATCCACGGCACTCCCGGCGACGCGACCAATTTCCGCCGCTACGTCGAGCGGCCGATCGACGGCGCCGAGGTCATCAGTGTCGATCGCCCGGGATTTGGCGACACGCTGCCGAAAGGCGCTCAGCCGTCGTTCGCGGAGCAGGCGGCGGTCTTGGAGCCGTTGCTCACCGCGCGGCCCGGCGCCGACGGTCGGCCGCAATGGCCGATTCTGGTTGGACACTCGCTCGGCGGGCCGATCGCGGCGTGGGCGGCTGCAGAGTGGCCTGAGCGGGTCGGCGGATTGGTGATTCTGGCGGGCTCGTTTGACCCGAGTCAGGAAGAGCCGGCTTGGTTCAATCACGTCGCGGGCAGTCCGATTGTGCGTTGGACGCTGTCTGAGGCGCTGGCGCATTCAAACGACGAGATCATGGCGGCGCGAAAGGAGACGGAAGCGCTCCAAGGGCGACTTGACGACGTTACGTGCCCTGTGATCTGGCTACACGGTCGCAAAGATACGCTCGTGCCGTTTGATAACACCAACTTTGCGAAAGAGCAGATGCGCAATGTCGCTTGGTGGCGGCTGGTGGAATGGCCGGAGGAGGGACACTTCATTCCATGGACGCGCGAAGCCGATGTCCGCGCGGCTGTGGAAGCGCTGCTGAAACGATGAGCCAAGGCGAGACTAGGTGCTCAGTTCGTCGTGGTAAACGCCGTTTGATCCGACCTCCAGCCCCTGTGCGGCGCGGGCGCGGTTGATCAACTCGTGCTCCGCCTGAAGCCAGTCGCCCATCGCGTTGCCGGGGCGGCCCGCGCGCTCGAGATAGATTTCATAGGCGCGCATCTGAATCTCTTCCAATGTCGGCACGCTCAGAAAGCCGGCGGTCGCTTCACGACGGCGGGTTTCTCGCGTGATGTGCTTGCGCATGGCGCAACTCCAATGTTCGGGGTTGAAGACCATCTACTTGTTGTTGTAGCGGGCGGCCTCTGCGCCATCCGAAATTCGTATCGGCGGGGCCATTGGGCCCGCTTGAGCGGGCGACTTTCGGAAATTTCGTGGCGCTGCGCCGGCAGCGCCGGGTACAATTCTGAGGTCATCAGATCGGCCCCGGAGGTTCGAGATGCGCGGATTCACGGCCCTGTTGGCGGGTGTCAGCGGATTGGTAGCGGTTTCGGCGGCGTGGGGACAAGCCGATACTGCGCCGCGAGACGCGGTCACGATTCAAGACGCGCTTGACCGCCACGCGATCGCCCAACGCCGCGAGCGTGATGTCATCCGGCTTGATTTGCGCAAGCTGGTGGATCAGCGGAAAGCGCCGGAGTGGGCAGAGCCCTATCCGGGCCAGCGCCAGCCGCCCCGCTGCGTTGTGCCAAACCCCCTGTCAGCGATCCGTCCGGAGCGGGCAGTGTATCTGCCATTCAATCCGTACGCCGCCCGTTCGCTCGATCAGGAGTATCGCCAGTGGGCGGAGGAGTTCGACTACCACCTCCAGAAGGGCTACGGCATGGGCTACGACGATCTTGGCTATCGCTATGCCAAAGAGCAGGCGCTGAATCTGGATCGATATCTCGGGAGCGGCGCGGGTGGCCGCTACGGCGGTTCCGATGTCTACCGCGGACGTCGCGTTGCGCCTGAAACGAGTGAGACGCGATCGGAGCGGTTGAATCTGCAGGACTCCAATCGACGGGCGGAGCGGCTGCTATCGCGTCATCGCGCGGCGTATGAGGAAGGCGCGACCCTGCTGCGCGCGGGGCAGACTCGGGCGGCGATCGCCAAGCTGACACTGGCGACGCAGCTCAATCACGCCGATCCGGCTGCGCGGATCCTGCTGTCGCAGGCGCGATTGTCACTCGGCGAATACGAGGCCGCCGGCGCCGCGCTGCGACGGGCGTTTGAGTTGCAGCCGAACGCGGTTTACGAATCGTTGTCGCTCGATGAGTATCACCCGGAAGTCGGATTGGGCGCGCGAACGGACGAGTTGGCGGCGTGGATGGCGCGCGAAAGCGCTTCGAAAGACGTGTATCTGCTGCGGGCCTATCTGGAATGGCGGCGCGGCAAGCTGGACGTGGCCCGCGCGGCGCTGGAGCGGCTGCTGAAAGCTGATCCGGATGATGAGCCGGCGAAAGCGCTGATGGGGTTGGTTGGCGGAGAGTAACTTGGGCGGCGTAGCCGTGACACGCTGTGACAGTCTTCGGAGTTCGCAAAACGGGAGTCTTCGCGAATGAAGGCGTTCGCGCGGGACACCCGACGCGCGTAACACATGGTTACGCCTTCGGCGAAGGTATGCCACCTCGCCCGCATGTTTGCGGATAATCATGTCGGATCGATGACCCGACCTACGTGATTGCGCCCTTTGGCTGTGCATTCAACGCCGCTACGCCTTCGCCGGAGCCGGCTCCTCCGGAACCCAGATTTCCGCTTTCGGCGAGCGCTTCGGCAGGCGGCTTGCCAGCACCCAGATTGTGACGCCGGTGAGTGTCAGCAGGACCGCGGCGGTTTGCGAAACCGTCAGGCCCATGAATGTGTCATGCGGGTTATCGGCGCGAATCGTCTCGATCAGCCAGCGGGTCGGCGCTTCGATGATCAGCAGCAACGCCAACACCTGTCCGTCGAATGACCGCCGCCAATAGACGGCATCCAGCAGCAGCGCGATGAGCAACGCCGTCAGCATCGAGTACAACTGTGTCGGATGGACAGGCAGTGACGGATGCTGATGCGCAAGGGCGCGCAGCTCCGCGACCGACAGCCCGTGCTGCTTTTCCGCGAGGCCGATTTTGTAGAACGGCTCCAGACTGGCGAGGCGGGCCTGGGCTTTGTTGCGCTCCGCCGATCCCTGCGGCGCGGCTTCGCGATCGGCGGCGGCCTGCATCGCTTTGTCCGCGCGCGCGGCGATTGTCGCGTCGCTGTACATGAAGACCGAGCCGTCGATCGGGATCATCATCGCGCCGTTTTTCACCATCAGGTCGATCGGCAGCTCGGAGCCCGGCGTTTTCTTCTGCCACTGCGACATTTGCGGCGTGCTGCCGTAAGGGAACTGCACGGCCCACGGCTGATCACACACGCCGCCCCAGCAGCAGCCGTTCAGAAAACAGCCGATACGCCCGATGGACAGGCCGAGCGCGGCTGATGGCGCGATGATGTCGACGTACCAGCGAACGGAGACCTTTTCGACCAGACGCAGCCAAAGCGGGATGGCGATGGCCGAGAGCACGAAGCCGCCGTAGAACTCCATGCCGCCCTTGCGCACGTCGACGACGCTCCAGAAAACCTCCCATGGCCCGCCGGCGGCGGCGAATTGCGGCCAGTAGTGGATGACGAAAAACGTGCGGCAGCCGACGACGCCGGCGATAATGGCGACAAAGCCGCAGTTGAGAATCGTGTCGGGGTTGCCGCCGGACTTGTACGCGCGGCGGGCGGCCCACCAGATCGAAGTGAGAAAACCGATCATCAGCATCAGGCCGTAACCCGGCACGAGCGTGCCGATGACCGGAATCTCAAACAGGTTTTGTCTCATTCGCTCCTCGACATCGGGGTGGGCTTAGCCCATAATCCAGCAGAATGGTATCCAGCGCCGCGGCGCGGGTCTACTACCCGCGTTCGGTCGGATCGACCAGCACGTTGTCGATCAGGCGTGTCTTGCCATATCTCACCGCCAGCGCGAGCAACACGGGGCCTTCAATTGTGTCGATCGGCCGGAGCGAGTCGGGATCGACGGCGCTGATGTAATCGACCGCGGTCGGGCGCGATTTCTGGACGATGCTCGCCATTTCGCGCACTAGCGGCGCGGCGTTGCGCGTGCCGGCGCGAATGCGATCGCGCGCCGCTGCCAGCGCATCGTGCAGCGCGATGGCGCGGGCGCGTTCGTCTGTTGACAGATAGGCGTTTCGGCTGGAGAGCGCGAGGCCGTCCGCTTCGCGCACGGTAGGGCAGCCCTCGACAGCTACCGGGAAATTCAGGTCGGCGCCCATGCGGCGGATGATGGCAAGTTGCTGCGCGTCTTTGCGGCCGAAGAACGCGACATCGGGCCGTACGAGATTGAACAACTTGGCCACGACCGTGGCGACGCCGTCAAAATGCCCGGGCCGGTGAGGGCCGCACAGGGTATCGCTGAGGCCGGCGACGTGAATCGTCGTCGCGATGGCGCCGGGGTAGACCTGATCTACGCTTGGCGCGAATACGAGATCGACGCCGACATCGTTGCAGGCGGCCAGGTCCGATTCCTCGGGGCGCGGGTAGGCGTCAAAGTCCTCACTCGGGCCGAACTGCGTCGGGTTGACGAAGATCGACACGACGACGTACTCGGTCGCGCGGAGCGCTTCGCTGACGAGCGACAGGTGGCCCGCATGTAGCGCGCCCATCGTCGGCACGAGCCCGACGCGCAACCCGCCGGCGCGGGCCTCGCCGACGGCTTTTTGTAATGATGCGATGTCGCGCGCGACTTCCATTCAGACCGTGGCTTACAAGTCCGCCAGCCGCTGCTGCGCCTCAACTGCTTGCTTGGTTCCGGGGTAGTCGCGAATGATTGCCTGGAGAATCTCGCGGGCTTTCGACTTCATCCCGGTGCGGATAAACGTGCGCGCCTCCCGCAGGCGCGACTCGGCGGCGGGGTCATCGCGCAGGCCATCGCCGCTGCTTGGGGCGGCGCCGCCGCTTGACGAGGCGCTCGCCGGCGCCGATTCGGAAGGCCGTTCGATCTTGATCAGCTTGCCCTCGGCGTCGCGCGGCGGGAAGTAGTCGGCCGCTCCTTCGGCATAACGCGTCGCGACGCGCAGGGAGTAGTGCGTCGCGGGCGTTTCGGGGCGTCCGATCGTGCGAATCAAACCTTCGGAATCGACAATCACGACCGCGGGGAACTCGGTGATGTCATAGGCCTTCGCGAGTTCCTGGCCGTTGACGCACGATTCCCACTTGAGATCGTGTGCGCCCTCGAATTGCTTGGCCGTTTCCGCGTCCGACGCGCCGTCGCAGTTGGCGCCGACGAGTTTGACGGAAGCGTGGTCGAGTGCCCATGCGCGCAACGGGGCGACGGCCTTCGAAAAGGCGTCGGGGTCACGTATGTCGTCGCGGCGCCAGAATACGAGCGCCAGCACGGAACGGTTCAACGCGCGGGGGCTCAAGTCGCGCGCGTTTTCAAACTTCAGCGGCGTTTCCGGGGCGGCTTCACCCACCTTGCGGAATCCTCGGACCCAGAACAGCCATGGCAATTGCTGTTCGCGCGAAAGCGGCGCGCCGATCGCCTTGATCGCGTCGAGCCCGCGCTTTGCGTCGGCGTTGGCGACGGCCGCAAGGAACAGTCCGTAATGCGTCTCCGGGTCATCCTTGAACACAAACGCGATGCTGTCGACCACTTCGACCATGCGGCGCGCGTCGCCGTCAGCGGCTGCGCAATGGAGATTCAGCAGTTTGAGCTTGCGGACTTCCTCCTTCTCAAGATCGGGCAGGCGGAAGCGCCAGTCGGCGATCTGGCTCAGCATCGCGGCGGCCTCGTCGGGCGGCACAATCAGGTCCGCCTTGGCCAGTTTCTCGTAGCCCTCGGTCATGCCTTTGATCGCGGCTTCGTCGCGCTGCGCGAACGCGGGCGCAGCCGCCAGCGCGATGGCCAGCAAGACCGTTAGACTGAAGCGTTCAGTTTGCATCGGGGTTCCTCTCGTTTTTGGATAAGGCGATTGATGATGACGGCGCGCCATTGTCGCGTAGTTGGTCGCGATTTCGACGGAGCTGGCCGCAGGCGGCGTCGACGTCGCTGCCGCGGCTTGTGCGAATATGGGCGTTACCACCAAACTTGCGGACGGCGTCCTGAAACGCGCTCGCTGATTCGCTGGATGGACGCCGATACGGCAGTCCTTCAACCGGGTTGTAGCGGAGCAGGTTGATATTCGCGCGAAGGCGCTTGGCGATTTTCGCGAGTCGCATCGCGTCGGCCTGTCGCATGTTGACGCCTTCGAGCATGACGTATTCGAGCGTGATCTCGCGGCCGGTCTGGTCGAAGTAATAGGCGCACGCGTCGAGCAGTTCTTCGAGCTTGACGCCGCGGGCCCATGGGATCAGTTCGGCGCGCAGTTCGTCATCTGTCGCGTGAAGCGAGAACGCGAGATTGAGTTGCAAATCCTCTTCGGCCAGCCGGCGGATCTGTTTCGGCAGGCCGACGGTGCTCAGCGTGATGCGCCTGGCGCCGATGTTGAGCCCCCATGGGGCGTTGAGGATGCGGATCGCGCGGATGACGTTGTCGTAGTTCGCCAGCGGTTCGCCCATTCCCATCATCACAATGTGGCTGAGCGAGTTGTCGGGGCGTCGTT
>JAGQOO010000111.1 GCA_020427345.1 Phycisphaerales bacterium | reverse complement strand
CACGTCGTAGTAATCGCAGAATAGTGCGCCGTCCTTCTCGCCAAGGGCCGACATGATCTCGCCGCGGGTCCAGACGTAGAACTTGCCCTCTTCGCCGTCGCTGTCGGCGTCGCGGGCGCTATAGAAGCCGCCGGTCGGTGATTGCAGGTCGGCAAGGACGTAGTCGTAGGTCTCGCGCGCGACCTGGGCGTACAGCGTATCGCCCGTCATCAGATACGCATTGACGTAACACCTGCTGATCAGCGCCTGGTCGTACAGCATTTTCTCGAAGTGCGGTATGTGCCAATCCGGGTCAGTGCTGTAACGACAGAATCCGCCCGCGAGGTGATCACGAATCCCGCCGTTCGCCATACTCTTCAGCGTCAGATGGACGCGTTGCATAATCTCATCGCGACGCGTTGGATTGTCGGCGGGGCGGGTCGCGCTCCGCATCATCAGATCCAGTGTCATGCTCGGCGGGAACTTGTTGGAACCGCTCAGCAATCCGCCGCGATTCGCATCGAATGCGTTAGTGAGCTGATCGACGATCGCGTCAATCGTTTCGAGTTCGATCGCGATCGAAGTTGCGGGCCGTCGCGGGCGCAGGCGGTCGGTAACCGCCCTCGTGATCTGTTCCGCGTCTTTTTCGATATCGCCGGTGCGTTCGCGCCAGATCTGCCCGATGCGTTCACACAACTCACCGAAACCGGGCCGCCCCCAGCGCGCCTCCGGCGGAAAGTATGTGCCGGCAAAGAAGGGGCGCAAGTCCGGCGTCAGCCACACGCTCATCGGCCAGCCGCCCTGACCGTTGTTGAGCATCATCGTGGCCTGCATGTAAATCTCGTCGAGGTCGGGTCGCTCCTCGCGATCAACTTTGATGTTCACAAAGTTCCGATTGAGAATCGCGGCGGTCTGCTCGTCTTCGAAGCTCTCGTGCGCCATGACATGGCACCAGTGACACGCCGAGTAGCCGATGCTCAGAAAGATCGGCTTGTTCTCGCGCTTCGCGCATTCCAACGCCTCCGGCCCCCATTCGTGCCAGTCGACCGGATTGTGCGCGTGCTGCAGCAGATAGGGCGAGGTCGCGTGAATCAGCGCATTTGTGTGCGTGTTGTCGGCGGAATGTGACATCGGGGCGCCTTTTTCGGTTTGCGCACAGGCGCACATGGGAATAGCGATCAGCAACGGGAGCAATAATCGTCGCCTGCGCCGAAACTCGTTGCACGAGTGCATGGCGTGAGTATAGCTCGTATTCGGCGCGGTACCGCGGGAAAGCCAAGCGCCCGCGCAGGATCGCAATCCCGCGCGGGCGCTGATATTGGAATCAAAAATACGCGCCTACGGGCAATCCATTCCGAATACGGCAAGCATGCCGGCCAGGTCAGCCAGATCCACATCGCCGTCACCGTCCAGATCCGCGCGCGGTCGGAAGTTCGGATCGCCGGTCATCGAGCCAAATGCCGCCAGCATGCCGGCCAGGTCGCTCAGGTCGCGATGACCGTCGAGGTTGATGTCGCCGTCGCAATCGCTGTCGCAATCGTCGGGAACCGCGTTGTTGTTGACGTCGTTGTTGACCAACTGATCAACATCGCCGATGCCGTCGCCGTTGCAATCAGCCTGATCCGGATTCGCGCTACTCGGCGCGTTGTCCTCATCATCCGGAATGCCGTCATAGTCAGCGTCCGGCGGATACAATTCGGTGAACTCGCCGGTCAGCGTGTCGAGCATGGCGAGTTTCGCGGCGACCTGCGCGGTCATCGCCGCGTCACCCTGCACGTTTTTCGCCATGTTTTTCATGCTTGAGGCGGTGTTTGCGATTTCCTGCGCCTTGGCAATCTGAGCCATCGTCGCGTCCGCGTCGCAGTTCACGTTCTCCAACAGGACTTTCGCGAGCCAGTCGATGTGGCAAGCCTGGCGCAGAATCTCCGCCGCCTGCGCGGCGTCAGGCGCCGAGGTTCCGAGCGCGGTGATGTAATCTGAAAGGGCGGTGACCTTCATCTTGATCGCGCGGTTGATTGCGGCTTTCGTCGGCGACTCAGCCATCCAGTGCACGAGCCGCGACGCCTTCGTCGCCCCGCCTTCGGTCAGCGAGTAAATCAGGAACCACTGGTCCGGCGTGCCGTCCGGCGGCATCGACGTGTCGCGCTTTTCCAGACGCCCGATGATCGAGCGGTTGTTACCGCCCGGCGAGTCCTGATCGCCGTCGTCCAAGCGGGTCAGCGTGTAAGTCACTGTCCCGTCGGCCCGCGTTTCCTTGGTCATTTGCACGGCGGACATCGTATGGCCGTGCTCATTGAAGTCCGCGCCACCCCAGCGCAGACCGAACTCAACGTCCTGTCCCATCTTCAACTGCTTGAACAGGTCTTCCGGGTTGAAGTCCATCGCAGATCCGCCAGCGGAAAGCCCCTGGCCTTCGACCGTCAGCGGCAGCTTATGCTTGCGGATATACGCGCGCTTGCCGGGCAGCATGTTCTCATAGCCGGTCCCGGCGCCGGTTTGCAGAAAGCCCTCGATCTCGTCGAGCGTCGTGTCCTTCACGCCGGCGGGGTCCGGCAGACCGAGGCAGTACATGCGGTTCAGCCACACCATGCTGCTCGCCACGGCGCCCGCCGTGCATGCGCTGGCTTCGCTCGCTTCGTCGAGATCAACCATGTTGAAACGCGGACGCTCAACGCGCTCGACGATCGGCACGGCGATCGGCGTCGGCTCTGGCTGGGCCGGCACGGTGTTCGGGACGCTCTCGATGATTGTCTCGTCGTTGCCGGCGTCACGCATGACGCTTCCGGCGCTCACGGTAAACGTGTCGAGCGCCAGCGGCGGGTAAACACGTTGCGGCGTGATCGAGATTCCGAGGTTGGCGAACGAAGGATCGATGGGCGGCAGAATCGCGTGGGTCCACCACGTCTGAATGGGCAGGTCCGGCGCGAAGCCGCCGCTGAAGATCGGCATATTCTCAACGATCGGCTGACCATTCACTTGGATGTTAACCCACAACAGCGTGTCTCCAAGGTTCGGCAGCGTGACGCCCACGAGCGCGTCGAGTGTCGGGCTGGTCAACGGGAAACTGTCCGTGGTCCGCCAGTCGATCAGGTCGAGCTGCGGCAGGAAGAATATGTCGCCTCCGGGGTTGAAGATGTGCGGCAAGGGATCAAAGTCGTCCTCGATGCCGTCACCGTCATAGTCCGGCGCGATGCCGTGCTCGATGCTCGGAGGCGCGTCCATCTGCTGCGGCCCAGATTCCTTTGCGTTCGGCGCGTCCGGTCCGGCGATGACGCCGACTGTCGAAAGTAGCGCGCTGAGAAGTGGCAGGCTGATTCTTCGACTCATGGCTTCCTCTTTCGGTTTCCCTCATTTGATTGCGCGATGGGCGCACGTCCACTCTTGGAGGACGTGCGTTTGAGCAGCATGGATACGCCAATATACCCAAACAACCACGTTAGGATCAATGTAATCCATAGTGCGTGATAATGGATGGGTTGTATGCCGCGAGGGACAGAAAAAACGTCCGAGGGCCGCGAAGGACCCTCGGACGAGATTTGCGTTTTCCTCAAGCCTAATCGATCTGTTACTGGCAGAAACTCCCAAAGACCGCCAACAGCCCGGACAGGTCAGAGAGGTCAATCGCGCCGTCGTGATTGAAGTCGGCGGCTGGCAGGTAATTCGCGTCGCCGACGGTCGCGCCGAACACGGCCAGCAGACCCGACAAGTCGGCGAGGTCGACGTCGCCAAGGCATCCCACCTGGCCCGGAAGGACAGTCTCCACAAACGGCACGGTCGGTCCACCAATCGGCTGAACATACCACGCGTCATTTGGGTCGGGCGCGTTCTTGGCCCGGACCAGCACGTCAAAGCTGTCAAAGTCCACGTCGGTCAGCACGGCTCCCGAGGCGAACTCTCCCGGCGCGAGCGAGCCGGCCGTCTCAAACAAGATGCCCGCTTCGGGGCGGATGTTTCCGTCCGGATCGGGCAGGCCCGCCGGCACGTAGCTACGGAGCCAGACATCGCCGCTCGGATCGAAGAAATTCGGATCGGTCGTCGGCGCCGGTGAGAACGGAACCGGCTCCGCGCCGATCGGGTAAATCAGGATCCGATCACACTCCGTTACGCGCCCGGCGCCAAACAGGAACGGACGACGAATGCCCGATGTTGACGGCGTGCTCGGTTTGGGCGCCGCCTTGACCGGGCAGATCGTGTCGATCCGGCGAATCCGCACATTGTGGTACTTGCCCGCCGTGTCGATCGTGTATCCATCGGCGGCGACTTCCTGGCAGTCGTAGTAATCCGCGAAGTTGACCGGATCGAGGCGCATGTTGGGAGCACGGTCCGGAATCGGAATCGGATCATTGCCGTCATACTGTCGCGCAAGGAGCGCGGCTTTCGCGGCGATGTAGTTCGGGTCGTTGGGGTCGCCGCCCGCGGGCCATCCGGAATCCGCCTTGGCGTTGCCCTTGTTGGAATCCGGGTCCGCGAAGTAAATCAACATCTTCGGATTGGCGTCGGTTCCGCAATCAACGCCCGCGCCGGTGACGAAGTGGTAGTTGCCGCCGTCGAAGTTAGGACCGCGCCACCACAAGCACTCAAAATCCGTCGCCGCCAAGCCGACGCGACGCGTATCCGCCGCTAACCGAATCAGCACATCCTGCCCATCGAGCAGCTCTTTCTTGTAAATGCTGAACGCGTTACCGCGCCGCCGCATTTCTCGACCCGCGGCGTTTACATATGTGACATTTCCGTTGGTCTGGTTGACGGTGTATTGCGTGTACTTCAAGCCGCCGCCGCGACCGTTCGGATCGGGGCAGGCGCGCTCACCATATCCCTTGTCGTCCAGGTACTTCTGGATCGCCATCGCCGGGTTGATGTTGAAAACGGGCGTGCGCAGCTCGAGGATCGCCAGGCACGAATTCAGCAGCCACTGGTTGGGATCATCAATGTCCGGCGCCGTCATGAGCAGGTTGGGATAGCCGTTGACTTTGAACGAGTAAAGGCAGTTGGCGAACGCCGTCGGGGCGCACCAGCCGCCCGCTGCCTCCCATCCCGCTACGACGCACCAGTATTGATGCTGATAGAAGTCGGGCAGGTCTTTGCGGAATCCACGCATGCTGAAGAAATCAAACCAGTTCGGCGTGCCGGCGGGCGCTTCGCAATCGTCAGGGATTCCGTTGTTGTTGATGTCGTTGTTTTCCAACTGATCGACATCGCCGATCCCATCGCCGTTACAGTCGGCCTGGTCGGGATTGGCGCTGTCCGGGGCGTTGTCCACGCTGTCCGGCACATCGTCGAAGTCGCGATCCGCCGGGTACAGTCCGGTCAGTTCGCCGGAGAGCGTGCAAAGCATGACCGCCTTCGCGCCGACCTGCGCCGTCATGGCCGCGTCGCCCTCGACGGTCTTGGCCATGTCCTTCAGCCCATTGGCGGCTGTCGCGATTTGCTGCGCCTTCGCGATCTGTGCCGCGGTAGAGTCGGCGTCGCAGTTCACATTCTCCAGCAGAACTTTCGCGAGCCAGTCGATGTGGCAGGCCTGTCGCAGAATCTCTGCCGCCTGCGCGGCGTCCGGCGCGGCTGTGCCGAGCGCGGTGATGTAATCGGAAAGCGCCGATGCCTTCATTTTGATCGCGCGATTGATCGCGGCCTTGGTGGGCGACTCGGCCATCCAGTGCACCAGTCGCGACGCCTTCGTAGCGCCGCCTTCGGTCAGCGAGTAAATCAAGAACCACTGATCCGGTATGCCGTCCGGCGGCATCGACGTGTCGCGCTTTTCAAGGCGCCCGATGATTGAGCGGTCATTACCGCCCGGCGAATCCTGATCGCCATCGTCCAGCCGGGTCAGGGTGTAGCAGATCGCTCCGCCAGCCTTTACTTCGCGCGTCATTTGCACCGCCGAGACGGTATGGCCGTGCGCGTCGAAGTTGGGCGCGCCCCAGCGCAGCCCGAATTCCACATCCTGCCCGAGCTTGAGCTGCTTGAAGAGGTCTTCCGGGTTGAAGTCCATCGCCGATCCGCCGGCGGACAGGCCCTGCGCCTCCACCTTGAGTGGTAGTTTGTGCTTGCGAATGTACGCGCGTTTTCCGGGCAGCATGTTGTCGTAGCCTGTGCCGGCGCCGGTTTGCAGGAAACCCTCGATCTCGTCGAGCGTCGTGTCCTTCACGCCGGGGTTATCCGGCAGGCCGAGGCAGTACAACCGGTTCAGCCATACCATGCTGCTTGCGACCGCCCCCGCGGTGCACGCGCTGCTCTCGCTGGCTTCGTCCAGATCGACCATGTTGAATCGCGGCCGATTCACGGTCTCGATGACGGGCGCCGGCATTGGCGCGGGCTCTGGCTGAGCGGCGACATCGTCGGGCACAGTCTCCAATACGGTCTCGTCATTGCCGGCGTCGCGACTCACCTCACCTACCGGAACCGTGAAGAAGTCCGCTGGAATCGGCGACGGCGCAAAGACTCGGTCCCGCGTGACGGAGATGCCGAGCGTGACCAGATTCGGCTCAACACCGGCCGGTCCGAGGATCGTGTGCGTCCACCAGGTTTGAATCGGGAGGTCCGGCGCGAAACCGCCGCTGGCGATGGGCATGTTGACGACAAGCGGCGTCCCGTCCCACTCGACATTTACGAAGAGCACTTCGTCGCCGATGTTGGGCAGTGTGATTCCGCACAACGCGTCGGACAATGGGCTGGCCAGGGGCAGACTGTTTGTCGTCCTCCAGTCGATCCGGTCCAGCGCGGCGCCGACGAGCGGGTCGCCTCCGGGATTGAAAATGTGAGGGAACGGGTCGCTCGAATCGGGCAGCCCGTCGCCGTCGTAGTCCGGCGCGCTGCCGGCGAGCTTCACGCTGATCTGAACAGGCAGGTTGTGCGAGAATTCCTGCCCGTTCGGATCAAGGAAGAAGAAGTTCACGAGATCGCCGCTGGCCACGGACTGATTCAGTACGCCCGGGCTGATGTACATTTCGCCGGCCGTGTTGCTTGTTGTCTGAATCCAGTAGTTTCCTGTCGATTGGCCCAGCGCGATCGTGTCATTCGGTTCAAGTGTCGCGCCCCCGCCGACGCGCCCGGCTGCAAACAGCCAGCCCATCTCTGTCAGAGGAATTGGATTGTCGTTGGGGTCAAATGCCGTGTTGAAAAAGTCGACACCGACGAAACCAACCGCGGGGACGGGAACATGGCTGTTGGGATCGAGTGTCGCATTGAGATTCCACCAGCCGGCGTTCGGCAGTGTGAAACAGGGTGAAGAATCGTTGGTTGCGCCGATGAGCGCGCCATTGGGGTCGGCAAACTCGAGCAGCAGGCAGACTCTGCGCGGGCTGGGGAAGTTGTTCCAGACGGCGATGTGAAAACCAGCGAGATCACGCGTGACTCCGAACGTCGGATCGCTTGGTCCGAGCCCGAAGGCCGACCGCTCGCCGCGGTAATCGTCATGGATCTGATCGTAGTGGCAGATCAGCGTCAGATTCGGATCTCCGCACGCCGCTTGCGGCCCGGCGAACGGGTCGAGCGCCTCGGAACCGGCAAACATAAACCAGACAAACAGATTGTTCGGATCAAAGGCACAGTTCGGATCACCTTCACAAGGTTGCGGCGTAAGGGCCACATTCGTCGTAAAGAGGCCACCCGTCACAGAAGTGAAATTGTCATATGCGATCTGCGTTCCGCGTAGCGAGAAAGCGCGTTGAGGGGCAGGCCGTAAGGATCCGGTCCTCGGGTCGTAATAGGCGCTGGGGTGCAGCGTTCGCGGACTATGACGGATCGCGCCCACACCGATGACGCCGTCTTGCGAAACCGGAACCGGGCGATCGCCACGTGTTTCTGATGCCGAAAAGGCGAGCAGAACGCTGGTGACAATCAGTGGGAACCACATGGTACGACCTAGCATGGCTGACTCCCGAAATGTGAGCAGCGGCGACGAGCGCCAGAAAGAAATGAAAAGCCGAACCCGGCCTCGATTCCTGGAATATATCGTTTTGCAACTCGATTTCACAATAAAATAACAATCCGAGCGGCTGATCTTGGCGCATTGCGTCAACGACCAGCTTGAGTTGAGGCAAACAGAGCAGGAGCGGTCCGTGTTTCCAGCATCCTCCCCGCGAACTCGACGCTATCTACTACTTGCGCTTGCACTTAGTGGCGGCGGCACATGGGCTATGGCCCAGGTCTCTATCGACGGTATCTCGTTTCGCGAACGCGTCGCCCTCGGCGACTTCTACTTTGGCGCCCCCCGCGGCGCGATCGGCGTGATCGATTACGACAATGACGGTTTCATGGACTTGTTCATCGGCGGTGGCGCGAATATCGCGAACCGCCTGTACCACAATGTGCCCGATCCGAATGCGCCTGGCGCCCGCACGTTCATCGATGTCACGGCCGGAAGCGGTCTGGACAACGCGGACGCGCTCACGCGTGACGCGGCCGGCGTGTTGATTGTCGATTACGACAATGATGGCGATTCCGACGTGTATCTTGTCGGGCGCGAGTTGAACGACTTTTCGCAACTCTATCGCAACGATGGCGGTGGTCACTTCACGGATGTCAGTGTGTCTTCCGGAGCTCGTCGCCCGGGCGGCTTCAACGATTCCGGCGCGTGGATGGACTATGACCTCGACGGCGATCTGGACCTGATCGTGTCGCGCTCGCAGGCGCCGTATCGCCACATGCTCGAGAATGACGGCGCCGGCCATTTCACGGACATCTCGGACCGCCTGCCCGCGCTCGACGCGTTCACGCATTGCTACGCGCAGGCGTGCCTCGACTTTGACAACGACGGCTGGGAAGATTCGTTCTTTGTTACCAACACGACCGAAGTGCTGCTCCACAATGTGCCGGACCCGAACGGCGGTCGGCGCTTTGAGAACGTCGCCGAGCAGGTGGGGTATGTCGATCACGGTCCGGCTCCGATGGGCATAGCGTTCGGTGACTACGACAATGACGGCGACTTCGATATCGCGCTGAGCAACGGCACGACCGGAAGCTTCTATCGCAACACAGGCGCCGCGTTTGAGAAGTTCACGCCGTTTACGACGTTCTTCGGTTGGGGGGTGAACTGGGTGGATGTCGACAACGACGGAGACCTGGATTACTTCACATCGGGCAGCAACCCGGTCGCGTCCAACTTCGATATTTTGCGCCGCAATATGGGCGGCGGTGCGTTTGACGACATATCGCCGGCGTTGAACGGGTTGCGGACATTGAGCAAGTTCTCCGCGCAGATCGACTACAACAATGACGGCCGAATGGACATGATGACGATCCTGCCGGCGAACGGATCGAACTTCTACGAGAACGTGTCGACGACGACGGGCCACTGGTTTCGCGTCAAACTCGTCGGCGACGGCGTCGATGTGAATCGCGACGCCGCCGGGGCGGTTGTGCGGATTACCACGGCGAGCGGGTCACAGATTCGCCTGCGGACGATCACGACATCCACCGTTTCGACAGAGGACCCGCGTCCGCACTTCGGCCTCGGCCCGGATTCGCAGGTCAATCAGATCGAAGTGCGCTGGCCGCGCATCGGTAGCATCGCCGCGCGGACGGATACGTACACGGGGCCGTTCGCCGCGGATCAAACGGTGACGCTGACGCCGATCGGTGTTGTCGGCGATATCGACGGAGACTGCGAAGTCGGGCTGAGTGACCTCGCCGGGTTGCTCAGTCAGTTCGGTTCAAGCGGCGCGGCTTACGAGGATGGCGACCTGACCGGCGACGGCATTGTCGATCTGCAGGACCTGGCGGGCATGCTGGCTCGCTTCGGCCGGGCCTGCGCGCAATAAAAAAGCGCCCGGAAAACCGGGCGCTTGTGATGATCCCGCTCGCTTACTACCTGCGGCTGGTCGAGCCGGTGCGCGCCGGGCGCGGCACGCGCAGCTTCATGCCGACACGAATATCGTCGGCCGAGTCCAGCCGGTCCTTGTTGAGCTCGAAGATTTCGTTCCAGCGTTCGCCGTCGCCGAGGACTTTTCGCGCGATGCCGATGAGCGAATCGCCGCTTTCGACGATGTACTCTGGCGCATCGGACGACGACGGCTCCACCCGCGATGCTCCGGATCGCGGTTGATCCGCAGGCGTCGGGCGTGTTTCCTTCCGCGTGAACTGCTCCTTGTCCGGCAGGCGCAGCTTGTTGCCGACCAACAACCGGGCGGGGTCGACGTCCGGGTTCGCCTTCAGCAATTGGGGCCAGTACGTTTGCTCGCCATAGTATTGCTCGGCGATTTCGGCGAGCGTATCGCCCTCGGCGATCACATGATAGCGCCCGCTGTCCGCCGGAGTCGGCTGCGCGGGCGTCACGCGGCTGGAGGCGGACTCGCGCGGTGTGGTCGGGGTTGCCGCCGGCGTCGTCGTCGGCGCGGGCTTGGCCGGCAGTTTCAGCTTCTGCCCGACCTTCAGCGTTCGCGGATCGACGCCCGGATTCGCCGATTCGATCGTCGTCCAGTACTTCTGGTCGCCGTATTCAGCCTCCGCGATGCCGACAAACGTGTCGCCTTCTTTGACGACGTATTCGCGCTCGCCGCCCGGCGTCGTGGTGGTCGGCGCGCCGCGATCGCCGTTCAGACGGAATGACGGATTCGGAACGCCCCGAGAAGATGGCGTGCGCGGCTCGACTGTGGGGTTCGAAGGCGTCGGCGTCATCGATGTAGGCGGCGAAGTGTTCGGTGGCGCCGCATCACGGCGCGGCTCGGG
>JAGQOO010000110.1 GCA_020427345.1 Phycisphaerales bacterium | reverse complement strand
GTGTCCACGCGATTCTGCGCCGCGGTGATCACCGCCCAGTTGCGTTCATCCTCCGCCCAGCCACTCGGGATGTCGATTTGCCCGCCGGAATTCACGAGCGGCCAATTCCAGTTCAAGAACGTCGGCGATCCGAAATCGCCGTCGGCGTTCACCCATGCGCCATCCTCGACGTGCACGAAATCGTTCGCAGGTACGGGATGATTGGCGAGATACTGTTCAACGGTTGTCGCGACATAACCGGCGCTGTTCGCGCTGCTGACGAGATTTGGCGTCGCTTCGAGGTAGTAGCTGAACCCGCCGCCCCACGCGTTGTCTCCGTCATGCGCCAGCAGCACGAGCATTGGCCGCCCGCTCGGGTTCGCTGTGTTCAGCGTATCAAAGTGCCCAAGCCCGATCGGGTTGTAGCCGTCCTGCCAGCCGATCGCCTGCGCCGCCGGCACGACAACCACTTCGCTCGCGACGCCGCTGTCGGGGTCGATGTAGCGCGCTCGATGCGGCGTGTATGCGAACGGATAGGCGTTCGCCGGCGCACAGCCGCGCGAGATGTTCACACGATACCAGTTCGCCTGCGCGGGATTGCGCACATCCGCGGCGTTCGGCGGCTCGCAGTTTGCGCCGCCACTGCCAAGCATGAGCGGAAAGTTCTCGCATGCCCGCGACAGGTGCTCGTTCGACACGATGACCCAATCGACGCCTTCGTCCGCGAGGATGGGAATCAGTCTTTCCGAGAATGCCATCTCAGACGGGAAGAACCCGTGACTCGGCGCCGGCGACGCGCCCCACGCGTCATCGTAAATGGCCTTGTAGAGTTGGATTTCTTTGCGCACGGTGCTGTCGTCGCAAAGCGGCAACAACGCGTGATGATGCGAGAACAGCACCATGTCGATGCGCGGCTTGCCGCCGGTGGTCGTCCAGCCGCGGGCCTGCCGGAAGTTCGAATACCACGTCGATGAATAGCCGAGTTGCCCTACCGCGCCGAGGCTCATCAGGTTCTCGATCAAACCGCCGGAGAAGCTGACCTGCGCCCCCGCCTCCGGGGCCCAGCGGATCGCGTCTACGCAATCACGCGGGCGATACTGATACGCCGCCACGCGATCGGCCTTGCTGAAGATGTCACGCAAGTCGTTTTCGGGATGCGTCGCGCCAGCGTCGGTTCGCAGAATCGACTGCCACGCGCGCTCATAGCGATCAGCGCCGGTGGTCTGGCGCTCGGGCCAGTAGATCGGCTGCTCAAGGTGCCACAGATATGTGAAGTGCAGGTTCTCGGCCGAGGCGACCGCGACGCCGCAGAGCGCCGCGATCAGGGCCGCCGCGCTACTGAGAAGGTGGCGGTTCAACATCCTCGATTGGCGGGACTTCGACAAAGCCTTCATAGTACGGACCCACATTCTCGCAGCCACACGCCGCGCAGTACGTCGGTCGCACCGGCCGCAGCGTGCCTTCAATGTCCTTTTCCATGCGCGGGATAAATCGGCGATGGCACTCACTGCAGTAGTACCAGCGATACACCGCGCGCTCGTTGCAGGCCGGGCACTTGTGGGGCGGCTCTTCGCCTTTGGGGTGCACGAACTGAACGTTTGTGCGACACGCCAGACAGAAGCCGTCCCCCACCAGTTCATTCGCCACGGTCACCTGATTCGCCGTTACGCGACAAGCGCGAACGCCCGCGAACGTGAGCGCCGCGACCGCAATGACTATTAGCGTTATCTTCTTGCCGAGGCCTTCCATTGCCCGTCGCTCCCAGCCACTTGCCGCATCTGGGCGGCTTTCATTGCTTTTCCGTTTGCTGAAAAACGCCCGCCACTAGCGTCGATTGAGTGGATCCGACGGCAGCTTCGACCACGCGCGGTTGTTCGTCCGCCAGATAATGCTCAGTTCTTCCGGATATCCGCCGGGGTGATAATTGTCCGCGTTCGGGCCGCCGCGCAGATCGCTCAGCCACTTCACGCCGCCGCTGTTCTTGGCTTCCTGGTGCTTCGGCAGGCGGTCGCGCCAGTCCTCGACCTCGCCCTGATAACTCGCCCCACGCGTGCGCGACGCCCGCTCGCCCGGCAGCCAAGTAAACGCCTGGTTCGTATCGACGTTCCGCAGTTTCAGTTCTCGCAAAGACGCGTTGATCACGTCCGGCGCCAGGTTCGGCTTGATGATGCTGACGTGCCCGTCCATGAACACCGCCGAGCATCCGAAATTCGGATGCCGCCACGCCACCACGGACAGGAACTCCGGCGGATAGTTTTGCGGCCCGGGATCCGGGGCGCCGCGAAAACGCGTCTGAATCAGCCACTCAGCGCTCAGGCCGGCGAACCACGCCCAATACCCGTCCACCGCGTACACCTGCCGAGCGGCATCGGAAAACTGATCCTCGGGGAAGTTGTAATGGAATATGTCATTCAGCGCGTAGCTCGTGCGTACGCCGAAACGGCCTTCCACCCCCAACCCCGGCGTCTCAGCGAAACGCTTGTTGTATGTGCGGCCGAAGAGTTCGGTGATCTCGTCCGGGCGCTCGTCCGACGGGCAAAGCCCGGCGTCCGGGCTTCCCACAAATCCGAGGTCGAACAGGCCGTCAACCCAGGTGTACATGTACTCGACACCCGCCGACTCGCCGTCGTCCCAACTCGGGCTGAAGTCGCGATTTTCGAGGCGGCAGGCGGCGACTCCCTGCCCGAGGCCGCGCTGGTGGGCCCCGCACTTGGCCTGCTTTGCCTGATCGCGGGCCTGTTTCAGGCTCGGCAACAGGATTGAAATCAACAACGCGATAATCGCTACAACTACCAGCAGTTCAATCAGCGTGAATCCACGGCGTCGTTGGCCGGTCATTGGGAACCTCCTGAGCAGGCATTCGCTCGGTCTGTTCATTATCCGGACCCGAAATGGCGAATCAAAAGCGGTCGCCAAAACGGAAGCGGATGAACATCTGTCATCGTAGACAACATCCGCCCCGACGAAAAGGATATCGCCCCCTAATAATCCGGCGGGGTCTCCCTGTTACCGCCGCGCTCGATCCACTATATTTGAGATGTCTCGGGGGCTCCTCAAGACTGCTCGCAAAAGGGGTGATCCGTCGGCGCGACGCGACGGCCTCGCAGACGGTTTCTGATTCAAGTGGCTGGTTTAGCTTTCACATCCATGCGGAGGTACGAGAGAATGCGGAGAATTCTGATTGTGGTCGCGGCGGCCATCGCGACACCCGCGCTGATCTTCGGCGCGCCAACCATCGACGGGCGGGACATTCCCGCCGACTTCCTTGCCAACAACGGCATCGAAGCTGCCAAGCAGCGTTACCTGACTGCCTTTGGCAACAGCGCAAGTCCGACGTCGTTCGGCTTCGGGTCTGAGCTCAACAAGATGTACCTCGCCAACGACAACGTCTTTCTTTACGTCGGCCTGACCGGCAACCTCGAGAACAACGGCAACTGCGTCGTCTTGTTCTTCGACGTTGACGACAGCGCCACCGGCGCCGATGTGCTCGACGTGGTCGACGCCAACTTCGTCGAAGTGCCCGGTCTCCCGCGCTTCCTTACCGGCGCCAACAGCTTCGACAACGGGCTCGACGAAATGAGCTTCGATACGGACGACATGAACGATCCGGGCGACGGCGAGTTCGTTCCCAACTTCTGCCTCGGCTTCACCGGCGGCTCGCCGGTCGGCTCGCAGACCCGCTCGTACTACCTCGTCAACTGGACGACCCTCGCGGATCACAAGAACGCGACGACCGCCGCCATGGGCCGTGATCACTCAAATGTCGTCCTCGGCCTGATGACTGACCAGGACCCGATGGCCTCCGGCCCGAACGGCAAACTCGGTAGCATTTTCCCCGGGACGATTCCCGCCGGTTTCCTTGGCGCCTCCGATGACACCAATGTTGATGGCGTCAAAGGCGGCTCCGCGCTCAACATCTTCGATCCCAACAGCGATCCCAACACCGCCACGACCGGCTTTGAGTTCGCGATTCCGCTGACGCAGCTGCGCGTCAGCACGATGGACCCCAAGCCGGGTCCGGGCGACGTAATCAAGATCTTCGCCATGGTCAGCAGCACCACCGGCTTCGCGGCCAATCAGCTTCTCCCGACGGACGACACTTCGGCGACGCTCGACAACCTCGGCGCCGACGGCCCGAACTTCAACATGGTCCCGGGGGAACAGTACTACGCTTACACGCTGGTCAGCCCGTGCCCGGTGGCCGGATGCACGGCCGACCTGAACGATGATTGCCGCGTCGGTCTTGAGGACCTCGCGGGTCTGCTGTCCGCCTTCGGCACCACCGCCGCCGACGCCAACTTCATCGCCGGCGCCGACCTCGATGGCAGCGGCACTGTGGATCTGTCCGACCTCGCCGGCCTGCTGGCTCAGTTCGGTCAGGATTGCAACTAGTCGGGATTGGATCGAAACAGAACCGAAATCACGCGGGATCATCCCGCTGGAGGATAATCAAGATGATGAAGCGTTTCCTGACTTCCCTGACCGTTGGCGCCTTCGCCGGGATCTGCCTGGCCGCGCCGACGATCGACGGCCTCAACATCGGCGCGCCGGACTGGACGAATTCAATCTCGCTCCAGGACACCAACACGCGCTTCGGCAATGGCCAGAACGAACTCAACCAGATGTACGTCGAGTCTGACAGCGACAACATCTACATCGGCATCCCCGGCAACCTCGCCGACAACAATGCGATGACGATTTTCTTTGATGTTTCGTCGGGTGGTGTCGCCAGCGCCTCGACGCTGGCAACCAATGATCCGAACATCCCCTGTCGCGCCGGCGGCCTTCCGACGCTGCTCCGCGTCATGGACACGACTCAACTCGACGGCACGTTCGACTACTCACTGCTGGTCTCCGTCGGCAAATTCCCCGGCCAGAGCGACATTCAACTGGTGCTCGCCTCGGACATCACCAACCTCAACACCGGCGAAAACACACCCCTCGGCATCGGCCTGCTCGGCAATGACAGCGGAACCGGCGTTTCCGGCACGCTGACCACGACCGACGTTACCGGCGCCCGCATCGCGATCAACAACGCCAACGCGGCCGGTGTCGTCGATTGGTGCTTCGACCCGGATGATCCGAACGACCCGAACGACTTCTTCTGCGACACGCGTATCGCCGATCCGAACGAGGCCGCGTCGGCCACCATTGGTATTGAGATCGTCGTCCCGCGCGACCTGATCGGTCTCGACACGCCTTCGGCCACGACCGTCGGCATTTTCGCCTGGCTGACCAACAACGCCCAGGACGGCGACGCCGGCACGCCTTGCGATCGTCGCGGCTACTCGTCGAACCAGTCGCTGCCCGGCATGATGGGCGCTGACAACCTTGGTCCATTCCGCGGCTCCGCTGAACCCAAGGACTTCACCAGCGTGCCCGGCCTACAGTACGTCACGACGCTGATCCCCGGTATCTAAATCGGGATAACGCGGTAACAACCAGCGGGGCCGGCGTTTCGATGCCGGCCCTGTTTTTTTTGCGCAACAACCTGAGTATCGGGCGCCGAATCGGCGTCGAACCGGCGCTCGATCCCGCTATAATCGGTCGAGCAGTTCGGGGGGGTCGCTCAACGTCGACGGCCGCCATTTCTTCGCAATACCAATCGCAGGAGCCCGGAGCGCATGATCCCGCTGCCCCTTGCTTTTCTCGTCTGCCTGATGGCGATGCCGGACAACAATGTCGAATGGAATGGCCTTTCCCACGTTCAGACTCAGGACCTCCGACCGCTCGCGCCGACGGATCATGAGTCCTTCCAGATCCGCTTTCAGGCGTTCCGGCTCGACCTCACCGGCGCGCAGGTAATCGTGGAAGAGCCGAACAACTCGTTCGCCGTTCCCGCCGTCTTCCTTCAAGACCGCGGACCGTACGCGATCTGGGGCGCGCAGATTCCCGCCACGACCCACGACGTGCTGAAGTACTTCATCGAAATCACCGACGGCAATGACGTCGACTACATCGCCGCGGACGGCATCTACGACACGCAACCAGATGATACTCACGCGTTCGTCGTCGATTTCGTGAATCTCACGCATGCGCCCTATGGCGCCACGCCGGCCACCAACGGCTTTGTCTTTAAGGTCTGGGCGCCGAACGCCGGATTGGCGTGGGTGCGCGGCGAGTTCAACAGTTGGACGCAGAACCTCGCCAGCCGCATGACCCGCGTCGGCGAAGACCTGATCCATCACATCACTAACGTCGCGCATCGCGACATGTACAAGATCTACTTTCAACCCGGTGACAGCTGGAAAACTGACGCTCGTCCGCGCGCCATCAACGCCGGCGACAATATGAACTCACATGCTGAGAACCCGTTCGACTACGCGTGGAACGATTCGTCGTGGCAGACGCCCGCGTTTGAAGACATGATCCTCTACGAACTCCATGTCGGCACATTCGCCGGTCGAAACGACCCCGCCGCTTCCGGCATTCCCGCCGACTATCGCGACGTCGCCGCCCATGCCGACCACCTCGCCGAACTTGGCATCAACATGGTCGAACTCACGCCGATCACCGAGTTCCCGACCGATTTCTCAGCCGGCTATAACCCGATCACCGCCTTCGCGCCGGAATGGGCCTATGGCGACCCCGAAGATCTCAAATACATGATCGACACGCTGCACCAACATGGCATCGGCGTCATCCTCGACACGGTCTGGAACCACTTCTCGCCATCCGACAATTACTTGTGGAATTTCGACGGCGGCCAGATTTACTTCGACTCGCCCGCCGTTGACACGCCGTGGGGCTCGCAGGCCGACTTCGGAAACAGCCACGTGCGCGACTACTACCTCGACTCCGCCCTGTACTGGCTGGAGGAGTTCCACGTCGACGGCTTCCGCATGGACGCTACCGAATACATGGACATCGGCCCCAATCCCGGCTTCGGCGCTGACCTGATGCGCGAATACAACGATCTCATCGACCGCCGCTGGGTCGACAAGATCTCCATCGCCGAGCAACTGCCCGACGAGACGTGGATCACCGAAAGCACCGCCGGCGGCGGCGCGGGTTTTGACTCGCAGTGGTACGACGCCTTCACCGATACCCTGCGCGGCGAGATCATCAGCTGGGGCCAGGGCGGCAATCCGAACATGTTCGCCATCGCCAACGTCCTCGACGGCGGCGGATTCGCCCTCACCGGCACGCAGATCGTCAACTACATCGAAGCCCATGACGAAGCCTGGCCAAGCAGCGGCGGAGCCCGTCTGCCCACCATCATCGACACGACCTTCCCGCACGACGACCAGTATGCCCGCGGCCGCACCAAACTCGCGTACGGCGTGCTGATGTTCGCGCAGGGCATCCCGATGATTCTGCAGGGAACCGAGTGGCTCGAGGACACGGGATTCGGTGGCGGCAGCGCCGCCGGCGCCGACCGCATCGACTGGTCGAAACGCGTGACCTACTCGGACATCTTCCTGTACTTCCGCGACATCATCGCCACGCGCAAGGACAACCCCGCCGCGAAAGCGAACTCCGGCATCAATGTGTTTCATGTCAACGACGGCGCGAACGTTATCGCGTTCCACCGCTTCGCGACCGACAACGATCTTGTCATCGTCGCCAACTTCTCGAACACCGACTTCGGCAGCTACAACCTCGGCTTCCCGCAGAATGGCACGTGGTATGAGCTGGTCAACAGCGACGCCACGTCGTACGGCGGATCGAACCTCGGCAACGGCGGCAGCGTCATGACTACCGGCGGTCCGCTGCACGGCTTCGCGCAGTCCGCGACGATCACCGTGCCGAAGATGGGCCTGCTGGTCTTCCGCTACAACGACCCGCCGGACAACCCCGAGCCCTGCCCCGCCGACATCAGCGGCGACGGCGTCGTGAACCTGAGCGACCTCGCCGGCCTGCTCGCGTCCTTCGGCGCCTGCGACGGCGACGCAAACTACAACGCGGCGGCGGATCTGGACGGTTCGAACTGCGTGGACCTCGCGGACCTGGCGGGCCTGCTGGCGGAATTCGGCGCGCTTTGTCCGTAGGCGCATAGTCGTCATTCCCGCGCGGCGACAGCGGGAATCCCGTATGACGTCATTCCCGCGCAAAGCGGAATCCAAGGCGCGGGAAACCGGCCCCCGCTTGCGCGAGGGTGACGCAACATTCGCGGTCTGGTCTGATGGCATGCTTCGCCGCAGGCGTAAGTATGCTACGCGGGTAGCAACGAGGTACACGTAGCCCCGAACGGCGAGGCACGTGTGGGAACTTGGGGCGCCCTTGCGCAAACTCATGCGCACGGCGGCGCCGAATGCATGCCAAACGCCGTCATCCCCGCGAAGGCGGGGATCCCCCGTGGGGTCCTGGATTCCCGCTTGGCGCGGGAATGACAGCGCCAAACGACGCGTCCTTACTTAGTGCGGCCCGCCGCTTCCGCTCACTTTGAACCGTATTTCGGCGCGAGTTCCGCGCGGACGCGTTCGAGCAGACGCTTCGTCGCGCGCACACCCTCGTCCTCGCTGACCTTCGACCCTTCGTACTCGATTCCGATGTATCCGCGATAGCCCGCGTCCAGCACGATCTTGATCATCTTCATGTAGTCGGTTTTCGTTTCGAACCCGTGCTCGTCAAACTCGTGCGTCTTCGCGCTGACGGCTTTGGCGAACGGCATCAACTCAGCCACACCCTTGTAGCGGTCATACCACTCGTCATCGTGCAGGCGGAAGTTGCCGAAGTCCGGCAATGTCCCGCAACGCGGATGATCTACGGCGCGCATCACCTCCGACAGCCATTTGCCATTCGACGACAATCCGCCGTGATTCTCGACGATCACATTCAGCCCGTTCGCGGCGCCGTACTCCGTCAGACGCCGCAGGCCATCGGCGGCGAGGCGGCGCTGCTCTTCCCACGAACCGTCACTCTGCGCGTTGACACGAATCGAATGGCAGCCGAGCCGCTTGCCCGCGTCGACCCATTTGTGGTGATTTTCGACGGCTTGAGCGCGTTTCGCGTCGTCCGGATCACCCAACGCGCCTTCGCCATCCACCATGATCAGGACACTGCGCACGCCGTTATCCGCGCAGCGCTTCTTCATCTCATCGAGATAGCCGTCATCCTTCGCCTTGTCTTTGAAAAATGTGCTGACGTACTCGACGCCGTCCAGACCGTAGTCGCGCTTCGCCTTAACGATGAAATCGAGGTGCGTCAGTTCGCCGGCGTAGAGCGCGCGATGGAACGACCACTCCGCCAGCGAGATCTTGAAGATCGGGCTGTCGCCGCTCGGGCCCTTCGTTTGATCGGCCCCTTCCTGCGGAATCATCGCCGCCAGTGCGGAACCCGGCATCGCCCCGGCGGCGATGGCGGCGGCTCCGGCGCGCAGCGCCTCGCGCCGCGTCAGGCGATGGACATCCGAACGATCTGCTCGATCCGTGCGATATGAGGAGTTGGGCATGTCAATCTCCGTTACTCTCAAGTCTGGGTTGGCGGCCGACGCACGCATTGTACGCGTCCGCCCCCCGGCCTTCGAGAACGGCTCGCCGACGCCCGGTATCAGCAGGAAGGGGTATGCCCGCGAGCGAGCCGCGCTGCCCGGAGTGCGGCGAGTGGATCTGATCGCCGCGCGTGAGCGTTTGAGTCAACAAACGACAAGCGGAGCGAAGACCGCCCCGCCTGTGCGCTGCTTCCCCTCAGTTGTGCGCGCCGCCCCGCGCTTAGTCGCAAGTCACATTGAAATTCGCCAGCAGCATCGCCAGATCATGCAGCCCGATCAGGCCGTCGCCGTCAAAGTCGCCGGCCATCGGCCCATCCGCCGACGTGGCGCCGAACATCGCCAATAACTGCCCGAGGTCCGACAATCCGACGAATCGATCGGCGTCGATGTCACCCGGGCACAGCAGTTCATGCAACGTGAGCGTCTGGTCCGCCGCGACATCGCGATACACCGTCTCAACGCCGCTGGCCGGCCAACGCACGCGCACCTCATGCACGCGTGACACAGGACCGACGCCGAAATGCGCAACGAGTTCAGGTTGCGACTCATAGCCGCCGTCGGCGCCGATTTCGCGCATCTGGACCGGGCCGTTGCGTTGCGCCTGCACATACACCCGAGCGCCAACTCCAAAGGAGTTCGTGCCCGGCCGAGTCGGCTCCGTCGGATCAAACGCGCCGCGCAATCGGATACGCAGGAAATGCTGTCCCGATTCGAGCTGGTTTCTCAGCAGCTGCGGGTCAGCGTTGTTGTTCGCAACAAACGCGTCGAGATCGCCGTCGTTATCGAAGTCGAAAACGGCCAACGCCTTTCCCATCCGCCGGTCGTTGAAACCGACGTCACCGCCGCGCTCGGGCATTCCGGACCCGCCGGTGTTTTCCCACAGGCACATGGCGTCGACAAGAAAACGGGCGTCGATGTCCGTTTGCGGAATATCGACCCCATTCGTCATGCCGAGGTCGAGGTCGCCGTCGTTGTCAAAGTCGAACATCGCCGAGCCCCAGCCCCAGCCGCCGTCGCGCACGCCGCGCTCGGTCGTCACGTCGGTGAACGTGCCATCCCCGTTGTTGACGTAGTACCCGGAGGTGTAGAAGTCCGAGACCCACAGCAGTTCCGGGTAGCGGTCCCCGTTCATGTCGGTGAATCGCGGCGTGAACGAACGGCGGTCCTGCACGCCCGGGCCGAGGGCGGCGAGCGTGACGTCGGTGAACGTGCCGTCGCCGTTATTGCGGAAGAGTTTGTTGCCGTTGGAGAACGGGCCGTACCACGCGGCGATCGCGAGGTCGA
>JAGQOO010000010.1 GCA_020427345.1 Phycisphaerales bacterium | reverse complement strand
CCTGCGGCCCTTCTTTCGGTCGCCCGACCCCCGCGATCGCGTGCTGGCGCTGCAAGTGATCAGTTCATCCGATGCGGCCTGGAAGTTCCGCCCCGAACTGCAGGCATTGCAAGGTGACAATGTTGAGGGGATACGCTCCCTTGCGACCCGGTTGTTGCAGATGGTAGACCGTCACGAACACGACGATCACACAAGGGCCGTGGAGGCGGCGCCCCAGCCTGACCCGGGCGCTCCTGAATCGTCCCCCAATCAAACCGAACTCTCAAACCTGCTTGCCAAGTTGTCCAACGCGCCGCGCAATGTCACGCCCGACGCGATCCATCGCATCCGTGAATTGCTCTCGCAGGTGCGCGTAGACTCGGAGACCGGGCATGTTTAGTTCATTACTCGCCCAGGCCCGTCTGGACGAACGGCGCGAAGCGCTGCTCAACTCGATTCAAGACTCACTGTCGACCGGCCCGAGTTCGAACCAGATCCTCTGGTTCATCATCGCCATTGGCGGCATGACCCTCGTACTCCTGATCGCCGCGCGATTCGTGAATCGCGACCGCTCCGAGAAACGCGTGGATTACCTCGTCATGGCCATCGACCTGCTCGGCCTGAGCGAGGATGATCGCCGTGACCTCCAAGCCGTCGCACGCCACGCGAAACTCAGCGAGCCGGCGGCGATGCTGCTGTCCCCCAATAACCTCGCTCACGCTGTGGGACTCGCAAAGCAATCCCTGCAGGACAAGACGATCGAAAAGCGCATCAGCGACATCGCTTTGCGCATTTTCGAAGAGCCGCTGCCGTACGTCGCGAGTCTTGTTTCGCCGGGCGATCCGTAGTCGGCTTTCCGCAGCCCCCCACCATCCCCCCCCCGGGCGGATCCGATTTTTCGTGACGCTTCCGGCGTTCCGTCGCGTTCCAGGTCGGGCCAGATAAGGCCCTGACCAAAGGAGCCCGACATGAAACGCTTACTCGACAGTCTTGCCCCACGTTTTCCGCTTCGCGCCAGCCTGGGAATGGCAGTCTGCCTGACGCTGGCGTCTACGACCGGTTGCCCCCCCGTCGACGACAAGGGGGAACCCTGTTTCAACTGCGAACCGAACATCGCCATCGGACCGCTGCTGCCTGATCCCGAGCCGACAGACCCCAACACGCCTGAGCCGATCGCAGGCGGTTCGAGTGGATCGCTGCGACCGGACGCGCCCGACACGCCTGCCCTCCCTGCGAGCGAAAACCCGATCATTCCGCCCGGCAGAACCGCCGGCGACACGGACCAGCCCGACGCTGACGGCGATGGCGTGCCGGACGATTCCGACATCTGCCCGGATCGGCCGAACCCCGACCAACTCGATCGGGACAACGACGGCATCGGCGACGCCTGCGAAGACTCGATCGTCGCTTTCGCGGTTGGGAACGGCGGCCTGTTTCTCTATCGCATGGATCTCAACGGGGATCGACTGGAAGTACTGCCCGTCATGCCGCTGCAGTACCCGGGCGGCTATTCGCTCACTCCCGACGGGCAGACCGTCGTCTTCTACGGAGAGGGTGGCAACCTGTACACGTTTGGATTCGGCGACTTGGCGCCCACCCGCATCACCGACTTCGACCACGACATCGATCAGGCGTTGCGCCCGCGGATTTCGCCGGATGGCTCTTATGTCGTGTTCAACTACCTCGACAAGACCAATCCGAACGCGAAGATCTCGATCCGCCGCGTGGATGTCGAGACGCATGAAGTGATTGAAATCGCGTCGGCGGCGGATCAGGATCTGCGGCAGTGGGACATCAGCCCTGATGGTCGCTGGATCGCGTTCGCGAAGCTCGTTACGGATTCGAACTCGGAGGTATTCGCCATCCGCAGCGACGGGACCGATCTGCGCAACGTGTCCAAGGACCCCGGAAGTGACTACCTGCCGGTCTTCTCCCCAGATGGGCGCGTCAACTTCAGCACACACCGGAACGGGCTCCAGCTCGTGATGTCGGTGACGGTGAACGGCACAGGCCAACGTGAGGCCGCGTTCGGAAACTCGCCGGCGTTCTCACCTGATGGCGGTTTGATCGCACTATCCGAGTACGACAGCGCCGACAGCCGGTCGCATATCCTCCTCACGACCGGCGCCGGCCCGCGCACGCGCCTCACTGACAGTGACAGCCCTGGTGTTCGCGATAATCGCTACGCGTTCAACAGCGACGGCAGCCGACTCGTGTTCATCGGCGGCTTTGGGAACGATGTGTATGACAACCCGCAACTGTTCGTGATTCCGACCGACGGAAGCGCGGCAGCGCGGGAAATAGAGATTCCAGATGGGCTGCGCGTCATCGACTTCCAGGTCGTCAGCGGCGCGCCGTAACAATCGTCGTTAGTCATTTCGGGTTCGCGACGCCGCTGGGGACTTTCTCCGCAGCGGCGTCGTATTTCCTAATCCTCCGGCCGCTCGCCGTCCGGCGCCATCTTTACAATTCGAGGCTGGAACTTCGCCACGATCTCTACGAGATCCGCCTGCGCCGCCATCACCGCGTCGATGTCCTTGTACGCGGTCGGTGTTTCATCGAGCCCGGCGGACAGCAGCTTGACGCCGGCTTCGCGCAGGGTCGCGTTCATGTGGCTCCAGCGAGTCGTGTTGCGGGCCTGCGTCCGCGACATGCGCCGGCCGGCGCCGTGCGATGCGGAATGCAGCGAGCGCGGTTCGCCGCGACCGCGGACGATGTAGCCCGGCGCGGTCATCGTGCCGGGGATGTAGCCGAGCGCGCCGGGGCCCGCCGGCGTCGCGCCCTTACGGTGCACGATCACTTCGCGCCCGCCGTGCTGCTCCTTCCACGCGTAGTTGTGGTGGTTTTCCATGCTCATCAGCACCGCCCCGCCCACGGCTCGCGCGATCTTGTCATGAATCACTTCGTGATTCGCCGCGGCGTAATGCCCCATCAACTCCATCGCCGCCCAGTACTCCGCGCCGACGCCGTCCATCGGAAGCCACGCCAGATGCCGACACTCGCGCGGCAGACCCGGATGCAGGTCGCTCGCGAGGCGGCTGTAGTGTTGGCACACCGTCGCGCCGGAACCGCGCGAGCCCGAATGCGACACAACCGCCAGATACTCTCCGGGCGCGACGCCGCTCGGGTTGCCGGCGTCAAAGCGGATTTCGCCGAACTCTACGAAGTGATTGCCGGAGCCGGACGTGCCGAGTTGTTTCCACGCGAGGTCTTTCAGATCGCGCGTGACGTTCGTGACGCTCCAGTCTTCATCCATTACCCGATGTTGGGGCCGCTGTTTCGGGCGCCAGCCCTGCCCAACGCCGAACAGCGTCTCGCGCTCGAGGATTTTCTCCAGCCGATCCTGCTTGCCGGCGATATGAGCGGCCGGTGTGTCGAATACCGTCAGCCGTACGCGACAGGCGATGTCCACGCCGACGGCGTACGGAATGACGGCGTTGTCCGTGGCGAGGACGCCGCCGATCGGCAAGCCGTAGCCGACATGCGCGTCGGGCATTAGCGCGGCGGCGACGGAGATCGGCAGGCGACAGGCGTTGCGCATCTGCTCCAGCGCGGCGACATCGATGTCCTGCTCGCCCCAGCAGGTGTATTCGAGGTCGTCGCGCAGCGCTTCCGACTCCGGCTGCGGCGCGCAGAGCGCATCAGCGAGCGCGCCGAAGATGGCGTCACCTTCGAATCGCTTCGGATCAGCGACGACCGCGCGAATTCGCTCGCGGATGTCGCTTTTCTGCATCCCCGACTTGGCGGCGGCAGCGCAGGCCGCCTCGGCCGCCTTGATCGCGGGTTGATGTTCGATGCCAAGATTGACGAGTTCGCGGCGCTTCATGACGACGGATCATAGTCGGTCGACGGGCAAAGGCGCCCGCGCGAACTCATCGCCCCCCCAAACCACAGAGCATCAGTACGTCGGATGCGGCTTGTCCGTCAGGACGATGTTGTTGAACTCAAGCAGTGTCCCCTTGGCCCGCTCGAGCTCGGCGATCGCGATGGTGTGGTCGATCGTCACGCCAATCAGTTGCCGGCGATCGTTCGCAAGGCGCTCGATGCTGTTCAACTCGGCTTCCAGGAAGCCCGGGTCGATCTTTGTTGTCTTCGCCTGCAACGCCTGCAGGCTGTCGCGGTTTGAATAGGCGGACTGCAACTGCGGTCCGATTTGGCGACTGCGGACGATCAGCAGCCGAACAGCTTCATTGACCTCGAGAATCACTTGGTCGTACGCGTCGTGCAGGGCGACAACAGCTTGCTGCTGCTGCAACGCCGCCCGGCGATCAGCAGCCTGCGCACCGCGGTTGCCGATCGGGATCGAGAAATTCACCGTTACGGAATATGAGCGGAAGCGATTTGTCGTCATCACGTCCAGGCTGCGGTCCGAAGAGGCGCCCAGGCCCTGCACTTCGTAGTTGAAGCTCAGGTCCAGTTGCGGCAGCAGGTTGTTCTTGGAAACCGCGCGACGGGTCCGCGCCTGCTCCACGCGAGCGCGGGCCTGCTTGATCTCGCTGCGCTCGTCCAGCGCCCGCCGCGCTTCGGCGAACTGGTCGACAACCAGCGGCGCCACGACCGGCTCGCCGACCGGAATGAGCTCGACCTTGCGCGAAAGCGGATAACTCGGGTTCTGAATCAGCCGCTTCAGCTGGTCCTCCGCGCTGCGCAACGCGCGAATCGACTCAGCCAGATCGACCTTGCGGCTTTCCCAACGGGCCTTCGCCGCCTCGATCTCGACCAGCGACGCGTCGTTGGTGCGGCGATCCTTGATGCTCCGGTACGTCGCCCAGTTTTCCGCTACCGCTTCGGCGAGCACGGCGGCGTCCCGGCGAGCCTGCAATAAACGCCAGAACCCGCGCTCGACGTCCAGCAAAGTGTCGCGGACGCGCTGTTCAAACGCCCATTGCTCAATCTCGTAGTCGCGCCGCGAGATCTCGATTTGGGCACGATTCACGTCCAATCCGAACCCGCGCAGCAAGGGTTGCGTGAATTGCGCGATAAACGACGTGTTGTAGGCCGGATTGAGTTGCTGGAACTGAAACGGCACAAACGAGCGCGACGTCCGCATCGACGTCTGCACGCGCATGCCGGTCGGGAGCAACTGGCGGATACCGCCCTCGAGCGAACGCACATCGCTCTGCCCCGCCGACAACTGTGTCGCAACGGCCTGATCGCGATTGTCGTAGGTGGTGTCGAGGAAGAACACCGCGTCAAACGCGGCTTCCGCCTCGACAATCTGCGTCTCGCTGACGGCAGGGTTGATCGACTGGATGCGAATCGCGAAGTTGTTCGCGAGCGCCGACTGCACGCACTCAGCCAACGTGACGCGCTGCGGCTCGGGCAGCAGCATCAGCCCGACGTATTCCTTGGCCCGCTCCAGCACGCGCTCGTAGTACTTGTGCAGGCGCTGATCATTCGGACGGTCGGATCGCGCGTTGTCGAGTCGTTGCTGAAGATGCGCGATCAGGTCGCGCGGGTCGGGCGTCTCCGCGTCGATCCGCGCCCATGTCGCGACAATGCTCGCGTTCGGGTCGCCCGGGTCCGCCAGCAGCGCCGCCTTCGGCGGCATCGTGTCATCCGAGGCGTAGATCAGGTTGCGGTCACGCTTAGCGGGCAGGCTGTCGCCAGAGGGCTGCTCTGGCTCCTGCTCATGCATCGCCTTGCCGCGGTTGATCATCCGCTGACTGTAGGCCTCGATCGCCGTGTCGAGCGGCGTCATCTCCCCCATGTTCTCCTGGCCGATCGCCGCAAGGGGAACGGAAGTAAGGAAGAGGCCAATGGCGCAAAGGCGCGCCAGCCGCACGAAGTCTCTCTTGATCATTTCTCACCCGCGCCAAGGAATGCCGTAATGGGCGCGATCTTAAGTTTGCGTCAAAATGGTGTCAAAACCCCGGAGTCCCACAATGAACCACGACCTGAGTCACGCGTTCACGGAATATGCCTGCCAAAAGCTCGACGAAAACATGGCGCAAATCCGTCGCTGCGCGGGCCTGCTCTCCATAGAAGCCCTTTGGAGCCGCGCCAACGGACACTGCAACGCCGTCGGCAACCTGATCCTGCACCTGACCGGCAACGTACGGCAGTGGATCGTCGCGTCGATCGGCGGTCAGCCGTTCGAACGGCGCCGACAGGCGGAATTCGACCAGCGCCATCCGACGCCGGCGGCTGAGCTCATGCCAGCGCTAGACGACGTGATTCGGTCGGCGAAGGAGATTATTCGGGC
Organism: Phycisphaerales bacterium; assembly: GCA_020427345.1. Lineage (GTDB taxonomy): Bacteria > Planctomycetota > Phycisphaerae > UBA1845 > Fen-1342 > DSPM01. Next base: position 24,067 of record JAGQOO010000010.1, on the reverse strand, counting down.
GCAGACGACCGAGACCCTGCCGATTCGACACCAGATTCAAGCGTACGATGTGGACCGGATGACTGCGATTTTTCATGTTGTGGAGCACTTTTCGGGGCACACTGGCCAAATCGTGCACATGACCAAAGCCCTGCTCGATGTCAGCCTGAGCGTCTACGACGAGACCGGCCGCCGAACTGACGGGCAGACGGCGCCCTGAGCGCAAGAAAAGGGCCGGTGGTCAGGACGTGTGGGGGGGGAACACGTTCACCAACACAACCGGCCCGGCTTGTAAGCCGTCGCTGCTCAGACGGCGATAATTATCGACTTCAGGCCCCCAGAGAGGACGAGTATCTGGGGATCCAGGATTCGAACCTGGACTAACTGATCCAGAGTCAGTCGTGCTACCGTTACACCAATCCCCAAAAACGGCAATTGGCAGTTTAGACCGTCCGGTCGGAGGAAGCAACTGAAACAACTGATCCAATTTTCAAAGCGGCCTATAATCGCCCGCATGCGAACCCGATGCCAACACCTGGCACTTGGCCTCGTCGCGGCTGTCGCCCTGCCTGGGCCGATGGCGCGGGCGGCCCCGGCTTTCAGCAAGTATCGCCTTACGCTCGACAACGTCGCGGGGACCGCCGGTTGCGCGTTTGACGCGAACCACCGCCTCTACGTCACGGAGGCGGGGAGCGGTCGTATCAGCGTCTTTTCTGCTCCAGACAACGGCAAGTTTCAGCCCATCGGCGCCATCGGCGCCGGTCTGCTCGTCGAGCCGACCGGGCTGGCGCTGAACGACGGTCATCTCTTCGTGGCGGACAGCGGCGCAGGGGTGGTGCGCGTGCTTGACGAAAGCGGGGCAAACCCCCGGACCTTCGGACCCCGATTCGTCCGTCCGGTCGCCATCGCGATCGCCGCTGAGTGTCGATATGTGGTCGATGCCGGCGCGGACACGGTCATTCAGTTGGACCCCGACGGTCAGGTGATTCGGCGGCTAGGCGGGTATGGCGATGGAGTCGGCCAGCTCAACAATCCGTCAGACATAGCGATCGGCCCTGACGGCGCTATCTACGTCGCGGACACCGACAACCACCGTATCGCCATTTTTGCGGCTGACGGGCAATGGCGCGGCGCGTGGGGAAGCTGGGGCTTTCAAAAGGGCCTGTTCGCCGGTCCGACCGGCGTCACGATTTACGACCACACCTTGTATGTCACCGATCGCGACAGTCATCGGATACAGGTCTTCACCCTCGACGGGCAGTTCGTCGATCAGTGGGGCGTTCACGCGATCAAGCCGCGCGAAGGCGAAGGCAAGCTGCACTACCCCAATCACCTCGCGATCGCGCCGGATGGGAGTTTCGCGGTCATCTGCGAGGCGTTCGATGATCGGTGCCAGGTGTTCACTCCCGCTGAGAAAGATAAGCCGGAGCCTCGCCTCACGCCGTTTGCGCCCGAAGCCGGCGCATCGCATCCCGGTCGCCGGATCGCTACGCGCGGCGGACTGCTCGCTTGCGCGCAGCCGGACGGGCACAGCGTTGAGTTCTATGACGTGTCGACATCGCCACCGATTTTGATTTCGACTTTCGGAGCGTTCGGCGACCGGCCGGGGCAGTTCAACCACCCCGACGGATTGGCCCTCAGTCGCGACGGACAAACGCTTTTCGTCGCGGATCGCGCCAATCGCCGCATCCAGGCGCTGCGCATCGAAGCCCGCGACGAAGCCGCGCCGCGCTTTGATCCGCGCCTCGCGCGTCTGGCGCGCGTCGCCGAGATGCCGGCCGGCGACGAAACCAGTGTCTACGGCCGCCCTACCGCCATAACGGTCGGCCCGGACGATCGCGTCTATGTCGTCGACGATCGCTGGAACCGCATCGTTGTATTCAGCCCCGATCTGTCACGATCGGACGGCTGGAGCCTGGGCACGGATGCGCGGCCGGTTGACATTACGTCTGACAAAGCGGGCGTCGCGGTGCTGTTTCGCTATCCAACCCGGATCGCGCGGTTTCACTCGGATGGGACCGCGATCGACACGTGGCCGCCCGCAGGCGATCAGGCGGCCGCGACCAGCCCACAGATATCCGCCCCGTTCGGCCTCGCAGCCCTGCCCCCCGACGGCGACAAGCCACGATATCTTGTGACCAGCGAAACGGCGGCGACGATCGTCACACTGACGGCCGTGGGCGTCACGCGGACGTGGGGAAAGCCGGGCCTGGGGCCGGTCGAGTTCTTCAAGCCGGCCGGCGTCGCCGTGGCGGAGGACGGCCGAATCTTCGTCGTCGACTATGGGAACCACCGCATTCAGATCCTCTCTACGAATGGGGATTTCCTTGGGGCGATGGGTTCGCGGTGGTTCGTGCAGCCGGCGTTGCGGGGGTTGGACTGACGTTTTCCGACGGCCCCGCGAGCCGGGGAGCGTCTGCACCAGCAGGCATCCCACAGTTCGGCGGGAGGCGGCGCTTACCGGGCGAAGTCGCAAATGTCGCGAGCGCTGTGGGAACGAATGGAATAACAGGGCGCCTGTGCAACTACTTGGCGCGTGACGAATAGATGATCCCGACCGAGATCCTTCGCAAAGTTCGCCGGATTCAGATTCAAACCGCGGCGCTGGTCAATGACCTGTTCGCCGGACAATATCACTCCGCCTTCAAAGGCCGGGGGATGGAGTTTGAGGACGTTCGCGAATATCAGCCGGGCGACGATGTGCGCTCGATCGATTGGAACGTGACCGCGCGAGCCGGCCGGCCGTTCGTCAAGAACTTCCGCGAAGAGCGCGAGTTGACGGTGATGCTGGTGGTCGACATCAGCGCATCGCAGGACTTCGGCTCGCGCGAGCAACTCAAGAGCGAAGTTGTCGCCGAACTGGGCGCTACGCTCGCGTTCTCGGCGATTCAAAACAACGACAAAGTCGGCATGCTGTTGTTCACAGATCGAGTTGAGCGGTTCGTCAAAGCCGAGAAAGGCGCGCGGCACGTGCTGCGCGTTGTGCGCGAGCTCCTCTATCACGAGCCGCAGGGGCGCGGCACGGACATCTCCGCCGCGCTACGCTACCTGGCGCGCGTGCTGCGCCGCCGATCGGTGATTTTCCTGATCAGTGATTTTCACGCGCCGGAGTTTCTGCAGGCGCTCAGCCTGCTCAAGCGCCGCCATGACGTGATACCGATCCGCGTGCGCGATCCACGCGAATCGACGCTGCCGTCCACCGGCTACGTCGAACTGCTCGATCCCGAATCCGGCGAACTGATGCTGCTGAACACGCGCTCCCGACGCACACGTACGGCGTATCAGCGCCTCGTCGAGCAGCGCAGCGAAGAGCTGACTGACGAGTTTCGTCGTCGCGGCGTTGACGTGATCGACGTCCTGACAGGCGAGTCGTTCGTCGGGCCGCTGAGACGGTTCTTCCGCAAACGAGGTCGGCGACGGTGACGGCTCGATCTTGTTCGACATCGAGTTTCACGGTTGGGCGGCAATGGTCGCTGGCGGCAGCCATTGCGCTGTGTTTACTGGCCGGATGCGCGAAGCAGCCCGACACGCGAACAGAGGAAGCGACGCGCGGCCCGATCTCGGCGCGCGTCACTGTCGATCCAGCCGACCCGCTCGTCGGCGACACGCTTACGATCACCACGACCGTCACCGCGCCGGACGAATTCGTGATCGACTTCCCGGCCCTGGCCGCTGTCGACGGGCTCGATCTGGATCGTCGCCGCATAGAAGACGCGCGCCCGGGCGCGACGGAAGGCGTGATCTGGACGCAAGTGATTACGACCGCGGTTCGCAAGTCAGGCGAAGTGGAACTGCCACCGACTCCGGTGCGCTACGCGCGGAAACCGGCCGATGACTCTGAACCCAGCTTCGATAACGACTTCGACGTTCCGGCCATCAAACTGAGCGTGCGTTCCGCGCTGGCCGGCGCTGATTCAATCGACAAACCGCGCGACATCGCCGGCGTGATCGATCCGCCGTGGACCCTCGGCGAGTTCCTGTACGAGTACGGCGGCATTTTGGCCGTTGCGCTCGCACTTGGCGCGCTCGTCGCGGCTTATGTCGTGTTCAACAGGGGCCGGGAGCGCAAGCGGCCGGCGATTCCCTCCGATGTCGTTGCGTTCCGCGAACTCGACGCATTGGCGGCTGAACAACTCGTTTCGAAAGGCCGCGCGAAGGACTACTACTATCGACTCAGCGAAATCGTGCGGCGCTACATCGAATCGCAATTCGGTGTCGCCGCGCCTGACATGACCACCGAGGAGTTTCTCGAAAAGACGGCCCGGCGCGACGCGCTGCCCGCCAAGCCCGATGAGCTGCGGCGCTTTCTTGAAGCGTGCGACATGGTCAAATACGCGGCGTTCGCCCCAAGCGCCGCTGACGCCGACGCCGCGCTCGAAGCCGCGCGCACATTCGTGCGCGATTCCGCCAAAGCCGCGGCGGCGCAGCGCGAAGCGGGAATGCGGAAGGAAGCCGCATGACCCCGGTTCATCCGCCATTTACGCCGGAATGGCTGTACTTCGCGTGGCCGTGGGCATTCGCCGCCCTGCTGCTCTTGCCGGCGATGTGGGCTTGGTGGGCATGGCGAACGCGTGCAGCGATCCGCTACTCGACGCTGAACGAACTGCGCGAAGTTGCCCCACAACGCTGGAACCCGCGCCTGCTGTTGGGGGTGCTGCGCAGCGCCGCTCTGGCGTGTCTGATCGTCGCTGTCGCGCGACCCGTGCTCCCGGATGAGTCGACGCGCGTTTTCGCCGAAGGCATCGCGATTCAGGCCGTGATCGACACATCGACCAGCATGCAGGACTACGACCTGTCGCCGCCAGGCCTGCGCATGACGCGGCTCGACGTGGCCAAAGAGGTCTTTCGCCAATTCGTATCAGGCGACGGAGACAACCTCCCCGGACGTTCGACCGACCTGATCGGGCTGATCCGCTTCGCCGGCTATGCCGACAGTGTGTGTCCGCTGACCCTCGACTATCACCACCTTGAAACCGCACTGACGGGTGTGCGCACCGTGATGCGCGGGCAGGAGGATGGCACGGCGATCGGCGACGCGCTGGCCTTGGCGGTTGAGCGCCTGCGTGACTTGAAGCGCATCACCGGTTCTGGCGAGCAACTGCAGATCAAGAGCCGCGTGATCATCCTGCTGACCGACGGCGAGAATAATCAGGGGCTGATTACGCCGCGTCAGGCGGGCGATCTGGCGGCGCTGTCGGGCATTCGCGTGTACTCGATCATGGCGGGCACCGGGCAACTGATAAGCCCGATCAGCCGACGTCCGGCTGACGACCGCGATCTTAGCTACATCGCCGAAGTGACCGGCGGCAAGCACTACCGCGCGCGTGACGCCGCGTCGCTGTTTGATGTCTATCGCGAGATCGACCAGCTCGAGCGCACGCGCGTCGAAGAAAAGCAGTATGTGCAGTGGAGTGACATGGGCTTTCCGTGGCTGCTCGCGGCGTTTTCGCTCGTCGGCGTTCAGACGCTGCTCGACGCGACATGGCTGCGCAAGATTCCATAGCGAGGCGTTTTCGTGCCGAATGTGGAGTTTGACAATTTTGCTTACCTGAACCTGGCGTGGGTCGCGCTGGGTGTGGCGGGCGTCGCTGTCTTGGGCGTCATCCTGCGACGGCGCGGCGTGCGCGCCTTTGTGTCGGCGGGCTTGCTGCCGCGATTGACGCGTGAGCAGAGCTGGTTTGCCGCGATTTCGCGCGTATTGTTGGTTTCTGTCGCGATGGCGCTACTCGTCGTCGCCATTATGAACCCGCGTTGGGGCGAAGCCGAGCGCGAAGTCGTCACACGCGGTATCGACATGATGGTTTTGCTTGACGTTTCAAAGTCGATGTTGGCGCGTGACGTGCCGCCGAGCCGGCTCGAAGCGGCACGACTGTCGCTGCGAGACGACTTGCTGCCGGCAATGGGCGGCGATCGGATCGGACTGATCACGTTCGCCGGCCTGGCGACCGAGAAGTGCCCGCTGACCAGCGACTACGGCTTCGTCCGACTGGTGCTTGATGACATTTCGACGGAGTCCGTTCCGCGTGGCGGCACACGCATCGGCGACGCGATCCGCAAGGCCATCGACGGCTTTGACGACAAACTCGACACTTACAAGATGATCCTGCTGATCACGGACGGCGAGGATCAGGACACCTTCCCTGTCGACGCGGCGCGCGAGGCTTGGGACAAATACACAATTCCAATCGTCGCGGTCGCACTTGGCGATGAACGCGAAGGAGCGCGCATTCCAATGCCCTCCGCGCAAGGCGAACGCTATATGGAGCACGACGGTCAGATCGTCTGGTCAAAGGCGAATTTCGACCAACTCCGACAGATCGCCGGCGTTTCGGGTCTCGGAGCCACCGTCAGCACATTCATTCCCGTCGGATCGAAGGTGTTTGACCTCGGCGCGATATACCGCCGCATTGTGCCGGGACTGCGCGCGGTGGAGCGAAGCGAGAAGCAGAAAGTCGAGCGGCCGTCGCACTACCACTGGTTCGCGCTCGGGGCGCTGGTGTTGCTGGCGATTGACTCATTCCTGCGCGACGGGCCGCCGGCACTGGCGGCCGGACGCGGGCGCGCGCAACAGAGGCAGGCGGCATGAAGCAAAAACAGCCGTCACTGCTGACCGCCACGTTCCGTCGGGCGCGCCGTGGCATGCGCGACTTCGCCGTCGGAGGCTGCTGCTTCCTGCTGGCGTTCGGTCCAACGGTCCGTACCGCCGCGCAGGACGCGCTCGACGCCAGAACGCCGACAACCACCTCGCCCTCTGACGGGGCAGCGCCAAAAACCGCGACGATCCGCCCGCCCGCCACGCCTGTTGTACACAACGAAAGCGGCGCGCCGCTCGTGCTCATTCGCGACTCGGCCGGCAATGTCATAGGCGTGGGGCCGCGCGGCAGTTGGCGCTCCGATGACGCCACGAAAGCGCCCCCCAAGATGTTCGCGGATAAGGCGACTATCGAACTCGGCGACGCCATGCTGAGCGAACGACTGGAGCCGACGCCTTTCGCCCTGTTCGGCGCAGTGTCCGGCGCGCCGTCGGGAATGGTCGCGAATCCGGCGCAGCGCGCCGTTCGCGCCGGCGCGAACGTATTCATCGCGGACAAATCGGGCGCGGCGCTGGCGGCGCGCGTTTTGATCGCCGACGGCGTGACGGCTGCGGTGCGAATGGAAGATGGCTCGACAGCGCCGAACGATGCGGCCGTATTTGACGCGCGAGGCGCGTTTGTCGGCTTTACGACAACGGATGATGCCCTCGCCGGGGCCAAGCCCCCGACCGCCGGCGGCGTTGTGGCGCTGTTCGCTCCTTATCTGCAACTGATCGAAAGCGAAGCGCTCGCCGATGAGCGCGCTGGAAGGCCTTTCCACGAAATCCGACGCGCAAACAACGACTATCGCGCGAACGAGTTTGCCGCGGCCGCGGCCAGGCTGGAGCGCGTCGTCGAATCGGATGAGGACGCGCTGGAGCCGCTCGCGCTCAGCAATCAGGCGGCGGCGGAGTTTCGGCTCGGGCAACTTGACGAGGCGCGCGAATTGTGGGTGCGCGCCAAGGATCGCGGCGACGCCGCTTTCGAAGCCCGCGCGGCGTACAACCTTGGCCGCTGCCACTACGAATCCGCGTGGCGGATCTGGGAAGGCGTGCTGCTCGATCCGATGCGCACACCGCGCGACAAAATTCAGGCCGCGATCGCGAAACTCGACGAGGCAACGGAGTACTTCGAAAACGCGATCCAACTGAACCCGGAAGCCGCTGACGCGCGAGCGAACCTGGAGTTGACGTCGCGATTTCGAACTGAACTCGTCGAAACGCTGAAAGCTGACTGCAACGAAAACGAGATTCCGGATCGGCTGGAAATCGCCGCGGGCAGCGCAACCGACTGCAACAACAATGGCGTGCCGGATGAGTGCGACATCAAGTCGGGCGCGAGCGAGGACTGCGACGAAAACGGCGTGCCGGACGAATGCGACGATTGCAACAAGAACGGCGCGCCCGATTTTCAGGACATTGGGAGCGGCACGAGCAAGGATTGCAACACGAACTGCATACCGGATGAGTGCGAAACTGATTGCAACCAGAACGGCGTGCCCGACGATTGCGACATTCTCGACGGAACCAGCCAGGACTGCAACGAAAACGGTATTCCCGACGAGTGCGAAACCGACTGTAACCAGAACGGGGTTCCGGACGATTGCGACATCCGCGACGGAACCAGCGCGGATTGCAACACAAACAAAATCCCGGACGAATGTGACGACTGCAACCAGAACGGAACGCCGGATGTGCAGGACATCGCCAACGGCACGAGCGCGGACTGCAATAATGACTGCATTCCGGACGAGTGCCAGACCGACTGTAACAAGAACGGCGTGCCGGACGATTGCGACACCGACTGCGACGCCAATGGCATCCCCGACGACTGCGACATCTTCGTCGACTGCAACGGCAACGGCACGCCGGACGCCTGCGACGTGGCGGCGGGCAGCAGCACCGATTGCGACGGCAACGGCGTCCCGGACGAGTGCGAAGACTGCAACAAGAACGGCATCCCGGACAGGCAGGACATCGAAAACGGCACGAGCAAGGACTGCGACGAAAACTGCGTGCCGGACGAGTGCGAGCCGGACTGCAACGAAAACGGGATCGCGGACGCGTGCGACATTCGCGACGGAACCAGCAAAGACTGCAACAACAACAAGATTCCCGACGAATGCGACATCGCTGACGGGACCAGCGCGGACGAAGATCAGGACGGCGTTCCCGACGACTGCCAGTCAGACCAGCAGAATCAGCAGCAACAACAGGATCAGCAACAACAGCAGGATCAACAGCAGCAGGACCAGCAGAATCAGGATCAGCAACAACAACAGGATCAGCAGCAGCAGGATCAGGACCAACAACCGCAGAATCAGGGCGATCAATCCGACCAGCAGCAACAGGACGAGGGCCAGCAACAGCCCGACACCGGCGATGAATCACAACAGCAGGAGGGTAAACAATCCGACCAGCAACAGTCCGCCGACGGGCAGGACGAGCAACAGCAGCAGGATGAGAAGGACGGCCTTCAGCCGCGACTCACGCCCTTGGAGGCCGAACAGCTGCTGCAACTCGTGCGCGATCGCGAGAAGCAGCGGCGCGATTTCCTCCGTCGGCTGGAGGAAATGAGTAACCGCTCACAGCCGGTCGACAAGGACTGGTAGCGTCCCGCTGGCCCGGATCGCTGAGAAAGCGGGCGCCGGTTGATTCACCTCTTGGCCGGCCGCGGCCAGTAGACCAGATCACCCTTGTCGACGGATCGATCCAGCTCAACGCCGCCGTCGTCTACGCCGTCGCCGCCGACCGAATACAAACGAAAGTCGTTACCGACGCGCTCATACACGAGCGGCGCCCCAGAAAATGGATCGATCACGGCGTTAGTGCCAAGTTGGTCCAGCGAATCAGGCAGCGCCCCATTGCGCTGGCGATAGGCGAGAATGCCCGCGACCGTGCGCGTGCCTGCCAACCGAGCCTCACCGAGTGAAGTGTGGTAGTACGCGCGCGCCAGCGACGGCACCAGCAGGCGGGCCATCGAGCCGCTGAATTCCTGACTCTCAAGCCGGGCTTCGACCGCGCCGAGCGACTCGCGCGCCTCGGGAAACGGCGTCGTCATGGCCGCGGACATATCGTCGTAAACACTATTAAGTTGATCGGCATTGCCCTGGACGCCGAGTCGGTTCATATTCAATGCGAACAGCAGGTTGCTGACGGTCGAACTCTCCCCCGTGAGCGACATCACCATTGACAAGCGGTCCATCCGCAGCGCGTCCTGCCCGGTTTCCGGAATATGCTCGAACACACGCTGGGTGATGTCGAGTGAGCTTGCTCTTTCGAACTGCATCGTCCGGCTGATCGGCGCCATGCGCTCGTTCGCCCGCGCATCCCACTCCTGAACGACGGTCTCGTAGTCGATCGAGCCGTTGTCGCGCTCAAATGTGTCCAGCATGTGGTCCGTCGCCAGCGCCTGCATCGCCACGCCGACGAGCGATTCAATCAGCGTTGGCCCCTTGCCGGTATGAGCGCCGGCGACCACTGTATCCATCAGCACATTGACCGCTTCCTGTGGCTGGCCGGCCGCCTGTAGACTCCGCGCCTCGATCGCCGACATCTTCGCCAGCGTTCTGAGTGGCGCGAGGTTCGGCAACAACACGCTGATCATCATCCCGTCTTCACTAGGCGTCAGTGGCCGGCCCTGCATATTCATGTGCGACGCCGCCCGAAAATCCGCAAGCGCCCGCGAGTTCGCCGCCAGCCATGCCTGTATTTCGGGAGAGTTGACCGCCGCCAGATCACCGGCCATCGCGGCGTCAAACAGTTCATCGTCGCCCGTCCACTTGTTTTGCTCAGTTTGCGCAACAGCCGAGTCATATAGTTCGAGCGCTTCCGGATCGCTCGGAAGCAGTGTTGAATTCACCCACGCGATGTAGTCAACCGGCTCGGCGGCGCTCGGCTGAGGAACGACAATTTCCCGCGTTTCCTCTACGGGTGCCATTTCCCACACAACCGGCTTCACGGCGTTGCCATCGAATTCATCGACCATGGCCGCGCCGGCGCCCTCGGCCGCACTCGTGTCCAGCCGCTCACCTTCCAGCGTCGCGACCATTTCGTCCAACACGTTGGGATCAGCGGGCGCGTTCAGGTCCGCCGCGCCTTCAAACAACTCCGCCGCCAGGCGTAGTAGTTTGTCCAGGTCCTCCGGCGTCGCGTTGATCGCGTTCGGATCAGTGTCTGCCTCAGCCGCGTTTTCGTCGGCAATCAACAAGTCCGCGAACTCGGGTGGAGCGCCTCCCTCGGCCGGTGGATTCAACAACTCGCCCGTGCGCATGTCGATATCCACGCGACGCCCCCACGCGGTTCGCACCTCGAAGCGCGCGTCGTCCGCCGAAAAGCGCAGCCGCGCGTCATCCAGCCATCGAATCGCCCGCCGATCGCGGCGGACATGACTCCAGTCTTCGGCGCCGAGGACATGATCGAGCGCATGCTCTTTCAACGCAGCGCCGCTCTCGTCGTACACGACGATGGCGTGCTTCGCCCCGCCAACGCGGAACTCATCAAACGTAATGACGCGTTTGCCGTCATTCGTGATGAACGCGCACGCCGGCGCGACATCACTAACCAGCGCCGCTTCCCAGACTTCGCCATGCGAGCGCCCCTCCGTATCTCCGTCCGAGCGCGCACGCGAAGAGTCGACGACCAGCGCCGCGCGGGCCGGGCGCCCCTCGCCATGTCCCGGCGTGATTCGCAGGCGATACACCTCATTCTCGGAACGCGCTTCGCGCAGCGGGCGTTCGGCGCGGGCGTGACCGGCGATCGTCGCGACAAGCAGCAGCGTCAGGAGCGGGCGGGAGGTCGTCATGGCGTGTCACTCTCTGGCAGGCTCGTTCGGCGGGTTCCGCGTTGTTACTGGCATTCTATCCGCCGCCCGAGGCTGTTCGCAACGAAAATCCGACAATGGACGCGCCGCCCTTGCGCGTCCGGCCGACTCCCCAGTTATGATCCCCACATGCGCGAGGCGCTGCGAGACTTGCACGTCGATCGGGAACGCTGGCTCATCACCGGCGCCTCCGGCCAATTGGGCGGCGTCGTCGCTCAACGCCTTGCCGCTTTGCGGGCGACCGCGTTCGCGTTGCTCGGGCAGGGAGCCTTCGCCGAACCAGCAATCCCCGCCAGCCGCGTCGACCTCGCCGACCACGACGCGGTAGACCGGCATGTCCGCGACTTCGCCCCGACCCGGATTCTCCACATCGGCGCCATGACCGCGGTCGGTGATTGCCACCGCGATCCGCGACGGGCCGAGGCGATCAATGTCGGGGCGACCCGCATCCTGACGGCCTGCGCACGCGATCTCGACGCGCGCCTGGTATTCACATCCACCGACATGGTGTTCGACGGCGCAGCCGCGCCATACGCCGAGTCCGACGAGCCGACGCCGCTAAGCACCTACGGCCACACAAAGGTCCGCGCCGAGCAGGCGCTGGCCGCGGCGCCGAATACGCTTGCCGTGCGCATCCCGCTCATGATCGGCTTCCCCGCGACGGAGCGGCCGACGACATTTGTCGGGCAATACGAAGCGCTCGTCAGCGGTCGGCCGTTGCGGTTGTTTACGGACGAGTGGCGCACGCCGATCACGCTCGACGACGCCGCCGACGCCCTGATCGCGCTGGCGCAAACGGACGTGGAGGGAGTGGTTCACGTCGCCGGCCCGGAACGACTCTCGCGGTATGAGATCGTCGCGACCGTCGCGGAGGCGCTGGGCGCGCGGAATGCGAAGCTCGAACAAGTGTCCCGGCTCTCCATCGAAGCCGCCGAGCCGCGACCCGCGGACCTGTCACTGCAAGGCGCTTGCTTTGCGACGATGCTGCCGGCGTTTGCGCCGCGCGCCATTGGCGAATCGGTCTTTCATCGTCGGCCCGATTAGTGACGTAGCGCGTTGGGGCGCCGCTATACTAAGTCGCAAGTCCTGCTCATCACATATGAGGTTGCGAATGGCGCTGCAAACCGAGGTGCCCCACGACATTTCCGCCGCCGGGCTGATTCGCGAGTACCTCTCGCTCGTGAAGGAACTGAGCCTGCAAAAGGAGCCGCAAGCGCTCATCGAGGCGTATCGGACGCGCGCCCAATTCGTTGTGCCGACGGATCGGGTTGTGTCGCTCAGCCGTCGCGGAATGCCGCCCGGCAAGGCGCGAATAACGCGTTCGACGACTTGGGAAACCGCGATCAATCCGTGGGCGACGCCCGACCGATTGCCGGTCGTCGAGTCGGGCATGTTTCTGCGCCTGCTCGAAGCCGGCCACGCGGTGAAGATCGATAACCTCGAAATCGATCATGGCGATCCGGCCGCGCCGTATCTCTCCGGCATGCGATCACTGGCGTCAACACCGATCTTCCACGACGGCGAACCGCTCTACATGGTCAACATGATGCGCGCGGATCGGCCCTTCTCGCTCGCCGAAGTCGCCACGATCATCCTCACCGCGAACCTCATCGGCCGCGCCACGGAGCACATGGTGCAGGCCAGCGAGATTCAGCGCCTCAACGCCGCGCTGGAGCGCGAATTCAACCACATCGGCCAGATACAGCGCGGCCTCTTACCGGCCAAACTGCCGCAGATACCCGGTGTCACGATCGCCACGCATTACGAGACCAGCACGCAAGCGGGTGGCGACTATTACGATTTCTTCGATCTCGGAGATGATCGATGGGGCATTCTGATCGCCGATGTCAGCGGCCACGGCGCATCGGCGGCGGTTGAAATGGCCCGGGCCCACGCGCTGCTTCACGCCGATCTCGACGACCGCTGCGATGTCCGCTCCCTGCCGGCGGCGACGCTCCAGCAATTGAATCGCGCGCTGCATCGCACGATGCGCCCGGGCGCGTTCATTACGGCGTTCTATGCGCACTATCACACGCGATCGCGCAAGCTGGTCTTTGCCAATGCCGGCCACAACGCGCCGCGCCTCATGCGGATGAACGCGGCGGAGAGCACAGCGTTGCCTTTGACGGACGGCATGCCGCTGGCGATCGTCGATGAGTTGGAGATACAGCAGAAGGAGATCACGCTGAAACCGGGCGACCGGCTGCTGCTCTACACCGACGGTATCACTGAGACGTTCAACCGCGGCGCGGAGATGTTCGGGATCGAAGGGCTGGACGGCGCCATGCGCGCATGCGGCGGCTCAGCCCAGTGCATGATCCACAAAGTCATCGAAGACGTGCGGACCTTTGGCGACGGCCCGCCGGCTGATGACCGAACGCTCGTGGCCCTGGCATTCCAATAGCCGCTTGCCCCGGCGTCCCGGTTTGTCCATATAATCCGATCTCGGCGTCAGTCGGCGCCGCACGGGACAGGGTATGGCCAGTCGCCCGCAATCTTGCCCGATTCCGGAACTGATCGAGGCGTTCGCGAACGGCGAAGCCCCGCGGGAGCGCCGTCTCGAAATCGAACAGGCGCTGGAAAGCAATCCCGGATGCCGCGAACTGTTCCGCCAACTGACCGAAGGAAAGTACCCGCAACTCCCGAATTACACGATCATCGATCAGATTGGCAAGGGCGGATTCGGCGTTGTATACAAGGCCGTTCACCATGAGAAGGAACGCGTCGAAGCGCTGAAAGTGCTGTTTGGCGGCGCGCGCGGCCTCGCCACATACTTCGAAAATGAAGTCCACCTGATCGCCAAGCTGCGCCACCCCAACATTGCCACGCTGTTTGACGCGCAGCTCACAAACCCGCCGCTGTACTACACGATGGAGTTCGTCGCCGGCGAGCGCCTGAACGACTACATTCGTGTGCACGAGGTCTCTCTCGCGCGACGAATCGAGATCATCCGCAAGGTCGCGCTGGCCATGAGCTACGCGCACGCCCAGGGCGTTGTGCACCGCGACCTGAAACCGCAGAACATCCTGATCGATAATCATGGCGAGCCGCACATCGTCGACTTCGGCATCGCGATGCGGCTCGACCCGGCCGCGGAGGCCGCCCGCGCGCCGGACGCCCCGCGCGAAGGGCCCGTCGGCACAGTCGGCTACATCGCGCCGGAGCAGGCTGCGGGAAAGCCGATCGACGCGCGGGCCGATGTGTATGCCCTCGGCGCATTGCTGTTTCATTGCGTTACGGGAGAGCCGGCCCGATTCGCGCGCGATCCGCGGCGCGTCATCGAGTTGCTCCGCGAGCGCCGCGTGGCGCAGCCGGAAGATCTCGCGTCGATCATTCTGCATTGCGTCGAGAACAAGCCCGAGGATCGCTATGCCGATTGCCGTGACTTTGCCGACGATCTCGATCGCTATGTGCAGGGTAACGCGGTCGCGGCCCGCGGCCGTCACCCACTGGGCTATCGAATCAGCCGCCTCGCGCTGTTCGTGCTGCGCAATCATCCAACCGCCGTGTATGCCTCAGTGCTCGCGGTCATTGTTGTCGGCCTGACCTACCTGGCGTGGTCGCTGAACGCCGAGGTGTATTCCGGCTTCGACGCCCCAGGGCCGACCTACCTGGTTGGATACGACGACAAAACGCGCGACCAGATGATTGAGGGCGTGTGGGACGATGTGCTCCCCCCCGCCGTTGAACCATGGCCGTTCAAAAAACGCCGACGAGCGCTGTTCGGGCTTGTGCTGAAGCGTATGGTGGCCGTGCATCCGAAAGCCGTCGCGCTCGACTTCTTCATGCCTGACGCCCAGCCGACGTATGATCCGATCCTGATCGATGGAATCGAAGCGTTGCAGCGCCCCATTGACAATCAACTCCCGACGCCGGTGATTGTCGGCGCGGCGCGGTTCGATGTGAATTCCGATCCCGCCGTTGATCCGGCGATTCTTGCCGCCGCGCACGGATACGGTGCGCTGGTCGCCGCTGCGCCCGCAAGTTCCACCAAGGGTTTCGAAGTCGCCCACGTGCTCCAACGGGGCGTTAACGAGGTGGTTCCCGGCCTCGCACTGGCGACCTTCGCGGCCGGACGCCAGCCGGACGCGGACGCCGAGTACACGCTGGAGGACTTTCCCTATAGCCGTGTGCAGATCCGTTTCCGACGACATCAACAGCGGGAGGGCGAGCGGCGATTCCTGGAGAGCAAGGCGCTCGTTCGACTCGAACAGGTTCGAACCATCAACGAGCCGCGCCATGCCCCGTCGACGTTGATGAGCTTTTTCATGGGCTCCGACGCCAACCCGGCGATACTCGAAAAGGGCGATCGGCTCGGCACGAGCAAGCTGCCGACGACGCGGCCGACCGACATGGACGAACGTATCGTCTCTATGGCCGATGTGCTGAGTGATGAAAAGACGCTGAGGAAGCTGAAAGCGGCGTACATCGTACTGGGTGAGACGACGACCGACAGCCTCGATCGCCATCTCCTTCCGAGCGGCGAAACGTTGTATGGGTGCGAGGTGCACCTGCGCGCGATTGACGCGCTCGTGAACGGAGCCGCCGATCCCGACTACGATCGCTCCAGTCTCATGCAGCGGACGATCCTGTGGGTGGGCGCGGGCTGGGTGCTCGTCTTCGCGTCCGCCCGCCGCTCGTACCGCCGCGTGAAGCTCGCCTATGCCCTGCTGACGGTCATCGCCGTCGTCGGCGTGGCGGTTGTGTTCTACGCGTCGCTTCGGCTTGTGACGCAATGGCAGTTCGAATTGGCGCTCGCTCTCGGAACAATGATGGTCTCGGCCAGCCTCACCTACATGATTCGAATCGCCCGCGACAACCAACTCCTGCTCGCGCCGGCATCGTCGCTGCGGTCAGCCGACGATGTCACGCTGCCAAGCACGATTCTCGCGGAAACGCGTTAGGCGCGAGTGTGCCACCGCTCTTGAGCCGTGCACCCCCGCAACGCAAGAAACGGGCCCCGTGTGCCACGGCTCTTGAGCCGTGGTCCCCAACCCGTCGCATTGGCGAAACCGCTAAGAGTTCGGCTCGCCCGAAGTAATCCGCGTCCGCGGCTCCGGAGCCGTGATCTCTTCCTTCACGACTTCACGCGGCGCGCTCGCCAGATAGCGATCGAAAAACGAAATGACCCGGGCGGCGTACCGCTCCGGATGGCGAATGACGGCCTGATTATGCCGCGCGCCGGGCGCGATCCAGATTTCCTTCGGCGCCGGCGCCATGTCGAACAGCAGCCGGGTCTGCTCGACCGGCAGATACGAATCTTCCGCCCCGTGGATGAACAGAATCGGCCGCGGCGTCATGCCCTTCAGCGCCTTGCGCACCGACGGAAACACGCAGCGGAACTCGCGCTGCGCCAGCTTGATCATGATCCACCGCAGAAACCGCCAGAACGCCGGCGGATGATTCTCGTACAGCACTTTGACCTTCGCGAAGATATACGCCCACCGCTTCATGAAGTACTCGATCGTGCGGTCGGTGCTGAACGCGCCGTCCAGCACAATCGCGCGGACGCCTTCGCATTCCGCGGCCCCGAACACCGATGCGCACCCGCCGCGCGAAATCCCGAACAGGCCGATCTCCTGCGATCGCCCGTTGTCGCGCAGCCAGTCGCGCGCGAACGCGATCGCGCCGCGAATGTCATCCACCTCGCGATCGCTCAGCCATTGCCGCGGCGTATAGTTCGGCTCGCTGGCGGATCGGCCGTGATTGCGGAAATCGAACGTGAAAATGTCGTAACCGACCTGCAGCAGCGGGCGGCAATAGCGCGAGCACGAGCGCAGATCCGAGCAGAACTCGTGACAGAACACCACCAGCCCGCGCGACGGCCGATCCGGATTCGCCCGAATGATCGCCCCTGCCAGCGGCAATCCGTCAAACGCCGGAAACTGCACCGCCTCGCCGTCGAGCGCCTCAAAGTCCTGCGGCGCGCGACACAGCGGCGGCTTGGTGTTGCGCATGATGTTGAGGGAGATGCGGGCGTAGCGGAGGAGCACCAACGCCGGCACGATGACCAGCAACGCGATTGTGACAACAATCGCGACGAGCGCCCAGTTGCGCACCAGGGCGTCAAAGATCAGCGATGCCAGCAAATCGCCACTCCATTCAGCAGTCGCTAACAGCGCAATCAGACGAGATCAGAGCATCAACCGCGCCAAGTGGGGATGCGAATCGCGGAATGCTACTATAAGACTCGGACGATGCAAGCCTTAGGTTTGAGCTGCCGCTGCGCCCCGGCGAAAACCCGTCACGCCGGCACGAGCAGCGCCACCGCCGAGCAGGCCATCGCCTCGCCCCGCCCGATGGCGTCCAACCCTTCGTTCGTCGTCGCCTTCACAGACACACAATCGAGCGGAAGGTCGAGTAATTCCATCAGGCTTTCGCGAATCGCCGGTTTGTGCGGCGTCAGGCGTGGGCGTTCGGCGTGAATCACGACGTCCACATTTTCAACGCGCCAGCCGGCGGCTTCCACGCGCGACCGCACATCCCGAAACAAACCGCGGCTGTCGGCGTCTTTGTATTGCGGATCGGTATCGGGGAAGAGCTCGCCGATGTCCCCCATGCCGGCGGCGCCGAGCATCGCGTCGCAAATGGCGTGCAGCACGACATCCGCGTCGCTGTGGCCTTGCAACCCGACGCTGGACGGAATGGGCACGCCACCCAGCACCAGCGGGCGATCGACGCGCGTGCGATGGAGGTCATAGCCGAAGCCGACGCGACCGCCACTTCTTGACATGAGCAAATCCCCCAACCCGAATTCGAACTCCGCAAAATAGGATAGCCAACGCCGCCGGCGCGCGGGCTATCGCTCGCGGACAAAATGAGCCGGATCGACCCCCGCCTTCGTGATAACCGGGGCGATATCCGCCAGAAAGCGCTGCGCGTCGTTGTAATAGCCGGCGGTCGGGCGGGCGTCCGGCAGATGGCCGCGCCACCACGCGTTGAAATGCCGCATCAGGACTTCGCGCAGGTACTTGGCCACCATGCTCGCCAGCGCGACCGGCAAGTGCCGCTGCTCGGATTCGGTGGCGAAATCAACGCGGCATTTCTGATCGCCGTTCGTCAGTTGATACGCGCTTACGCCGTCACTGATTTCCAATTCAGCCAACTCGAACGCCGGCAGCGCCTGTGCCAACATCTCGCGATAGTTCGCGCGACCGCCGAGGCGATCGACATGAATCGAAACCGGCTCGGACCCGGCGCGGCGGACAATACGCGTGATCAGGTCCAGCACCTGCTCGATCAGAACGGCGCCTTTGTTACGCGTCTGGCGCACACGGTCATTGAACCGCGCTTCGCCGACCACCCGCGCCATCATGCCGCGCAGGCTGACGCCGCTCTTGTCCATTTCGCGCGAGAGCCGCGCGGCGACGCTTTCGAACGCTGACTTTTCACGCTCAACGGGTAACTCTGTCTCCAGCGCGTCGTACCATGGCGTATGGGGCTCGCTCAATCGAGCGCTGCCCAGATCCGCAAGCAGTTGCGACAGGCAGCCGACGCGAACGCCGGCGGCAGACGCGAACGCCAGCACCGGGCGCTCCAGCGATTCAAGCTTGCGCGACGCGCCGTACACCTTCTTCGAGTCATCGACGGCGAGCTTCCACGAAGACGACGCGTCCGCCTTGCACACGCACGCGCGCAGCGCTCGCCAGATATTGACGTCCGCGTCCGGCACGCGCCAGACACTCGCGCCAACGACAAGCGGGCCGAGCGTCGGGCCGTAACCGGCTTCGTCAATCCCGGCGACCAACGGCATTTACAGCCCCAACGTGTAGAAGATGGCGGTAAACAACATGTCCGCGCCGATCAACCAGACAATGCTCTTGACGACGGTCGTCGTCGTCGCGCGACCGACGCCGACGGCGCCGCCCGTAACGCTCAACCCTTCAAAACACGCCAGCGACGCGATGATCACGCCGAACACACCCGACTTGGCAAGACCCGTTAGGTAATCCGTCGGCCCGACCGCGACCCGCGTCAGATCGATGTACGTCAACGCCGGAATGTCGAGCACAAAAACACCCGTCAGGAACCCGCCGAACATGCCGACGATATCAGCGACAACGGTCAGGCCGACCATCATGACGGTTGTCGCCAAGACGCGCGGAATGACGAGAAAGCGGATCGGATCGAGGGCATGCGCGCGCAGCGCCTTGATTTCCTCGCCCTCCACCATCGCGCCGAGTTCCGCCGCGATCGAAGCGCCCGCGAATCCGCTCAGCAGAATCGCGGTAATCAACGGGCCAAGCTCGCGCAGCACCGCGATCGCTACAACGTCGGCGGTGCGTTCCAGTTGGCCATACAGCGCCAGCGTCGGAGCGAGATTCAGCGCCAGAATCACGCCGATGAAGAGCTGAACCAGCATCACGATCGGAACGCTGTTGACGCCGAAACGCACCGACTGGGCGCGAATCGGCTCAGCACGCACGCGCCCGCCCTGCCGGCTGCGCGCCAGCATGACGCCTTGCCCGACAGATCCCATCAGCCGAACAACGCCGCCGAGATATGCGATGCCTTGCAGCGCGTTTTCGAAAGCCGTTCTTGTTGCGGCGCCAATCGCTTCTGGCCCGCGGAACCACCACGGCGCTCGCGCCTTGGCGCTCACAACGTCAGCGCCTCGTCAATTGTTGAGGCGATGAGGAAGAACTTCTCAAGACGCGTAATCTCGAAAAGGCTGCGCACGCGGGCCTGCGGATTGACGAGCACCATGCGCACGCTCTTGCGATCCGTATGGCGCTTGATCTCGACGAGCGTGCCGACGCCCGACGAATCCATGTATTCGACATGCGACAAGTCGACGATCAGTCGCTTTGGTTTTCGACCAACCAGTTCGAGCAGTTGAGTGCGCAACGCCGGCGATGTGCGCAGATCCACCTCGCCGCGCAAGGATACTTGCGGCGCTTCGGGAGAGTCCTCGATCCGGACTGACAGGTCGTTTGCTTGGCTCATGTGCTCGCCGATGAGGGGTCAACCAGCTTCGCCGGGCATTTTTGCATGGTCAGGCGCATTCCGCCACCCTCGGCAGGCTCATATCGCGCGGAGTCCATGATTTGCGTAATGATGTGCACGCCAAGACCGCCGGGGCGGACCTCATCCAAGTCCCGGCCACGAATGCTCGCCGGATCAATCTGTCGCCCAAAGTCGCGGATGGTGACCTCAATCCCCTCGACGCCTTCCGTTGTGACGCACTTGGAGATGCGAATGCGAATCGGCTGGCCGCCGACATTGCCGTAGCCGTGCCGAATGACGTTGGTCAGCGCCTCGTGAACCGCCAGGGCCAAGTCATGCGTGCATGCCTCAGGCCAGCGGCATTGCCGGGCGAACGCACATAGCTTCTCGCGCACCGCCGGCAATGACTCCGGATCGCTGCCGATCTCCCACTCGATCGCCGGCTTCATCGACGCACCGCCCCGATTACCTCGACTCCGGGGCCATTTTCGGGCCCTCGCTTCGCAACGACGTGTACGCTCCCATCGCGTAACGCCTCCCGCCAGCGTTCAATCGCGCCCGCCCGGTCGGCCTCACTGGCGTAATACCGGTAACCGTAGTCTTCGTCGCACAAGCGCTTGAGCGCCAGGATCGCGTACATCCGCACGCCGGAGTCCGGGTCGTCCAGCAGCGCTACCAGCCCGTGGATGGCTTCTAGGTTGCGGGTTTCCGCTACCTGAACGACCGCCTGCGCCCGATCCGGTGGGTAGACAGCGTCGAGCCCCGCGCGACCGGCGCTCGGCATCACACAACCCATGACCCACATGAAACTGAGGCAGGTCAGAAGGCCAATCAACCGCTTTGCCATGCCGGAAGTCTACCAACCACAACGACTTCGGACAAAACGCCCGCCAAAACGGTCCGGCGAACCTCGGATTCCTGCTCACTGGACGTGAATCCGGTAGACTCGGTTTTCCCGGACCCTTCGGAGCCAGGAATGAAACTCGGCATTCTGTCCGTTGCGCCGAATTGTTACAGCACCCGCCGACTCAAACAGGCCGCCACCGAGCGCGGCCACAAGGCGACCGTTCTCAACACGTTACGATTCGCTATCGAGTTGGAGCACGGGGAACCTGACCTGTGTTTTCGGTCCAAGCATATCTCCGACTACGACGCGGTCCTGCCGCGTGTCGGCGCGTCCATCACGTATTTTGGAACCGCCGTCGTGCGCCAGTTCGAGCAGATGGACGTCTATACGCCGAACACGGCTAACGGCATCACAAACTCGCGCGACAAGCTGCGGGCCCTTCAAATTCTCAGCCGACATGACCTCGGCATCCCGCACACAACGTTCGTCCGCGATCGGGCTGACGTGCTGCCGGCGATTGAACGGCTCGGCGGGGCGCCGGTCATCATCAAGATTCTCGAAGGCACGCAGGGCGTCGGTGTGATCCTCGCCGAGTCGACCAAGGTCGCCGAGGCGATTATCGAGACCTTGCAATCCGCCAAGCAGAACGTGTTGATCCAGCGATTCATCAAAGAGAGCCGCGGACGGGATATCCGCGCGTTTGTCGTCGGCGACCGAGTCGTCGCGGCGATGCGGCGCGTCGCACAAGGCGATGAGTTTCGCAGCAACGTGCATCGCGGCGGGCGCGCCGAACGCGTCGAAGTGTCCCCCGAGTTTGAAGAAACCGCCGTTCGAGCGGCGCAAATCATGGGTCTGCGCGTCGCGGGCGTCGATATGCTGGAATCCGACAGCGGGCCGCTGATCATGGAAGTAAACTCGTCTCCCGGACTGGAGGGAATCGAGTCCGCGACCGAGCTGGATGTGGCCGGCGCCGTCATTGACTACATCGCAACACAAGTCGCGTTCCCCGAGCTCGACATCCGCCAGAAACTGACAGTCAGTCGCGGATACGGCGTGGCGGAGCTGCAGATGCCCGAGGGATCGCCGCTGATCGGACAGACGATTACGGATTCGGGGCTGCGCGAGCGCGACATTGTCGTGCTGAACCTGACGCGCGGGACGAGCGTCATCTCCAACCCGCGCGGATCACGAGAGATCGAGGCCAATGATCGCCTGCTGTGTTACGGCAAACTGGACGCGATGCGCGATCTGATTCCGGAGAAGCGCCGCCGCAAGCGGCGCGTCAAAGTGCAGAAGCTCGACCCGAAATTGCTTGAGGATCTCGAAACGCAATGAGCGAGGCGGCTCCGTGGGCGGATGTCAGACCGGGCGAGAGCCGCGCCCTGCATATCACGGTTTCCGAGAGCTACTCGGGCGCTGAAATCCGCATCCCGATCGTCGTCCACCGCGCGCAGCAGCCCGGACCCACCGTTGCTGTAACCGCCGCGGTACACGGCGACGAGATCAACGGCGTGGGCGCGATACGCGACCTGATCACGAATCGCCCATTTCAAATCAACAAAGGCGCGTTAGTGCTGGCGCCGGTCGTCGCACTGCCGGGCTTTGAGCGTCACTCGCGCTATCTGCCCGATCGGCGCGACCTGAATCGGTGCTTCCCGGGCTCGTCCAGCGGCAGCCTCGCCGGTCGGCTGGCCCGCGCGTTTTTTGATCAGGTCATTCGCCACTGCGATTACTGCATCGACCTGCACTCGGCGGCGGTGCGGCGGACCAACTTTCCCAACGTGCGGGCCGACCTGTCCAAGGCGCCCACCCGCCGCCTGGCGATGGCCTTCGGCTGCGAGCTGGTGCTGCACGGCAAGGGGCCCCAGGGCTCGCTGCGCCGGACGGCCACCGAGGCCGGCTGCCCGAGCATCATCCTCGAGGCCGGCGAGGTCTGGAAGATCGAGCCGGCGGTGGTCGAGATCGGCCTGCGCGGGGTGCGCAACGTGTTGATCGAGCTGGACATGGTCGAGGGCCAGCCGGTCCGGCCACCCTACCAGGCGACGGTCCTGCGCAGCACCTGGGTGCGCGCCGAGCAGGGCGGCATCCTGCAGTTCCACGTGGCGCCCGGCGAACCGGTCTCGCGCCGCCAGGCCCTGGCCACCGTCACCGACCTGCTCGGCCGCGCCCTGCACGTGCTCGACGCTCCCCGCGACGGCGTGGTGCTGGGCCTCTCGACCATGCCGGCCGTCAAGCCGGGCGAGCCGGTCTGCCACCTGGCCCATCCGCAGGGCGGCCTCAAGCGCATCCGCGCCGCGCTGGCCGGCGCCGACGCGCACAGCCTGGCCGAGCGCCTGCGCCACGACCTGGCCACCAACGTCGAGGTGCAGGCGGCCGGCGGCGGCTAGCCGTCTCGGGCCTCGCCCGCGCGAGCCCCGCGCTCGGGTCCGACGGGCCCCCGGCCCCTAGGGCGTCGGCCCCAGGTCCAGCGCCAGCATCAGCCACTGCGTATCGGCCTTCTTGGCGAAGTCGTCGTCGCCCGCCAGCAGCAGGGCGCGCCGGCCGTCGGGCAGGTTCGGCCCCAGGGTCATGCCCTCGAGGCCCTCGGGCTCGAGGCCGAGCGCCTCGAGCTCGGCCAGCAGCCGCTTCTCGAGACGCGGGGGCTCGCCATCGGCCGCCGAGGCGTCGGCGTCGCCGCCCAGCGGCAGCCGGATCGCGTAGAGCCGGGTGGCGGCCGGGCCGTCGTTGCCCGACTCGCCCAAGCGCTCGAGCGCCAGCAGCCCGCCAGCCGAGTCCAGCGCCAACAGCTCGGTCAGGGCGCCGGCCTTGTCGCAGTCCTCGGCGTCCGCCAGGCAGATCGGAACACCACTCTTTTGATCTTTTATTAACCCTGCGCTCTTCCGATCTGCCGGGAAAGAGTGTA
>JAGQOO010000109.1 GCA_020427345.1 Phycisphaerales bacterium | reverse complement strand
GCCCGCGGCGAGCCCGATCTGCCGCTGCGCCATCGCCATACGCGTCAGCGAGTCCATCATCAGCAACACGTTCAGGCCCTGATCGCGGAAGAACTCGGCGATCGCGGTGGCGAGGAAGCACGATCGTACGCGCAACGCCGGCGCCTGATCGGATGTGCACGCGACCACCACGCTGCGCTTGAGCCCTTCCGGCCCGAGTTGCGTTTCAATGAAGTCGCCGACTTCACGACCGCGCTCGCCGATCAGCGCGACGACGTTCACGTCCGCCTGCGTATTGCGGCACAGCATGCCCATCAGCACGCTCTTGCCGACGCCGGTGCCGGCGAAAACACCAAGACGCTGGCCGAGACCTGCTGTGAGTAACCCGTCAATCGCCCGCACGCCAAGGCCGAGCGGCGCGTCGATCGAGCGACGTTCCAGCGGAGCCGGCGGATCGCGGTACAGCGGATAGGAATAGTTGAGAACCGGGTCGGGACCGTCGTCGAGCGCGTGGCCTTGGCCGTCGATGACGCGGCCGAGCAGATCAAAGCCGACCGGGGCATCGGCGCTCGCGGACAACAACTCGATGTCGTCACCCGGCGCGAGGCCGGTCGCGTCGTCGAAGACGCTCAGCAGCGTCTGCCCCAGCTTCAACCCGACAACTTCACATTCGACTCGTCGTCCACCACCGGTACGCGCTTCGCATCGCGCGCCGACCGGGGCGGGCATGCCGACGGCGGCGATCGTCGTGCCGGTAATGGCCGACACACGCCCGGTGACGCGTGTCGGGATCAGGCTGTCCACGCGCCGCGTCAACCTTTCAAACAGGCCGCTATCCGACATCCGGCGCCTCGTCCGCGTCAGTGACGGCCGCGCCGATCAGCGCGGCGGCGACTCGATCAATGCGGGTTTGCAGCCGGGCGTCGATAGCGCCTTCGCGCGACACAAGTGCGCAGTCGCCGGCCTGCATGGTAGGGTCGACCTCGATCGCAACGTGCTTCAGCTCGTCGATGCGGGTTGCGAGATCGGCGACGACGCGCCGAATCGCTTTGTCGTCGGCCGGCGATATCCGGATCAGCGCGTCGTGGCGATCCTGCGCCAGCTCAAGCAACTCGCGCACCTGCGCCACTGCGACATCGGCCCCTTCAGCCGCCCGCATCCGGCAGACGCGATCGGCGATCCGCACGGCCAACTCGATGACACCGCGCTCCGCTTCGGCCAGCAGGCGGAGCTTCCTCTCGTCGAAGCGTGTGGCGATACTCGTGATGGTTTCAACCAGGCTGTGAATAGCGGCACGCGATTCCTCAAGCGCCTGTTTTGCCGCCTGCTCGCGCGCTTCGCGCCGCCCTCGCTCGCGGCCCTCGGCAAGCCCTTCAGCGAGCGCGGTTTCTCGCGCCCCGCTTCGGATCTGGTCTGCCTTCTCGTACGCCTGGGCCAAAATGCGCTCAGCCTCACGGCGCGCTTCTGACAGCGTGGATCGCGCCTGGCGCTCGAAGTCGCGCATCGAGAAAGGCGCGACCGCGAGATACTCGTCTTTACGAATAACACCGGCCATGCTATCCCCGCTTGACTCCGCCCGTCGGCCGCGCCTAGACGATCAGGTCCTTCTCGCCGCCACGACCGGCGATAATGATCTCGCCCGCCTCCTCGAGGCGCCGGACAATGTCGACGATCTTCTGCTGCGCGGATTCGACGTCGCTGACGCGCACCGGCCCCATGAACTCCATTTCCTCGGCAATGAGCTGCGCGGCGC
Source organism: Phycisphaerales bacterium (assembly GCA_020427345.1). Classification (GTDB taxonomy): domain Bacteria; phylum Planctomycetota; class Phycisphaerae; order UBA1845; family Fen-1342; genus DSPM01. The sequence continues at coordinate 9,064 of JAGQOO010000109.1, read as the reverse complement.
GCTCCGACATGTTTCCAAAGATCTTCTGCTTGAGGTCGTCGGTCGCCGTCTTGAGGGCCAGGGCGAGTTCCTCGTTCTCGACCTCCTTGAGAACGGCCTGTATGCCGCGATCGTCGACCTTCATCACGTCTTCGAAGACGAACATCAGGCGGCGAATGTCTTCGGCGAGTTCGGGGTTGCCCTCGGTCAGGCCGTCCATGATCGCCCGTTCCGACGCGCGACCCGACAGGTTCAGTATCTCTGCGACCGTGCTCACGCCGCCAACCCGCTCGAAGCGATCGCTCGCGAGGCCCGACATGCGTTTCTCAAGTCCGCGCTCGACTTCCTGAATCACCTCGGGGCTTGTCTGATCCATGCTCGCGATGCGTGTGACTACCTCCAACTGCCGATCCAGTGGCAGGCCGTTCAACACCTCACTCGCTGACCCGGCGGGCAAGTGGGCCAGCACAAGCGCGATCGTCTGCGGGTGTTCGCCGGCAAGGAACGTGAGCAGCGTTTCAGTCTCTGTCTTCTGAAGGAACGCAAACGGCTGCTCATTGACGGTCTTTTCGAGCGCGTCGATCAGGCGCTTCGCGTCGTCGGGATTCAGCGTGCGTTTCAGCAGAGACCGCGCGAGCGGCAGGCCGCCCATGTCGAGGTACTGCCGCGCGAGCACCATGTTGTAGAACTCGCCGACGACTTCGGTGCGCACGCGCGGGCTTACGCGATCGATGTTCGCGATTTCACGCGACAGTGTCTCGACCATTTCTCGCGACAGGTGCCGCAGCAGCGCGGCAGCGGCTTCCTGCGGAAGCGCCAGCAGCAGTATCGCCGCCCGCCGCTCACCGCTCATCTCGTTGGTGTTGCTGATTTCCTTTTGACGAGCCACCGGAGTCACCTACCTAGCTGTCGATCCACTTCTCAAGGACGGTGGCGATCGCTTCCGGATCGGCCTCCACCATTTGGGCCATCTGATCCACCATGTTGTTGACCTGGACCAGCGCGTCGTCGATTTCGGTCGCCTCCAGCATGCCCTCAGCCGCGAAGGCAGCCGCCACCGGCACCGGGACGGGCGCCGCGGCTTCGGTCACGTCGCCTTCCCGCCGCTCCTTCGCCTGCGTCACGGACTGGTTGGCGCGGCGGGCCGCTTCGATCTCGTCCTTCGAAAGACCGACTTCCAGACCGAACGTCTCGCCGACCGCGCTGCTCTTCGCCATGCGCGAAACCAGACCCAGTGACAGCAGCGCGAGCGCAACCAGGGCCGAAGCCGGGCCGAAACGCTTGGCGATGTCCATCGAAACTTCGACCGCGCCGGCTTCCACGGGTGGCGTCCCGATTTCGACCGAGTCGTAATACCAGTCGACGCTGATCTGCTGCTCGTCTCCGGGAACGACCAGCGTGCGCACCTGGTTGATGATCTTCGGCTTCTGCGCCTCGAACACTTCGTTGACCTGCGTTTCCGTGGGCGCCTCCGCCTCCGGGTTGTTCCGCTTGAAAATGCTCGCCAGGAAACTGTGCGAAATGTTGATTGACGCCGCGATCGAGCGCACCGCGCCGCGCGGCGTGTCCTGCCGGCGTTCTTCCGCGCCGGTGGCCAGCGTGCGGCGGTTGGTCTCGCGACGGGTGCGGTCGCCGGTCGCGTTGGCCGTCACGCCAACGCCCGTGTTGGGCTCTACACCGTTCTGCCCGGCGGGCGTGCCGCGCGAGGTTTCCTCCTCCGTCCGCTCGACTTCCGATTCGACGCCTTCGATCGGCGCATGCGTGGACACCTGCACCGCGCTGTGATCAAGCTCGACATATGCAGTCACGCGCACCATCGGATCAAAGCTCAGTTGATTGATGATTTTTGACGTGATCTCGCGCTCTTTGGCTTTCTGCAACCGAAACATCGAACTGGCGCCGGACTCCTCTTCCTCCCAATCCAACGCGACGCGGCCGTTGCCGTCGAGCACCTGCACATTGCGAATCGAGAGTCCCTTGACCGCGCCGGCGACCATTCGGGCCGCGGCCTGTGCGAGATCGCGCGGCACGGCCGAACCGTCCTTCATGGTCAACGTGACACTGCCCGACGGTTCTCCCCATGACCGCGAAAGGCCGCTTGTGCGTTCAATCACTGGGAGCACGACGCTGGCGGACTTCACACCCTTAAACTGGCCAAGAATGTGATTGAGTTCGCTCTGCAGCGCCACGTTCCAGCGGCGGAGATTGTCGTGCTCGGAAATCCAGGGATTGGCGTCTTTCACCAGTTCCGCGAAGCTGACACTCACGTCGCCGGGCATGCGCTCCATTTGCTGGAGCTGCGCAAGAATCGCGGAGCGGTTCGCGGACGCCGGCACCATCAGACGCCCGTTTTCGAGCTTGTAGGATTGGCCGAGTTGATCGAGACCGGCCTGAATCGAACTGACTTCTTCCGGCGAGAGTGACTGAAGCAGCAAAGGCTGCCGCTCGGGTGTCGCGGCCCATTGCGCGAGCCACATGACCGAGCCGCCGATCAGCGCAGCGCCCAGAAAAACCGCCGTCCGCTGTGAAACGGACAGTTCGTTGATCCGGCGAATCGCCGATTGCCAGGTTTCTTGAAATCCCGCCATCCGTGGCTCGATGACTGCTTTCCGCGGCGCTCCGCGCCGGGCCGCTCAGCCCTTGCGGGCGTCGCGCTTCCCTACGTCATTGCCAATCCCGGACCGGGCTTAGATGCGCATGTTCTGCAGCTCCTGATACGAATCGAGGAGCTTGTTGCGAATCTCCATCAGCAGGCTGAACGCGACTTCCGCCTTGCGGGCGGCCACAAACACGTCGGTCATGTTCTGCGATTCGCCGGTCACGAGCTTCCGCACATTCTCATCGGCCTCACTCTGCATATCGCTGACGCGTTTGAGCTGGTCGCGCACGATTGAGGCGAAGTCATCGCCGCCGGCCTTGCCGGGCGACGCGCCGCCGATGCGCCCCCCGACGCCGGCCTTGCCAATCTGGATGGAAATCGGATCTGTCATGGATGCTTCGCTCAGGCGCGGTCGGCGCGCCGGTTAGTTATCTGGTCTACGCCATCAATTCGATGCCGCGCTGCGCCATCGCGCGGCTGAGATTCATCATCGCGATATTCGCCTCGTAAGCCCGACCGGCCTCCATTGCGTCAACGTATTCCATCGTGATGTTGACGTTCGGATACCGCACATACCCCGCCTCGGGGCCGTCGGGGATCGCGTGCGGATGCCCCGGATCAAACCGCATTCGAAACGGGCTCTCGTCCTCGATCACGTCGCGCACCCGCACGCCCGGGCCACCGTCGCCGGCCTGCGGGCTGAACAGCGTCACACGGCGGCGGTACGGCTCAACCGTGCCATCCTCCTGCTGTGTCACGAACGCGTTAGCGATGTTGCCGGCGATCACGTCCATACGGACGCGCTGGGCCTGGAGGGCCGAACCGGAGATGTCCAGCGCGCGGATCATTGCGTTCTACCTCGAATCGCGTTCATCAGACCGCTCCAACGGTTGCGGAGCAGCGTCGTAGTCAGGCTGTAATCAAGCCAGTTGCTTTGCGCGTCGGTCATCAGGTCTTCCAGCCGGGCATTCGTGCCGTCGTGAAACAGCAAGTTCGGCGCCGAGTCCGTTGTTGGCGTGATGGACATCGAACCGGCGTCGTCGACGCGCACCTGGTCTGTGCGGAAGCGCAATTGTCGCGCGTCACCCTTCTCCGCCGACTCAAACGCCTTTCGCAGGGCGCTCTGAAAGCCGTTCGCGTCGAGTTGGCGCGTGTGGTAGTCGGGCGTATCGATGTTCGCGATGTTCTCGGCGAGCACCGCCTGGCGCTCCTCCGCGAACCGCGCGCTGAGCTCGACAGCGTGCGTAACGCGTGAATTCAGCAGCCCGTCAATCCACATGCGACCACTCCCGTAACACGACACGCGTCTCGAACGTTGCTGTCGCAAGTGCAAGACGCGTGCCATCCGTCATTTCCGTGAACCCCCTTGCGGCGCCACCGCGCCTAGCGGCGGCTGATTCGCTGCAATTCGGTCTCGTCGAGGGCGCCGTCGTCGCGCCAGCGCTTCAGCTTCAGGCCGAGGGTGCGCAATCCGATGCCCAGGGCACGCGCGGTTTTTTCGCGGTGGCCGCGGAAGCGCTCCAGCGTCCGCATGATCAAGTCGCGCTCGGCGTCGGCCAGAATCTGACCGTCGCGATAGGCCACGCTCTCCAACGAGGCAGACGCCATCTTGATCGGGCCGGTCAGCAGCGGGCGCACCGTTTCCGGGGCGACATCCTTGCCGGCCTCGAGCACGGAAATGCGTTCGCACAGGTTCTGCACCTCGCGCACGTTTCCGGGCCAGGCGTAGTCCGTCAGCAGCGAAAGCGTCTCGGGCGTCAGGCGCGGGCGCTCGCGGGCTTCACGCGCGGCAATGCGGTCAATGAAATAGTCGAGCAACTGCGGGATGTCCTCTCGGCGTTCGCGGAGCGGCGGGGCCTCAATCGGCAGAACGCTCAGGCGGTAGTACAAATCCTCGCGGAACTTCGCCTTCGCCGACCAGTCACGCAGGTCGCGGTTTGTCGTTGCGATCACACGCACATCGACGCGACGCGTCACCGAGCTGCCAACGCGCTCAAACTCGCGCTCCTGCAGCACGCGGAGCAGCTTGGCCTGCAGGCCAAGGTCCATTTCAGACACTTCGTCCAACAGCAGTGTGCCGCCGTCGGCGAGTTCGAAACGGCCCTTACGCATGCGATCGGCGCCGGTAAACGCGCCTTTCTCGTGGCCGAACAGCTCGCTCTCCAGCAGCGTCGGCGACAGCGCGGCGCAGTTGACGCACAGCATCGGCTGCTCGCGGCGCGGCGAAGCGCTGTGAATCGCGCGGGCGATCAGTTCCTTGCCTACTCCGCTTTCGCCATGGATCAGGACCGTCGCCGTGCTTTGAGCGATGCGCTCGATCTTGTCGACGACAGTCTTCATGGCCGGGGATGAGCCGATCAGGCGGCGATCAGCGTCAATGTCCTCGATCGTGCGGCGCATGACTTCGTTGTCGCGGAGCAGCTTGCGTTCGCGAACAGCGCGCTCGATCAGGATCGAAATCTCTTCCGCGTTGAATGGCTTCTGCACGTAGTCAAACGCGCCTAGCTTCATCGCTTCGACGGCTGTGTCCACCGACGCGTGCGCGGTCATCAGGATGACCGGCGTATCGATGCCCAGCCGACGCATTTCGCGCAGCAGGCCCACGCCGTCCATTCCCGGCATGCGCAGGTCGGTCAGCACGACATCGAAGGGGCGCTGGCGAATCTCGGTCAACGCTTCCTGCGCGTCCTCGAAAACGAATACCTTGTGCTCCTCGCCAACCAGCGTGGACTGGATCGAGTCGCGCAGCATTGCCTGATCGTCAACCACACAAACCGAGGCCATCTCTTCTCCTTCTACGCGGCGCTGATCCGCGACTTCGGCGACTTGGCGTCCTTGCCCTTCGCGCCGTTGCAAGGCAAAACAACTGTGAAAACCGCGCCGCCTTCAGGCCGGTTCGCGGCAGTGAGTGAGCCCTGATGCGCCTCCACCAGCCGATGAGCGATCGTCAGGCCCAGGCCGGTCCCGTTGGGGCGCGTCGTAAAAAACGGGTCAAATATCTGATCGAGCACTTCGGCCGGAATTCCACACCCATTGTCAATAATTCGAATTCTCAGCCGCGTGTCTTCGCGATCAAGCCGGGCGATGACTTCGCCGCCCGGCTGCGACGCTTCGGCCGCATTACTGATCAAGTTCACGATGGCGCGCTGCAAGCCCGCCACATCGGCGTACACGCTCGCGTCCTCAATATCAGATGCGATGCTCAGCCGTACGTCGCGCGACTCGAGCGCCGCGCGACATGTATCGGCCGCCGCTTCGACGACCTCACGCAACGGACGCGTCACGAACCGACCGCCGCTGGGCGTTAGCGCGAGTGTGTCTTTGACAACGCCGTCAATCGCCTGCACGCCGGCTTCAATTTTCTCGATGAGCTCCAACGCGGCCGGCGCGGTCTTGCACGCGCGCTTCAGCAGGCCGCTGTAGAGCTGAATCGCGCCCAGCGGGTTGCGCACTTCATGTGCGACGCCGGCGGCGAGTTCACCCAAAGCCGCCAGGCGGCGCTTTCGTTCGAGTTCACGATCCTTGGAAGCCAACTCGTCGCGCAACCGCACGACCTCGTCCTGCAGCGTTTCATGCGTGCGCTGGAGGCGATCCGCCACCTCCGTGTACTCTCGCAGAATGCTGCCGAGCAGGTCTTCCGCAGGCGGCGACTGAGCGGGCAGAGTCGACATTCGATCAGGCCCCTTGCCCGCCGGCGGGCGTTGTTCGACCAGCGCCGGCGTTGCGGGCATAGGCGGCGTTGGCGGCGCGCGTGTCATTTACTGAGCGCAACGCCTCGCCGACGGTCTGGCGTCGAGCCCCAAGCAGGGCCGAATCTTCCTGGTCCGCCGCGAGTATCGCCCCGAGCAGGCCATTGATCTCGTCCAGCAGGTCACTGACCTGCTGTCGCGCCGTATCGGGAAGCTGCGCGTAAAGGCCGTCCCACCCCTGCCGGAACGGCGACAGTTTTTCGTTGATCGCGGCCAGCGCTGTGATCAGCGCCTGGCGCTCCCGCAGGATATTGAGCAGGTGTTCCGGAGTATCGGAGGAGATCATTCCCCGCTGGCGCTCGCTCAGCGAACGCAGCCGCTTGTAGAGATCACGCTGTTCAATCAGCAGGTCGATCAGACGCTGCGGATTAAGCCACTTGGGCGCCGCCTGCTCCATTGATTCGGCCTCCATGCCGCGGTCAGGGCGCTGCAAACACATCCTTGAACAAATGAGAGGACGCCACTGTCGCCAGATAACGATCCCAGTAAGTGCGATCGGCGGATTCCGGGTTTTGCGCAAAGGCCTGATCCGGAATAGTGCTCAATAGTGCGCGTGCCCGCTCCACCGCCCGAGCGGCCTCCGTGACCCGCCCAAGCCGCAAAAACACGTTTGCGATCTGCACTTGCGCTGAAAGTGCCGCCGGCTCACCCTGATATTGCGCGGCCGCCTGACGGTAAATCGCCAACGCCTCCTCGAGCGAGGCTGCCGTGTTCAGTTCAAAAAAACAGTCCCCTCGGTTCAAGAGCGCGAGTCGCTGATAGAGCTCAATGGACGGCGTCGGAGCGCCGCCGACACTCGACCGCTCCAGCCAGGTTTGGAACAGGTCCGCCGCTCGGTGAAATCGCTCGTCAATCGCGGTTCGGCGTTCCGGCGTAGGGGCTTCCGGCGCCGACCGCAGCGCATACGCGCTCCGCCGGTAGCTGTCGGCGAGTTTGAACAACGCCCCCGCCGCCTCCGGATCACCCGCGTAGAGGCGGAGGAACTCCTCCAGCAGGCCGATCGCGTCGGCATAGCGCCCGGCCTGCTCGTGAATGTCCGCCAACAGCAGCATGCCGTCGCGGTAGATTGGCGCCGACGGATCGACGGCTGACGCGTGCAACAGGTGGTCCAACTGCTGGACAGCACGCGTCTCGTTCTCGTCCCCACCGAGACTGAGCAGCGCCTGCGCCATCTCGTAGCGCCCCATGATGGCCTCGTCGAGCCGCCCGAATTCCTGATCGAGACGCTCATACCACAGGATCGCGTCTTCGAAGTAGGCATCTGCCGCATAGGCCTCGCCGAGGCGCAGCATCGCAAGCGGAATACGAGGATCGAGCGAGCGCTCATCCACATAGCGCGTCAGGATGCGGCGTACGGCGTCCAACTGGCCGGCCGCGTCGTATTCCTCAGCGGCGCTCCACAGCAGGGCCCCCAGCCGGGTGTCCTGGTCATAGGCCAACGGGGCCGCCGCCTCAAACGCTCTCCCCGCCGCCAAGTGGAGTGCGCGGGCCTGATCGACATCGGGCTCCATCGAGGCGGCCAGCGCGTTTGTCTCCCCGAGGCGCTCCAGCAGGGCCAACCGCGTCGACGTGTCGCTTTCCCTCGTCAGTTCCAAAGCCAGTTCGACGTAGGCGATCGCTTCAGACAACCGCCGAGCCTGCAGACGGTCGGAGAACAGCGCTTCGCACACACGCCGCATCCGCGTACTGAACACCTGGCGCAGGGCCGGGTCGTAATCAAGGCGCGCAAGCGCTTCGCGTAATGTGGTTCGGGCCGTCCCGTCGCGCTCCAGCGCGGCCAGCGCTTCCGCCTGCCCGATCGAGCACCAACCCATGAGGGGGCCTTGGGCGGCCAAATTCAGCGTGTCGGTAAAGCGCAATAACGCAGTTTGCGGTCGCCCATCCAACAACTCCACCCGCGCCGCCAGCCATTCGTTCATTGCAGGGAGGTACCCCGCGGCGTCCATCGCGTCATCACCGCGAGCGCCGGCGGCCAGCCACTCCATGTTCGACGCCAGCAGAGGCTCCGCTTCCAGGTAGCGCCCGCTTTCGATCAAGGTGAGCGCTCGCAAGTAATCGTAATAGCCGCGCAGCTGATCCTGCTTGAAGCGAGAGCCGAACTCCTCCAGGGTCTGCGCCGCCTCTTCCGGCGCGTCGCGATCCAACGCCTCCTGAACCGCGTGCTGCAACGCCCACCAGACATAGGCGTCGTCCACGCTCGGCTCTGTGAGCAGCGCGCGCAGATAGCCGCGCCGTTCGATTTCCGCCTCTTCGCGCCCCTCGAGCAACCGCACCAGCGCCTGCAATGCTGTCCGCCGGTCCTCAGCGCCCGGCTGTCGGTCGAGGACGACGCGGTAGTTATCTTCCGCCGACTCCAACCGCCCCAGCCACTCCTGCGCCGCGGCCAGACGCAGCGCGGCACGAGCGGAACTCGGCCCTTGCCGGGTTGCGGCCAGTTGCTCGCTATGCGCCACGAGAACCTCGGCGTTTCGCCGACTCGGCTTCTCAGCGCGCATTTCCTGGCGATAAACCACTTCGGCGATCAGGTCATGCAGCGCTGCCTGCTGGTCTTCCGGCAACGGTGGCTTCATCGCCAGCAGGTTTGTGGCTGCATCAGCCGCGTCGACGTATGCCTCGCTGTCCATGAGTCTCTGAAGCTTGGCCTGCACGACCGGAAAATCGACTTGGCGCTCCGGAGGGCGCAGCTGCATGACCGCAACGGCGGTGGTCAGGACGGCCACAATCGCCGCCGGCAGTT
>JAGQOO010000108.1 GCA_020427345.1 Phycisphaerales bacterium | reverse complement strand
CCATACGTCACCGCAAAAATCGCCATCCGACTCGCACGCGACCACCTTCGAAAACAAAAACCTGTTGCATAAAGCCCTTGCGCGGGGATGACGGGATGGCGGGGGTGACGGGAGGGGGCAGTCCTTGGCGCGGCGCCGTTATCCGCCCCCTACGGTCCCGCACTACACTGTGCGGCGTGACCGCCAGCCCCCGCAAACCCGCCGCCCTCCGCGCCGATACGTTCGCCGGCCTGACCGTCGCCCTCGTGTCGATTCCGCAGGGTCTCGCGTTCGCCGCCATCGCCGGTCTTCCGGCCGTGCACGGGCTGTACGCGGTGATCGTCGGGGGCTTGGTGAGTTCGCTGATCTCGGGCGTCGGGCGGCTTAACATCGGGCCGGCGGTTACGACGAGTTCCATGGTCTACGCGGTCCTCGCCACGGTAGCCCCGGACAATCACGAGAACTGGCCCGCGCTGGCGGGCGCGTTGGGTGTGCTGGTCGGATTGTTCACGCTGGCCGGCGCGGCGTTGCGGATCGGGCGGTTTGTGCGGTTCGTTTCGCGGTCGGTGCTGCTCGGCTTCACCGTCGGCGCGGCGCTGTTGATTACCGGTTCACAACTCGCGCCCATGCTCGGGCTTGATGTTGGTCGCCCGCCTACGCTGCTTGGCCTGCTGATCGGTGTCGGTCGGCACGCCGTTGAGGCGGATGTGGCGTCGATTTCGATGGCCGCGCTGTCATTCGTAATGGTGCTGATCGGGGGCAAGTACGCGCCGCGGTTTCCGACGCCGTTCATCGTACTCGCGCTCAGTTCGGTCGCCCTGCGGGTGCTATCGCAAGCTGGTCTCAGCACGACACTGGCGCGCATCGGGGCGATACCGCGCTCGCCGGGGGCTTTGCTCACGCCGTGGTTTGGCGGCAACTTCACGACCGACCTGGTGGTCGGCGCCGGGGCGATGGCGCTGGTCGGACTGATACAAACACTATCCATCGCCAAGGCCATTTCCGACAAGCAGGGGGCCCGCATGAACGCGGGGCGAGAGCTCGCGGCGCTGGGGGCCGCGAATCTCGCCACCGGCGCGTTGCAGGGCTTGCCGGTCGCGGGGAGTTTCGTACGGTCGGCGCTGAATGAAGTCGCGGGGGCGCGGACGCGGGTCGCCGGCGTGATCGCGGCGATCGGCGCAGCGGCGATTACGTTCCTTGCGGCTCCGCTTGCCGCGTGGACGCCGACGGCGGCGATCGCGGGTTTGCTGGTTGCGACTGCGGTGGGGATGGTGGACTGGCGCGACTTGTTCCGCCTGGTCCGCAGCGACCGCCATGACCGCATCGTGCTGCTGACGATGATCGGCTGTGTGTTTGTGATGCCGATTCACTGGGCGGTGCTGGTCGGCATGGCGCTGTCCGCGGCGATTTTCATGCGGCGGGCGGCGGTGTTGCGCATGACGGAAATGATCTCGCGCGACGGACGTGAATTCCGCGAACGCCGGATCGACGCCCACACGGGCAAATCGGCGATCACGCTTGTGCAGATCGAAGGGCCGCTGTTCTTTGCGCATGCCGACGAGATCGCCGATGTGCTGGCGGAGATTTTCTCGCGCAAGCCCAGCGTCGTGATTGTGCGGATGCGGCGCACGCACCAATTGGACTACACCGTCATCGCGGGTTTGGATCGCGTTGTCGAGCAATTCCAGCGCGGCGGCGGCGTCTTGATCGTCTGCGGTCTGACGCGGGCGATGCGGCGCGACCTGATCGAACGCTCCAGTTTCGGCGCCCGGCGGCCCGAACTGCTGCTGACGACCGGCGGGCGTGTTTTTGGATCCGCGCTGCACGCGGTCGAGCTGGCGGAACAGATTGTCAAACGCCGCGGAACCGATGGCAGCCGACCGCTGATGCGAAGCGTGCGTAGCGGCGCCAAGGCTGAGGGGGCCGAATCGTCGGATCGTACCGAAGTCGGGGAGCCGGTTCAGTCGACCGCAGACGGCCCCGAGACGCCGCTTGACGGCGGTATTACCAAGTAATACGATCCCGCGTCGCGTTAACGGGCGTGAGTGTCGAGGAAGCCAATGGCTGCGCCGGGTAAAGCGGAAATCGTCACATTCAAGGCCGACCCGTCCTTGTTGCGGGCCATGCGCGGCATCGAGAACCGCTCGGCGTTTATTCGAAACGCGGTGCTGGCGGCGTTGGAGAACGTGTGCCCGCTGTGCCGCGGATCGGGCATGTTGTCGCCGCGTCAACGCGAGCACTGGGACGCGATGACGGACTCACATTCGGTCGCCGAGTGCAGCGATTGCCATGAATGGCACATTGTCTGCGAACACGCGCCGCGAAGGAAAGCGCATGGGCGATCGGCGAAGAAGTAGGGCGATCGCTGAGTGTTGGAGTTGGGCCCGCGTGAGCGCGACCGCGCTCGTGCTGGCGGCTGGCGTCTGGACGGCTTGTGACCGCCAACCGGCGACCGCGCCGGCGCCCGGCAGGCCGCCACTTGTTTTCACGACACTGGCGCCGGTGGCCTTCTTCGCCGAGCAGATCGGCGGCGAGAATGTCCGCGTTGAGTCGCTCGTGCAGCCCGGTCAGTCGCCGCACACATTTGAGCCGACCCCGCGGCAGATGGCGGCGCTGGCTGACGCCGCGATGTACCTTCATCTGGATGAGCCGTTTGAGGAACGGCTGATCCAGAAACTGCGCGCATCGAACCAGAAAGTGCGATTTGTCGACGTGCGAGAGGGGATCGACCTGCTCCCGTTGGATGTCGGACACGACGAGCACGACCACGAAGGGCACGACCATCACGAGGGGCACGAACATGGCCCGCTCGACCCGCATATCTGGCTCGACCCGCGCCGAGTGCGTGTTGCCTGTGACGTGATGTGCGACGCCATGTCGCGCGAATGGCCGGATCACGCGGCGGCGTTCCGCGCGAACTGCGAACGGCTGAAAGAACGGCTCGATCAGCTTGATGGTGAACTGCGCGCCAAGCTGAGACCGATTGCGGGCAAGCCGTTTTTCGTCACACATGCCGCGTTCGGCTACTTTGCCGAGGCGTACGGGCTTGAGCAGGTGTCGGTTGAAGTTGGCGGGCGCCAGCCGGGTCCGCGCGAGTTGGAGGTCATTGCCGATCGCCTCGGTCTGGCGAAGCCCAAACGCGTCTTCTACGACCCTCAATCCAGTCGCAACCTGCTCGAAGCGTTGCGCTCGCAAGCCGGCGTCGAGGCCGAGCCGCTCGATCCGCTGCGAAAGGACTACTTCGAAAACATGCGCCATATCGCGGATAGCATCGTCGCGTCGATTGGAGACGCGCAATGACGCGGACAGCGCGAGGCGCAGAGACGGGTTTGGCGGACGCGGCGCCTGCCGTCGAAATGCGCAATGTGAGTTTTCGCTATGCGAACGGGCCGGAGGCGCTCAGCGGCGTTTCGGTGTCGATTCGAATGGGCGACTTCGCCTGCGTCATCGGCCCCAACGGCGGCGGCAAGACGACCCTGCTCAAACTCATGCTCGGCCTGCTGCGTCCGGCGAGTGGCGAAGTGCGCGTGCTGGGTATGTCGCCGACGGAAGCGCAGCGCCACATCGGATACATGCCGCAGCAGTCGCACTTTGATCCGCAGTTTCCCGCGCGCGTGATCGATGTCGTGCTGATGGGGCGGCTGGGCGCAGGTGTCGGCTTTGGGCCGTTCCGAGCTGCGGATCGGCGCGCGGCGCTCGACGCGCTCAACGAAGTCGGCATGGCGGATTTGGCGGCCCGCCCGCTCTCGGGCTTGTCCGGCGGGCAGCGCCGGCGCGTGCTGATCGCGCGGGCGCTGGCGTGTGACCCCAAGGCCCTGATGCTCGACGAACCGACAGCGAACCTCGATATTCCCTCGGAAGAACAGATGTACGCGTTACTCGCGCGACTGAACGAGCGCTTGACCGTCATCATGGTCTCGCATGATCTCGGCTTTGTATCGAAATACGTCCGCACCGCAGTGTGCGTGAATCGCAACGTGCACGTCCACGCGATGGGTGACCTGTCGCGCGAGGAGATATTCCGTTTGTACGGGCGCGAAATCAGATTGGTCGAGCATTCAGCCGGCCCCGGGCACCGGCATGGACCGGATTGTCACCACCTGCCCGTCGGCGAGGACGCGGCGCATTCGCACAAGGCGCCCGGCTCGTGATGGAGTTCCTCCACGCGTTGCAGACGCAGCAGTTTCTCCGTTTCGCGCTGCTGGCGGGCGTGCTGGCGGGCATCGCCGGCGGCATCGTAGGGGCGTATGTCGTCGCGCGGCGCATCAGTTACATGGCCGGCGCGGTGTCGCACTGCGTCCTGGGCGGGATTGGGGCGGCGCGCTATCTGCAAGTGACCCAGAACTGGTCGTGGCTCGACCCGATGTATGGCGCCGTCGCGTCGGCGTTGCTCTCCGCAATCATCATCGGCCTCGTCAGCCTGCGCGCCAAGCAGCGCGAGGACACTGTAATTGGCGCATTGTGGGCGATCGGCATGGCGATCGGCGTCGTGTTTGTTTCGATGACGCCGGGTTACAGCGGCGACCTGAACACCTGGCTATTCGGGAACATCCTGATGGCGTCGCGCGAAGATCTGCGGCTGGTCGCCGCGCTGGATGTCATCACGATTGTCCTCGCCGTTGGGTTCTACAACCGGTTCATGGCCGTTTGTTTCGATGCCGAGTTCGCCGCCATGCGCGGCTTGCGTGTTGAAATGTGGTTTCTATTGCTGTTGTGCCTGGCCGCGTTGACGATCGTCGCGCTGGTCAAGGTCGTCGGGATCGTGTTGGCGATCGCTTTGCTGACGCTCCCGGTGGCGATCGCGAACACGTTTACCGGCGTTCTGTGGCGGGTCATGCTGCTTGGCGCGGGCCTTTGCGCCGTTTTCACGACGGTCGGACTCGCCTTCAGTTATTCTACGAACCTACCGGCCGGCGCGATGATCGTGCTGGTCGCGGGCGCCGCATACCTGCTCGCCGCCGCGCGCGGCGCCCGAGCCTGATCAGCGAGACGAGGACTTCTCAATGGCGCCAAGGCGCACGACGCTTCAAGAGCTGTTTCTGTACAACGACTGGGCGAATACGCAAACGCTTGACGCCGCGCAGGGTCTCACCGACGCGCAGCTCGATCAGCCGTTCGAAATGGGGCTGAAGACGATGCGGCTGACACTGCGCCACATTCACGATGCCGAGGCGATCTGGCTGGCGCGGTGGAAGGGCGCTTCGACCAAGTTCCCGCCCGAAACCGACCGCCCGTCGGTTGATGTGATACGTCGGCGCATGATGGAGACCGCGGCTGAGCGCGACGCGTATCTCGCTGAGCGCGGGGCCGCGGCCGAGCGCGAATCCATCAGCTACAGCGATACGAAGGGGAACGCCTATCGACATGCGCTGGGCGATCTGATGCTGCATGTCGCCAATCACGGCGTGCATCATCGTGCGCAGGTGCGCAACATGCTCCGCGCGTTCGGCGCGGAGTTGCCGATGGTCGACTATTTGCGCATGCGCGTTTCACATCCGACGTTCAGGGTCTCGCCGACGGCGCGGGCCACGATCGACGAATTCGGGATGGGCCCCGTGGACGAGCCCGTCGAGCCCTGCGACTTCGATGTCGAAACACTCGCGACATGGCTCGAATACGGCGACGCCATGACGCGCAAGATCCTCAATGCCGCCGCGTCGCTGTCAGAGGCCGATCTCGACCGGCCGTTCGAAATGGGCATGGGCAATCTGCGCAAGACCCTCACGCACATCCTGGATGCCGAGGTCTGGTGGCAGGGGAACTGGTCGGGAACACCGGATGACGGCTTCCAGAAGCTGCCGGAGACCATGCCACGGAACGAAATCATCGGGAAGCTGGATATGGTCGGCGCTGAGCGGCGTCGGCTGATGGGCGGCTGGGATGACCAGTCTGTCATCGAGCCGATCGCGTGTTACTTCCGACCCGGCAAGCGGATGGAGTTCCTGCGTGGGGAGTCGGCTATCCAGCTCGGCATGCACGGGACGCATCACCGGGCCCAGGCGGTCAATATGCTCCGCCGCCTCGGGGCGCCGCCGCCCGTGGTCGATTATATTGTCTGGGTCCGGGATACGACGCCCGGCCATTAACGCACTGGGGGCGCGGCGGTCGTCGCGGAAGACGGCAAGCTCCCCATCCAAACCATGAGAGGTAGTGGGTATGCGACGTTTGAACGTAATGGCGCTGGCGGCGACGCTGGCCCTGGGCTGTTGCGGCGTGTGGGCCCAGACGGAAGGCGCGCCGGCCAAGCCGGAAGCGGATCCGAAGCTCGCTGACATTGAAAAGCAGATCATCAAGAAGTGGCAGGACATCAAGTCCGTTCAGTGCCACATGGATATGGTCGGTGAGCAGACTGCGACCAATAAGATGAAAATGGACGGGGACATGAGCCTCGTCAAGCAGGATGGCACGGCGATGTACCGGATGGAGGGGAAGATGGAAATCTCTTTCTCCATGGGCGACGCCGAGCAGAAGATGAACGGCACCTACCTGACGGTTTGCGACGGCAAGGACGCGTACACCCTCCAGGAAATGTCCGGCATGGCCGGCATGCCGCCGATGAAGCAGTGCATGAAGATGAAGCCGGACGCGGCAAACCAGATGCAGGATCCGCGCAAGATGTTTGACGAACTCCGGAAGACTCACAAGCTGAAGGTCGAGCCCGAGGCTGAAGTGGATGGAGAAAAGTGCTGGGTGGTTTCGGCGACGCCGAATGAGTCGATGCCGGGCCAGCCCACTAAGCAGGTCTTCTGTTTCCGGCAGTCAGACGGCCTGATGGCCAAGACCGAGAGCTTCGACGAGAGCGGCAAGGTCACATCGACGGCCACCATGACCAAGTACAAGCTCAATGAGAAGATCGACCCGAAGACGTTTGAGTTCACGCCGCCCGCCGGCGTTCCGGTGCAGGACATGACCAATCTGCCCACCGGCGACGAGGTTGAATCCCCGGACGAGCCGTAAGCTCACCGGTATTCTGAGTCCTTGAGCGCCGATCGCCCCTTGCATGGCGGTCGGCGCTTTCTTTTGGTTTCATGTGGCGGCCCACGCTGCGGATTCGCTGAGACCGCGCTGCTGCAACGCTACCATCGCGCGATATCGCCCGTTGCGCTCCATCAGCTCGTCGTGCGTGCCGCACTCCAGCGCCCGCCCCTGTTCCATCACGACGATCAAGTCGGCGTTGACGATCGTCGACAAGCGATGGGCGATGATGAACGTCGTGCGGTCCGCCAGCAGCGCCCGCAGAGACTCCTGGATCAGTCGCTCGCTGTCGGAGTCGAGGTTGCTGGTGGCCTCGTCGAGAATCAGAATGCGCGGGTCCGCCAGAATCGCGCGGGCGATGCTGACGCGCTGCGCCTGACCGCCGGATAGGCGCACGCCTCGCTCGCCGACCAGTGTGTCATAGCCCTTCTCGAATTTCATCACAAACTCGTGCACATTCGCCCGCCGGGCGGCGTCCTCAATCTCAGACGAATCGGCGTCGGGGCGGCCATACGCGATGTTCTCGGCGATTGTCCCGTCAAACAGGAAAACATCCTGCTGCACGATGCCCAGCAGGCGGCGGTAGCGTTCGAGGCGGATGTCGCGCAGATCGATCCCGTTGACACGAATCACACCTTCGGTCGGATCGTAGAAGCGCGCCACGAGATTCGTGACGGTTGTCTTGCCGGCTCCGCTTGGCCCGACCAGCGCCACCGTGGCCCCGCCCGGCACGGTCAGCGAAAAGTCCTGCAATACGATCTCGCCCTGCGGATAGCGAAATGTGACGGCATCAAAATCGAACGACTCGACGGCATCCGGCGCTTCCAGCGCTCCCGGCCGATCAGGCTTGTCGATTCTTGTCTCGAGTAGATCGAACACGCGCTCCAAAGCGGCCATCGCGTGTTGCATCTCGCCATAGGAACGCACGATCGCGGAAACAGGCATCAGCAGCATCATCAGGTACATCTGAAATGCGATGATTCCGCCGACAGTCGCGGCGCCGCGTAGTGCAAGGGACCCGCCGAACCAGATAATGACCAATCCGACCAGCGGGATCACGAAGCCCCACCCGGAGCCGATCAGATACTCATACCAGTTGGCCAGCAGCACCTTGCGAATGACCGTGTGATGGCGCTGCGCGTAGCGTTTTTCCTCGCTCTTTTCGCGCCCGAACGCCCGGACGACGCGTACGCCTCCGAACGTCTCTACGACGCGACCGTCAATCTCCGCCCGATCATGCCGCATGCTGCGGTAAATCGGCCGGACGCGCCGCAGATACACGAGGTTCAACGTGATAATCAGCGGCATCAACATCACCGCCGCCAGCGCCATCTGCCAGTTGATCAGCAGCAGCATGATGATGGTCAGGATGATCTTCAGCCCGGCGACCGCGGGCGTTATCAGCGACATCTGAATCATGCCGGTGATCGCGTCGACATCGCCGGACAGGCGCGATGTCAGTCCGCCGGTCTTCATCGCGGAGAGCTTGTGCAGGGGCAGGCGCAGCAGATGCGCGTACAACCGTTGGCGAAGTCGAAACAGCACGCGGGCGTTCAGAATGGCGGTGCGCCAGTTGCGCAGCAGATCAAGCGATTGCTGGACGATCAGTATCCCGAGCAGTCCAAAGCCGAGGATGTGCAACGTGCGACGGTCGCCCGCGGGGAGCACCTGATCGATGATGTACATCGTCGCCCGCGGCATCACGAGCGACATTGCCGCCGTCATCCACGCCATCACGACAACCAGCGCGATCGGCACAAAGAACGGCTTCAGCCAGCGAATGTAGTCCCACAGGTAGTTGCGCCGCTTTTGTCGCCGTTCGGGCCCCGCCTTCGGCGCCTCCTCGGCGCCTCGTGAGGCGGCGTCCTCCCGCTCCAGGCGCTTTTGCAACTCGCGCGAGCGGAAGGCCCGGAGAAACTCCTGATATGCGCTGCGGGACGATGGCATTCGTTGGTGTTGATCGGGCCGACGGCCAGTTGTGCGCGTCGAAGCGAATCTCCTCTTCTGCATTCTATCGGCGAGCGGCCCGAATGGACCACAAACCTCGGGATTCGCCGCGTGTCCACCCCTGATTACGCGCCTGTCAGGTTGGCCCCGTCGATGCTCGCCGACGAGAGTGCGGCGCGATACGATGCCGATCGCGTGAAGCAACCACCTTACTTCAGGGAGGGATTTGATGCGATTTCGTTTCAGTGCGGCGATGCTGTTGGCGGCCGTCTTTGCGGCCACGGCGATCGCCCAGACCCCCAAGCGGCGCGTGCCGCAGACTTCGTCCACGCGAACCGAGCGGGCCGATATGACCCAACTGCCGGAACAGTCGCCGGCCGAGAAGCGCTCCAGCCGCGAGTATGTGCGGACGGGTCGCGACTATCGCCACGTGCGGGTCGAACGGGCCCCACGCCTTTCGGATGGTCGCCTTGACTCCCGCTCCATCATCGTCCGCAGCGCCCGCATCGGTCGTCGGCCCGTGACAGTCCTTCCGAAGCGCGACATCGCTGACGTCGATGTGGTGATCCGGTTCTTCCGCGACGGCAACCGTGAAGAAGGACTTCGCGCCTGGAGCCGATTCGTGTCGAGCCTGCGCGAGTACGGCGATCCGATCGATCTCGATGACGTCATGTACTACGTTGCGCGCGAAGGCTGCTCGGCGCAGCAGGACCCCGGTCTGCGTCTGTATGCTGAGAAGCTCGGGTACGTGCGTGACTCCATCGACCGGATTGAGGCCTACATCGATGATCTCGCGAGCCTGCGCGACGACGCGCGGCGCCCGGGTGGCGCGAATGACTACCGCGATATCAACAACGAGTGGCGCCGGGCATCGGCGGAGCGCGACCGTCTCCGCGTCGAGGAGGACGTGCTGACCGAAGAGTTCAATCGAGCGCTGCAGGCGTCGGACGCCTATGAGCGCGACTTCACCAGTATGTTCGAAGGCCTCTTCCACGAGGCGGAGCTTGTGATTCGTATCGGCGCTGACGATGGCCCGCGTCGCCGGCCGACGCGCCCGTAGTTCGACCCCGGGAACAACTCGGCGCAAAGGCGCCCGAAACTACAGGGAACTGGAGACATTCAAATGCGGCTTGGTTTTCGTTACTGCGTGATTGCTGCTACATGCGGTCTGATTGGCCTGTCGATGGGCGGATGCCCAAACTTGGAAGAAGTGCTGAGCGAGCTCGAAAAGCTCGAACTGACGATCGACAACTCGGTAAACGTCGTGCAAACGCAGGACCCGCGCGATCCGAACTTCTATCCGGCGGACTTCAATCAGCCGATCATCATTTCCAACAACGCGGATGTGATCTTCGATATCTCCACCGACCTTGTCGTGGAAGTATTGCCTGACATCACGCTGTTGGGCTTGGAGAACATCACTGGCTATGACATTTACGTCCGGTACTTCGTCGACGGCGTAGAGCAGGGCGTGCTCGTCTTTGACGGTGAAACATTGCTGCTCGAATACCCCTGCGTCGATCTCGTCGAACTTGCTTCAGAAGAGGACTTCGACCCGATCGACGGTGTGCTCGTCGACGCGTTCGACCTGTCTGACGCTTTCTTCGAGAACCCGTTCGATTTCATTTGCGGCGAGGCGTTGATCATCACGTTCGATGAGTTCGCGGTGACGGCGACGCCGGAACGTATCGACCTCGTCCAATAGCCCGATGCTGCGGCG
The DNA here is from genome assembly GCA_020427345.1 of Phycisphaerales bacterium. Taxonomy (GTDB): domain Bacteria; phylum Planctomycetota; class Phycisphaerae; order UBA1845; family Fen-1342; genus DSPM01. The sequence continues at coordinate 100 of JAGQOO010000108.1, read as the reverse complement.
AGTTCACCTCGCCGCGTTCGCCCAATAAGAGAGGCTGCCCGGCGCGCCTCCGCGCCGAGCAGCCTCCAAGGGTGAGCACAGTCTGCGCTCTTTCAGAAGC
>JAGQOO010000107.1 GCA_020427345.1 Phycisphaerales bacterium | reverse complement strand
TGCCGAACAGCAATAGCGCGATCGCAAGGATCACCAGAATGTTCCACATGCCCACGTTTTCGATGAACGCGATCATTACAGCCTCTCTCCGGGACTTCGCCCGGCCGCTACGGGTTGGCGTGGTATCCAGCCCGTGCCAATACTTCATTGTAAATCGGGCGCCGGGGGGAGTCGAGCCTAGGGGCGATAACGAACGCCGCAATTCCGGCGTTCCAGCGGCGGTTCGGTAGGCCGACTTGGCTGGACGCGCAAGTTCGGCCGCCGCCACGGCGGTTTTGGGCGCGTGAATACTCACCCTGGACGCCCGGCGCGCGGAGCGGCGCCGCGCGGGAGTCGGCGTTATGCTGGACTGACGATGCGCGTTTTCTTGCGAACCAGGCCGATCCCTTGAACGGCGCTCGCGTATTCCGCCGCGCGGCGCGTGTTGCGCTGGTGGCCTGCGTCGCGCTCGTCGGCTGCGCCGCTCGAACGCCAAGCGGTTTGCGCATCGTCTCATCCGCGACGTGCCACGACGTCGGGGCTGCGCAAGTCGTTGAAGTCATCGACGACACCGTGCTCGTTTGCGGCGACGCTGACTGCGGCGTCATTCGCGCGTGCGACTATGACGGTAAGTTGCCTCTGCGCCCGCGGAGGCTACTTCGCTTGACGGTCCGAGGAGATGATCGCATCTCCAACCCGACCGGCATCGCCGTCATTCGTCCCCATTTTGCCTTCATTGGTAACTCCGTCTCCGGGCGGGGTGAAATCCACTGCGTCGACTGGTCGCGCGCCAGCGGCGCGGATTCTCTCGAGGACGCCTGGCTGCGCGTCATTCGCGACGATCTCTCGAAAGGCGGCACGCGCCCGGAACGCATCCGCTTTCATGGTGAAACGGCAATCGCGACCGCCGACTACGCGGACCGCTCGCAGATTCGTATCTACAACGAAACCGCGCTCGCCAGCGCGAAGCGTACTAGCGACGCCGGCGTGCTCATTGCCTCCTTTGACGCGCCCGGTTGGATACAAAACCTGTATTGGCTTGAGGATTCGGGCCGTCTCCTGCTTGTGCAAAACTCGCGCGAAGGGCTCGGCTGGCGCCTGACGCTCGCCAATCTCGAAGCGACCCCGCCGACCTTCCGCGATGTGCCGATCAGCGGCGCGCCGGATGATGAACTCAAAGGTGCAGCCCGTCTGCCGGACGGCCGCTGGCTGTTCATAACGAGCTCGCCGAGCGACAATGCCTGGTTGGCCGAGACTGCTTGGGAGAACCACTGAACATGACACGCCCGATCGCCCTGATCGTCCGAGCGCCCGGCACGAACTGTGAGCACGAAACCGCCTACGCGTGGGAGCGAGCCGGCGCCGAGCCGCGCATCGTCCGCGTAGATGAGCTCATCGCCCACCCCGCGCTGATTGACGAGTGCGACATTGTCACCATCCCCGGCGGCTTCAGCTTTGGCGACGACCTGGGCGCCGGGCGCGTGTTCGCGCTGCGCCTGAAGCGCGCCCTCGAAGACCGCCTGCGCGCCCACGTCGAAGGCGGCGGCCTGATTCTCGGCATCTGCAACGGCTTTCAAACGCTCGCGCATCTCGGCCTGTTCGACGCCGCTGGCGAAGCGCCGACGTTCAGTGTCACGACGAATACACCCGCCGGCTATCACGATCGCTGGGTGAAGCTGCAAGCCGCGCCCGACACGCGCTGCGCGTTTCTGGAACCCGGGCGCACGTACCTGATGTCCATGGCGCATGGCGAGGGCCGTGTGTTGTTCCGAGACGCCGCCGCGGAAAACGCTGCGCTCAGGGCGGGGCAGGGCGCCTTTCGCTACGTCACCGGCGAAGACTTCGGCCGCGATTGGCCCGCGAACCCGAACGGCAGCATGTCGGACCTTGCCGGCGTGTGCGACGCGACCGGCCGCGTCTTCGGCTTGATGCCGCATCCGGAGCGTGCGCTGCGGAGTTCGCAGCATCCCGCCTACGCGGGCGGCCCGGATGAAATGGCGGACGGAATGGTGTTCTTCGAAACCGCGGTCACCAACGCGGCCGCGATCGCGAGGTAGCGCGCGGACAACGCAATACTGTGCTGCGAAAGCTAGTTGAAGTCGGATAACAGCGCGCCGGCCAGTGAGGCTGCGTCTGACTGTTCCGCGATCTCTCGCAACGCCAGCGCTAATCCCCCATCCAACGCCGCTGGGTCATCCAGCGCATTCAGTTCGAAACCAGCGGCGTCAAGAATTGCGTGGTCCAGGTCATCCAATCCCGACCCACTCATCGCCGAAACCGGCAATGCCCAGTCCGGCGCGTTCGCATCCGCGTTCGGCGCCAAATCCACTTTGTTGAGGATCACGACCGTCGGCTTATCGATCGTGGGAATCAGGACGCGCTCAGCCGTCGAGTCGTGCACGATGACTACGACATCCGCCCGCGCCGCCTGCACGAGCGTCGCCTCGATTCCCGCCATTTCAAGCGGATCAGCCGTTTCGCGCACGCCCGCTGTGTCGAGAAACACCACCGGCACGCCGTGAATCTCGGCGACCACTTCGACCCAGTCGCGCGTCGTCCCCGCATGCGGCGAAACGATCGACGCCGCCCGGCCCGCGTAGCGATTCACCAGCGTGCTCTTACCCGCGTTCGGCGGCCCGACCAGCGCGATCCGCAGCGGCGTCGCGAACTGCTTCGCCCAAACAACCCGATCGGCCGCCGCCCGCAACGCGGCGCGAAGTTCTTCGCTAAGACCTTGATCGACAACGCGCTGCAACAGCGCGCCCAGTCGTCTCGGCTGCGCCAGCGCCCACGTAACGCCCGCCCGCGTCAGCATCCGCGTCGCGACACGCTCAGCCGCCACGCGCAACAGGTTTGCTGTCAGCCACGGCGAAGACTCGTCATTCTCCGCCGCGATCGCGAATCCGGCTTCCCGCGCAAACCGCTCGCACAGCGCAACGATCGCCGGCGCGCCGTGCAGATGAAGCCGCACGTCCCAGTTAGGCTCGCTGCGCGCCACCGTCAGGACGATATCGTCGATCGGCTGCTCCGATTCGTCGACCAGTGTTGCACGATAGACGCGCTCGGTATTGTCAAACGCCTTCGCGACATCGTCACTGGAGGAAGTGGATAGCGGGCGCACATGTCGTCGAAGGAATGCCCCGCCCCCCGCGCCGGTCAGGCGCACAATCGACAGCGCCGCCGGCCCCGGCAGTGTCAGTCGTTGAATGATGTTCACCGCAGCCCGGCGGCTTTGCGATACGCCAAGGCCACGCCCGAAAGGCACAAGTCCGGCGCCACCGCGTCAATGAAATCGGCGTACGGCGCGATCAGCTCCGCATCGCCCCCGGTCAGCGTCAGATTCGGCCATTCGCCGAGTTCGGTCGCATAGCGCTCGACGTGTTCGCGCAACGCCCCGACCGCGCCGAAGACAACTCCGTGAAGAATCGCCTCTCGGGTCGTTTTGCCAATCGCGGATTCCGGCCGGGCGGCGGTCACGAGCGGCAGGGCGGCGGTGTATTCGTGCAGCGCTTCAAACGACAACCGCAATCCCGGCATGATCGAGCCGCCGAGGAACTCGCCTTCTGCCGAAACGACATCGACGGTGATTGCCGTACCGAATGACGCGACTGCGCACGCGCCGCGAACACGGTCGTATGCCGCCGCCGCCGCGCAAACGCGATCCGCGCCGACCTCGTCATCCACGGGCAGGTTCAGCGGCAAAGGCAGGGCGATGTCATCGCGGATGCGCAGCGACTCCGTCTGACAGACATCGACAACCGACTCCGCGAGCCGCGCCGCGACCGACGGATCAACACTGCTCATGACGATGGCGCGCGATCGCGCCGCGCCGACGCGCTCCCACAACTCGCCGAGACTGCCCTCTATCGAATCCCAGTTCGACGTCGCGACGCGTTTGGCGTCGTGCAAGCCGTCGTCGTCCCAGCGCGCGAGCCCAACGCGCGTATTCCCCACGTCCAGCACCAGTAACGCCTCGACCGGCGAAACCGCCATTACCGTTCACCTCCATCCGTCGCCTCGGGCTCGTCGACGCCGAAGTCAAACGCCTCTTCATCATCAAACGACGTCACCGGTCCGAAGTCGATCAACTCGCGCGGCTTTTCGACCTGTTCCTTCTTCGCTTCCTCGACCGCGCTCCACACCGCTTCGAGGAACTCTCGCATCCCCGCGCCCGTAACACCCGATGTCGGAATCACCGGCCGTCCGACCGCGGCGCGAAACCGGGCGACGCCGTCCGCCGCATCGGTCACGTCAATCTTGTTCGCGATCACGATCTCCCGCCGTGCCGCCAACGCCGGACTGTATTTGTTCAACTCCTCGCGAACGACGCGGTACGCCTCCAACGGCTCGGGCGAGCCTTCCGGCGGCGCCATGTCGACGATGTGCGCGATCACGCGGGTACGTTCAATGTGCCGTAAGAACGCGTCGCCCAGCCCGACGCCCTCATGAGCGCCCTCGATCAACCCCGGTATGTCGGCGAACACGAGGCGTCGAAAACCCGGCAACTCCGCGATACCGAGTTGCGGCGTGATCGTCGTGAACGGGTAGGGGGCGATGCGCGGATGCGCGTTCGTCAGTCGCGACAGCATCGTGCTCTTTCCGGCGTTCGGCAGGCCGACCAGCCCGACATCCGCGATCAGCTTTAGCTCAAGCCGCAGCTTGCGCTCTTCACCGGCGCGCCCCGGCGAGAACTCGCGCGGGGCCTGATTCGTTGGGCTCGCAAACCGCGCGTTGCCGCGTCCTCCACGCCCGCCACGCGCGACCGGCGCCGTATCGCCGTCATCCACAAGGTCCTTCAACAATCGTCCGCTGTCGGCGTCATACACGAGCGTTCCAGCCGGCACCGGCACGATCAGGTCCGAGGCGCTCTTGCCGTGTCGATTGGAGCCGCTGCCCGGCTTGCCGCTGTCCGCCCGCCAATGGTGGCGTCCGGAAAGCTGCAACAGGGTGCTGATTTTCTCGTCGGCGACGAGAATCACTGAGCCGCCGTGGCCGCCGTCCCCGCCGTCGGGACCGCCTTTGGGGACGTACTTTTCGCGCCGAAAACTGACGCAGCCGTCCCCGCCGCGCCCGCCTTGGGCGTAAATTTCGACAACGTCGACAAACAGACGATCTGTACCGGATTGTGACACGCGCTCATCGCATCGCCGACCGGCCGAACTGTCAAGTGTGCGTGTCTGACGGCACTTGGCCCTGGCTCTGTGGCTTGCTTCGCGATGGCGCAAAAGAGAGCGGAACCCGATCAAGCCGGATTCCGCTCTCGCTCAGTTAGAAAGCCTCGACTCTTACTGTTGCGGCTTGGCCGCCAACCGCGGATTCCGCTCCGTGATCCACGCCAGCAATTGCTGCGACGGCGACGGTGATCGTCGCCCGCGCGGATCAGACGCGACATCGCCGCCCGAACCTACCGCGACATCGGGCACGCCATCGCCGTTGATATCGCCGATCGCGACACCCCAGTTCCAGGCCATTCCATCCGCCGGCAATCCTGCCCCTTCGACATAGCGCCAGACTTCGCCCGAGCCGTCCCCGAGCAGCAGGTACACGCCGTGACGAAAGCCCTTGATCCGCGCGAGCCGCCCTGAGACAAACAGATCGAGGTTGCCATCGCCGTCAAAGTCGGCCGCGTTGATTCCGACCGCGCCACCGAGCATCTTGGGCATCACGTCCGGCTGTTTCTTGAACCGGAGTTTCTTGACTTTCCTGGTTACCGCCGGAGTCGCCTCGCCGCCATCGGAAGCGGGCACTGCCGGCGTCACGACAACCTCGGCTTCGTAGCGCTCCTGCAGGTACACTTCCGGGCCGTCGGACAGATTCGCCGCCAACACATCGAGCAGGCCGTCCTTGTTCACGTCAACTGCGCGAACACCCCAATACAGGCCGACAATCTTCGGCGTTGGGAACCCGTCGTCGACTTCCGAAAAGTCGCCCTTTCCATCGCCCAGGTAAACGCGGGGAGCGATGGAGCGGCCGGCCAGAATGTCGAGGTTTCCGTCACCATCAAAGTCCGCGAGGACGAGCCGGTTTGTCCAACCCCAGTCCGGCAGCGAAGTTTTCTTGTGCGTCCAGTTTTCGCCGGCGCCATCTCCAAGAAAGACCGCGAATCCGCCTTCTAGTGAAGCGCCGCACACGATGTCGTCATGGCCGTCGCCATTGATGTCGCCCACGGCGATCGACTCGACGCCACTGAATTGCTGCGGTCCCTCAAATGGCCCTTTCGGCTTGGGCAGATCCGGAATCACGGGTGGCATGAGCTCCTTTGTCGCCGTCTTCCAATTGCCTTTCCCGTCGCCGAGGAACACGAACAACCCCCAGCAGTGATCGCCGACGACGAGGTCCGGGTGCGAATCGCCGTTAATATCCACAATCACGACGCCGCCACCGCACGAACCGCGCTCGTTCTGCAATCCCTCAGACTTCTCGATCCAGCCGCCTTTGCCGTCGGCGAACCACACTTTCGGGCCGTCACCCTTGCGGGCAATGGCGGCGAGGTCGGCGAATCCGTCCCCGTTGAAGTCGCCGAGGGCCGGGTGGCATTTCCAATTCAACCCCTCGGGCAGGCCTTGGTATGCCGCATGGAAATGCACGGGCGCATCCGCGTCGAGCGGGGGAGTGAGCGCGCCGTCATCCACGGCCGCCTGTTCGGCCGTCGCGTCAGCCGGCAGTCCGGTAGCGGGACGCCCGTCCTGCGCCTGCGCCGGCGCAAACGTCGAGCCGCACAGTCCGATTGCGGCGATCCAGCAAACAGCCCTCATCGTTTCCATCCTTATTCCTTGTCGGAACTCACGTTCATGTACCACTGCCCGTCCAACTGAATCCACTCCTCGGTCACGACATCATCCTGCGGCGGCGTCTTGGTCATGCTCGAGTCGTTAATCTTCCGCGTGTAGCGGGCATGAATCCTGCCTTTGTCGGCGCCTTTGAGAACTTCGATCCACAACACCTCGGCGTCCAGATAACGCCAGATGTTGTTCATCTCGTTCCAATCTTCTTCATGGATGTGCTCTACGTCGCGCGGATCGACAAGCCGCAGGACCGTCGCAAAGTCCTCCTTCTCGCGGACGGCGGCGCGAAGCTTCCAGGCTTCTTCCCACCGTTCTCGGAGGCGACCTTCTTCGAAACCATCGCGCCTCAGCGGCGAAACCGGGTAATCCGGAATCTCGACGCGCGATGTCAGGACCCATTCGCCGTCCTGCACGTGCCACTTTTCCTCCGTCGACACTTCGCGTGCGGGGATACGCGGCATTTGGCGCATCTTGACGCTGTTACTGACGTCGATCCAACCCATTTCGCCGTCGACGACCACGTGGTCAAACTTGAACGCCACATGCTGGAACGGCTCGCGGGTCTCACAGAACTCCTTGAACGCCGCCACGTCGCCCGCGTCGCGTACGCGCGGATCAAGAATCGAGTACCACGTGTCATAGTCGTTGTCGACGCGCGCCTGCCACAGCCGTTGCGCACGTGCCCGCAGCGCCGCCTCCGCGGCCGACTCGTTCACGGCCGTGGGCTGGCGCCCAACAGTCGATTCGGCCGCAATGGGCGGCGCGTCGCTTGGGATCAGCGTCATCTCGCCCATTCCGCTCGTTCGCGCGGCGTCCGTATTCGGCGTGGCCTTGACGGCAGCCGGGCCGGATTCGCATCGTCCCGCACAGCAGTCTTGACGGCTATCGCTCGCGCAACCCGTCGCCATTAGCCCCACCGCGCCGCAGATGATCAACAGTGTTCGCCTCACGCCAACCGCTCCCGTCTCGTTGTTTTCCGGTGTACCGCAGTAAATGGTAACCACCGGCGGTTCCTCGCGCAACTTCAGCGCCCCGACCCACGGTCACGATTCACTTATACATCGGCGCGGCGTGATGGCTGCGTGGTTAGCCGCGTGATTCTCGCTTTGCCGCGAAGTTCATTGGCGGCGACCCGATAATTTATCCGCTCTGCGCGTCGCCAATCACTCCGTTCGCCGGCGCTCACCTGACTGAAGCCGGGCGATTCGTCGCAGCGCGTTCAACGTCGGGAGCGCGTCGCGCAGGGGCCGGACGCGACTGTCAGGGTCGTTCCGCCACACAATCGGCGTTTCGACTACGCGAAGACCGGCCAGCCCGGCCCGAACCAGGATCTCACAATCAAACAGCCACCCGGTCGTCGCGAGCTCGCTGAACAGTGATCGTGCCACATCCCCCCGAAACAGCTTGAATCCACACTGCGTATCGCGAATATCTGGAAGCAACACGTGCCGTCGCAACGCACGAAAGCTCCACGCGAGCAAGCGCCGACGCAACGGCTGCGGCGGCTCCAGTCGCGAGCCGGGAAGGTCGCGCGAGCCGATCGCGATATCCGCGCCGGCGTCGACCGCGGCGAGCAGGGGGTCAAACTGACTCAACGGAGCGGACAAATCGGCGTCGGACATTAGCACCAGATCGGTCGTCGCCGCGAGGACGCCCGTTGCGACAGCAGCGCCCTTGCCGCGATTGCTTTCATGTTGAATCAGTCGGAATCGACTGGAGTCGCGCGTCGCGCGGATTGCCGCGGCAAGCCGATCCGCCGTCCCGTCGTCGCTGCCATCATCAACGAGCGCAGCGCTGACCGCCAACTGGGGCGCCCGGGCCATCGCAAACTCGTCTAGCGCCCGCACGAGCCGTTCTGCCCGGGCGGCTTCGCGATAGAGCGGAACGACGATTGTCAGCGATCGCCCGGACACGTTAGCGTCGCGCGACGCGCTGGCCGGGAAGTCGCCGAATGGCGCCTTTGAGCTCGAGCGCCGTCATCGCGGCCAGCGCCTCTCCCACCGGCAACGACGCCGATTGCAGGACGTGATCAGTCAGCACCGGATCAGTCGGGATTGCGGCGAAGAGCTTGGCCTCGATTTCCGTCATTGGCTGTGGCGTCGAGGGTTCGTTGCCGCCGTCGCGCGTGCCGGCGAACAGCCCGTCCGCGCCAGGCGAGGACGACTCGGACGCCGGGACGCCGCGCATCCGCGCTCCGACCGCGCCCAGTTCGTCGAGCACGTCTTCAAGGCACATCGTCAGCCGCGCCGCGCCGTCGCGGATCAGCCGGTTCGTTCCCTGTGACATCGGATCCGTCGCGCGCCCGGGCAACGCGAACACCTCGCGGTTGTATTCGCAAGCGAGCCGCGCGGTGATCAGCGCTCCGCTGCGATCCGCCGCCTCGACAACGAGCGTTCCCAACGACATTCCCGCAATGATCCGGTTCCGCGAAGGGAAGTTCTCCGCCCGGACCGCCGTTCGCATTGGCAGTTCCGTCACCAGTGCTCCCGATTCGGCGACCCGTTCCGCCAGCGCGCGATTCTCAGGCGGGTATATCTCGCGCAGGCCGTTGCCGAGCACGCCGATCGAACGCCCGCCGGCGTCGAGGGCGCCATGCTGCGCAAACGCGTCAATCCCGCGCGCCAAGCCGCTGATGATGCTGAACCCCGCGCCTGCCAGCAATTCGCCGAAACGCCGCGCCTGCTCGCTTCCATAAATCGAGCAACGGCGGCTGCCGACAATGGCGATTGAGATCGCGTCCGTCTCGCGCAACTCGCCGCGAACAAACAGCACGATCGGCGCATCCTCAATGTGTTTCAATCCGGGTGGATACACCGCGTCACACTGGGCCACGATGTTTACGCCGTGCTCCTGCGCGACGGCAATCTCCTCGTCCGCGCGCTTGTCGCTCAGGTCGGCGGCGATTCGATCCGCCTTTTTTCCCCCGACGCCCTTGATGGACGCCAGCGATCCCGCCGACGCGCCTAACGCGGTTTCAGCGGAACCGAAGTGGGTGAGAATCCGTTTGAACAGCACGGGGCCCACGCCGTCGGTGAGCGCCCAAATGAGATGTGCTCGCGCTTCAGCCGAAAGGGGGGTCATGTCGCGCTCCGCCGCGGCGCCGGTCGCTTCAGCTCGGCTGGCGGCGAGCCCGGAACCCGCCTGCGCGCGAAGATAATGAACGCGCTCAGTATCAGCGCGACCGACATCGCCATCACACCCGGTCGCGTGCGCGGATCCACAAACACGGCCAACGCCGGATACTCACGCATTCCGCCTTCCACGACCGCGGCGGCTTCAGAAAACGCGTCCGGCGGTTCTACCGGCGCCTCGGCCGCCTGCTGCGCGGCTTCCTCGATGCGGCGCGCCTCGGCGACGCTGAATCCGCCGTCCTGCGCGAGCCGCGCGACGTATGCCGCGTCGGTGCGAATGTGCTTGACCTGTCGCTCGTACATTTCCACCTGGGCCCGCAGGCGGCGCACTTCGGCGTCCGCCTCGGCCCATGCGCGCAGGGCTTGGCGATGCTCAACCCAACTAGGGGCGAGCAACGCGACCGCGAGACACGCCGCGCCCGCCGACAGCATCGTCCAGAACAGGAGCGTTGCGCCGAGGCTTGGCGAAGAAACAGGCTGTGAGTCGGACCGATTGGGCACCGGAGGCCTTTTCTGAGCGGAAATCAGCCGCATTATATCGTGCGGCGCGCGGCGTGTTGCCCAAGGAGCATGAGAGCCCCGCGGGGAAAACACAGGCCTATGCCTTTGGCGAAGGCGCGGGTGCCCCATCCTGAAGCGAAGCGTAGGGGTGGGGGACTGACGACTAGGGGCAAACGGCATTGGGGCGCCATGCTTTCGGCGCAGCCGTAAGCATGCTTACGCGGGGACGAAATCATTCCGGTATGCCGCGCCACCTTCGCAAACGACGCCGATCGTCGGATGACGCCAGCGTCGCCCACGCCCCGACTGTCTCGACATTCCCCCGATCCGCCGTCGCACTGGAGATTCTGGTCGGCTTGGGTGTAAGAACTTAAGAACTGGAACGCGATGTTAGTGGCTACGCACATTGAGCATGCTTACGGCTGCGCCGAAAGCATGGCACCCGGCGCCGCACATTGGGCATGCTT
>JAGQOO010000106.1 GCA_020427345.1 Phycisphaerales bacterium | reverse complement strand
AATCAGCCCGACATCCGGATTCAATCGACAACCGGGTATGCCAGCGTAGAAGCCCGCACTCGACCACGGGTAGTCCACGGGATGATCGACCAAGCCCCTTCGAACCGGATTGGCGTGAATGTAGTCGATGGTTGCGTGAATCGTCCCCGGCTCACGCAAGTCCCGGTCGTACCCGCCGCCGCGTTGCCAGAACCGAACAGACTTATCTCCGTTCGGCTGTTCGTCCAACATCTGATTCAGTAACTCCGGTCGATGCTGTCTAACGTACCGCACGGCCCGCCGCGTGACCGGCAACTTGATCGAGGACAAGACTCGGCGAAGGGCGAAATCCCGAGACCGGGGGTAAATCACCAAGTGCACGTGCTCGGGCATGAATACAAATGCCCATAGCTCGAACCCGTGTCTTGACCGAGCGGTCGCGACGGCGTCCGACAACCACTCGCACGCTCGATCTCTTTTCAGAAACGGCTGGCGACGGAATGTCGAAAAAGTCAGGGCCTGGGCGACGCTGGCGTCATCCGACGATCGGCGTCGTCTGCGAAAACGCTGCGGCATATTGGAATGGTATCGTCCCGCGCGAAGCATGCTTACGGCTGAACGGCTGCGCCGAAAGCATGGCACCCCGGCGAGTATCGCCACAAAAAAAAGGCGCGGCTTTTGGCCGCGCCCTAAGAGGCGTGCTTTGCTGGGATGATTGACTAGTTGCCGTAGGCGGTCGTGCCGATCCACTTGTGCGAGTAGCTCAGAATCGGGCTGATCCACGAGCGACCGACATAGTCGGCCGGGAAGTTGTCGTACCGCCAGTTCGTCGAGCGCCAGTGCAACCGCCAGAAGTAGTTCTGACCGTCGCGAAAGTCGCGCGGGTCAAACATCGTGCCCTCGCGATGACAATCAATCACACCGGCGTGGCCGTCCGCAAACGCCGCGACAAACTGACCGGTGCCGCCGTGCCAGCCTGGCACTTCGGTCGGACGGCGGCCGAAGGCACCGCCGGTCGCCGACAGGCCGGTGTTCATCTCGGCGGTGTTGGCAAGGGCCTGAATGAAGCGCGATTCCCAGTACAGCAAAGCGCGCTGCGGCTCGGGGAACCACTCCAGCGGACGACGATAGGCGCCGAAGCGGCGATACGTCTGACCGTCGATGCGGTCCCAGCGGTGATCTTTGTAGAAGAAGAAGTCGCCCATGTAGCTGTTGCCGGTGGCGTCATAGACCGACTTGGCGAAGATGCCCGCGTTGGGGGCGGCGGTCGCCGGGGCATTGGCGGCGTCGACATTGTCGAGCATGCCGGCGTCGGACGGATCGCTCCACAGGTCGTACTCGGCCTCGCGCTTGACCACTTCGTCCTTCTTGAAGTGGAACTTATTCATGAAACGACCCCACGAGCCACGATCCTGACCTGTGTAGGGGCGGGCTGCGTTGCTGGTCTTGAAGCGCAGCAGCGTGCCGTCGTTGACGCCATCCTTGCCGCCCCAATCCCAGTCGCCGGCGCCCATCGAGTAGGCCCGGTTGTCGACCGCGCCATTGCCGGCGGAGCGATCCAGCCACTCTTCGGTCTTCTTGTGGGGCGCGTGCATAATGCGATTCTCGTCCTCTTGTGCGTAGAGGTGCGAGTAGTTCGCATGTTCTTTCAAGTGCGTGAGCGAGACGACACGCTTGGCCTGCTGGCGAGCGCCTTGCAGTGACGGCAGCAGAATCGAGATCAAAAGCGCGATGATCGCCACGACCACCAATAATTCGATGAGAGTGAAACCACTCCGCCAGCGCCGCGTCCTCATGATTTGACTTCCTTTCGTTGCGCTCGCCACGTTTTCGGCTCTTTCGGAAAGCGATGCGAAACAGAACGCTCCGCAGTGACCTGAATGGTCGCCTTCCTAAACGTGTTCTAAGTTGACACCCTGATTGCGTTCGCGAACTGGAGCGAACCTATCAACTGCTTATGCTACCCGCCGGAAGCGTTAAGTCCAATCAAATTTTCAGCAGTCCGCCGGGAATTGCCGGGATTATCGGGGCCCCTCGGCCGAGGGCCACGAACCCCCATCTATTATCGACGAAATCGGCCCGCCACCCCCACTTGAATATTCATTCATATATTGTAGACTTATACACATCATGGGGGTGGTATGACTGTGCTGGCCGCCAAACACGCCCGACAAACCGCCATTCGCGCCCTGCTGGAATCCCGCCAGGTCGCGAGCCAGCTGGAAATTGTCGATGATCTGATAAGAAATGGGCATGACGCAACCCAAGCCAGCGTTAGCCGGGATATCCGTGAATTGGGCTTCGTTAAGCTCAACGGTGTATATGTTTCGCCAAAACGCATTGCCCCGACCGTAGACGACGATGGCGCCGCTGGCCTTTCAAGTGAATTAGTCATCTCCAGTGAGCCGATCGGGGCGAACCTGGTTCTGATCCGCACCGGTGTGGGGGCCGCCAGCGTGGTCGCCGCCGAGGTGGATCAGCTGGGCCTCAAGGAGATTGCCGGCACCGTTGCGGGGGACGACACGATCCTGATCGTCGTCCGCAGCCGCGCCGCGCAGGGGCGGGTCATGGCGAGTTTAGGGCTGCGCTAGAGAGCGGGATTCGCGCGCCTTGCGCGACCACTTACCCGCATGTTCGGGTGAAAGGATCAAGATGGCGGGACGGCGGGTGGTTCTGGCGTTTTCCGGCGGGCTCGACACGAGCTACTGCGTGGCATGGTTAAGAGAGGCCGGCTACGAAGTGCACACGGTCAGTGTGCAGACCGGCGGATTTGACCCCGACGAACTGGGGCGGATCGAGGCCCGGGCGATCGAGCTCGGCGCCGAGACGCACCAGGTCATCGACGCGCGCGAAGAGCTGTTCGAAAGGTCGCTCAAGTACCTGATCTTCGGTAACTGCCTGCGCGGCGGGGCGTATCCGCTGTGCGTCTCAGCGGAACGTATGGCCCAAGCGCGGCATTGCGCGGCATACGCGCTCGAAGTTGGCGCCGTCGCCATCGCCCACGGCTCGACCGGCGCCGGCAACGATCAGGCGCGGTTTGATATCGCATTCCGCTGTGTCGCGCCGCGACTCGAGATTCTGACACCGATCCGCTCGCAGGGACTATCGCGCGAGCAGACCACCGGCTATCTGCGCGAGCGCGGATTCGAAGTGCAGGCGAAAACCACGAAGTACTCAATCAATCGCGGCCTGTGGGGCGTGACCATCGGCGGCGGCGATACGCATCGCAGTGAAACGCCGATCCCAGAAGAGGCGTATGTGATTACGCGCGGGCCGGGCGACTGGCCGGGCGCCGCGCGCGAAGTGGAGATTTCGTTCGAACAGGGCGTGCCGGTCGCGCTGAACGGCGAGCGCATCGCGCCGGTCGCGTTACTTGAAGCGCTGGAGTTAATGGCCGCGGAACACGGCATTGGCCGCGGCACGCATGTAGGCGACACGATTTTGGGTATCAAAGGCCGAATCGCTTTCGAAGCGCCGGCCGCTGTCACGCTGATCGCGGCGCATCGCGAACTCGAAAAACTCGTCCTGTCACGACAACAGGCGTTTTGGAAGCAGACGCTCGGCGAGCTATACGGGGCTATGACGCACGAGGCGCGCTATTTCGACCCGCTGGCGCGCGACCTTGAGGCGTTCCTCGCATCGTCACAGCGCCACGTGACAGGCAAAGCGCGCGTGAAGTTGTTCGCAGGCCAGGCGAATGTCGTCGCCACGGAAAGCCCGTATTCAATGATGAACCCCGAAGTCGCGACGTACGGCGAAACTGCCCGCACATGGAACGGCGCCGAAGCCGCGGCGTTTGTGAAACTCTACGGCTTGCAGGATATGTTGGCCCAGCGCGCGGCGGCGATCGGCGACGCGGCGAGCGGAAAGGACGAACGCTGATGCGGGTATGGATCGACAAGATTGCGTCAGCGACGCGCAATGTGGCACTGAAGCGCGACGCCTGGCTGAACGAACGTATCACGGCGCGCGAAGGCATGGTGATCGCGGGGCGTATTCACGGCGAAAAAACGACGTACAACGTGCTGGAGGATGTGCACGGCCGCCAAGCGCCGCTGCATGACGGCGACGTGATCGCCGGCGTGCTCGGCCCGCGCCAGGCGCTGCAGGGTTACGCGGGCTTCGTGCCCGAGTCTATCAGCGTCGGCGATCGCCTGCAGTTGCTCAACATGGGTGGCGTCATCGGCAAATGCTCGTCACAGAATCCTGATCTCGGCAAGCCGTTCGACGTTGAAGTGCTTGGATCGGTCCTCGTGTTTCCGGAATTCGGCAATCGCAGTGGCGTGCCGGCGGATATCACGATGAACGCCATCACGAGCGATTCGCAGAACGGCGCGACGCCGAAGCCGCCTGTTATTTTCGTCGCGGGCACCTGCATGAACAGCGGCAAGACGTTTGCCGCGTGCCATCTCGTGCGGCAATTGTCGAAACGAGGCGAGGTGGTCGGCGGATGCAAGCTGACCGGCGTGTCGCTGCGGCGCGACGCGTTGCAGATGATGGACTACGGGGCCAAGTGGGCACTGACATTTAACGACGCTGGCATCGTCACGACCGGCCCGAAGAATGCGCCTGGCGTCGCGCAAACGATCCTGACGCGCCTCGGCGAACTCGGCGCCGGTGTAGTGGTGGCGGAACTCGGCGACGGCATCATGGGCGAATACGGCGTCGCCGAAATCCTGCGGGCGCAAAAGGAGTTCGGCCGCCCGACGGCGCTCGTGATGTGCGCAAATGACCCCGTCGGCGCGTGGGGCGCCAAGCAGATCATGGACACCGAATTCGGCATTCCGATTGACGTGGTCGCCGGCCCCGCGACGGACAACGCCGTCGGCGTGCGGTTCATCGAAAACACGCTCGGCCTGCGGGCCATCAACGCGCGGACCCACGGGCCGGAACTCGGCGCGTTCATCGCGGAGCGAGCCGTCGAAGCGCGGAAAGCGGCGGCCAGATGAGCGATCGGCCGATTCGCGCCGCAATTCTCGGAGCGACAGGCTATGGCGCGGGCGAGTTGCTGCGTCTGCTTGTCGCGCATCCGCTCGTCGACGTGGTCGGGGCGTCGTCCACATCGCTGCGCGCCGCGCCGATCGCGGTGGCGCATCCGCATCTCGCCGGTTTCTATGACGATCTGACGATCGAAGACGCGATCGACTGGGCGAAACTGCGCAACGCGAAGGAAGCCGTGTTGTTCTCGGCGTTGCCGCATGACGCGAGTCCGGCCGCGATCGAGCAGGCGCTGGTCTCGGCGGAAAAAGCGGGCGTTAGGCCGCGCGTGATCGACCTTTCCGGCGCTTTGCGCCTGAGAGACGCGACGATCCATGCTCGCCATTACCCGGAAACGCCGTTCGCCGATGATCTGCGCGGCGGCTTCACCTACGGCATGCCGGAAATCGACCGCGCGGCGGTTCGCTCGGCCCGACATATCACGAATCCCGGCTGCCTGGCTACCGCGTCGATTCTCGCCGTAGCGCCGCTCGCATTCGCGTGCCGCTATTCGGGCGAAATCGCGGTTGACGCGCGCACCGGCTCGTCGGGCTCCGGCAAGGGCCTCAAAGACGCGACGCATCATCCAACGCGGCATGCCGACTTTCGCGCCTACAAGCCGATGGCGCATCAGCATGAGCCGGAGATTCTGCAGGCGCTCGGTGATGCGAACGGCGAGCGCATCGCTTTGAGTTTCGTGCCGCATAGCCTGCCGGTATCGCGCGGCATTTTTGTGACCGCGCATGCCACCCTGCCAGACGAGATGACGACAACCGCGCTCCGCGAGGCGTATCGCCGCTACTACGCTGAGAGCCCCTTCATCCGGCTGCGCGATGATTCGCCGACGCTGCAGGATGTCGTCGGGTCCAACTTCTGCGATATTGCCGTTTTCGCTCGCGCACGGCAGGTCGTCGCCATGTCGACGATCGACAATCTCGTGAAGGGCATGGCCGGCGCGGCGATTCAGAACATGAACCTGATGTGCGGGCACGACGAGCGTCTTGGCCTGTGGACGCCGGCGCTGCGACCGGTGTAAGGGGAAACCGTGCGGCATTTTCTGAATCTGCGCGAACACTCTCCAGCCGCCTTGCGGGCGCTGGCCGATCGCGCGCTGATGATCAAGCGCGGTGAGGCGACGCCCGGCGCTATCAAGGGTCGCACGCTCGTCATGCTGTTCTTCAACAGCTCACTACGCACCCGCGCCTCGTTCGAAGCCGCGATGGGACGCTTCGGCGGCAGCGCGATCGTGCTGAATGTCGGTTCCGACACATGGTCTCTCGAAACGCGCGACGGCGTTCGTATGGACGGCGACGCGCCCGAGCATGTCCGCGAGGCGGCGGCGGTGCTCGGGCGATATGGTGACGCCGTCGCGGTGCGTTCCTTCGCGACCATGCGCGACCACGGCGCGGACTTCGCCGACGCCATCGTCCGCGCCTTCGCGGCCTATGCCGACGTGCCGGTCATCAGCATGGAATCTGCCAGTGAGCATCCATGCCAAGGCCTCACCGATTGGGTCACGATGATCGAACAACTCCGCGAAACGCGCGGGCGAAGATTCACGCTGACATGGGCGCCACACGTCAAACCGCTACCAATGGCCGTGCCGCACTCGGCCGTGCTCGCGGCGGCGGCGGCGGGAATGCTCGTGACAATCGCGCGACCGCGCGGCTACGCGCTACGCCCAGAGATCATGGCGACAGCCCGTCAATGGGCTGCAGCCGGCGGCGGCAGCATCGAAGAGACCGAGAACCACACCGACGCGCGGCGTGGCGCTGACGTGCTGTATGTGAAAAGCTGGGGCGCGGCCTTCGCCGACAACGCGGGTCCGGTGAACAACCCGAATCTCGCCGATTGGCTGGTCACGCGCGATCACCTCGGCCAGGACACCCGGCTGATGCACTGCCTGCCGGTACGCCGCAATGTCGTCATCGCGGACGACGCGCTCGATGACCCGCGCAGCGTTGTCATCGATCAAGCCGAGAACCGCCTGTGGGCGCAGGCGGCGATTCTCGACGCCGTATTCAACGCGGAAAGGGGCGCTTAAATGCCGGATCATCTCGAAATGTTGCGCACAGCGATTCCGTACATCCGCGCGTTCAAAAAGCGCGTGTTCGTCATCAAACTCAGCGGCGCCTTGTGCCGCGAAGGCGAAATGCTGCGGAATCTCGTCGACCAGATCGCCCTGCTCGATCAGCTTGGGATCCGCGTCGTCGTCGTGCACGGGGGGGGCGAGCAAGCCGACGGGCTGTGCGAGCGACTCGACATTCCGGTGCAGCGTGTCGACGGTCGCCGTATCACCGATTCCGGCGCGCTCGAAGCCGTCAAGTACGCCTTCGGCGCAATCAACACCGACCTTGTCGCGGCTTTCCGCGCCGGGCATGTTTGGGCGGTCGGTGTCAGCGGGGCCGATGGCGGGTTGCTCCAGGCGGTGCGCCGCCCGCCGCAGAAAGTCGGCGCCTCCGCTGACGCGAAGACCATCGACTTCGGTCATGTCGGCGATGTCACCGAAGTGGATGTCGATGTGTTGAACACGCTGCTCGCCGGTGGATATGTGCCAATTGTCGCGCCGCTCGCGTGCGACGCGCAAGGCCGCTTGCTGAATATCAACGCCGACACGATCGCCGCCCGCATCGCGATCGCGATCAAAGCGGCAAAGTACTTCCTGCTCACCGGCGTTGACGGCATTCTGCGCGACGTCAACGACGCGCGGACGCTCGAGTCATATCTCGACCTCGCCGATCTCGCGCGCCTCGCCGAAACCGGCGTCATCGGCGGCGGAATGCTGCCGAAGGTGGCCGCCTGTCGAACCGCGCTGCTTGGCGACGTCGAGCGCGTGCACATCATCAACGGCGCCCGCCGCGACACGTTACTCGCCGAGGTCTTCACGAATGAAGGCAGCGGCACGCTGATCGTCCGTGAGCGCGAAGACGAACCGGAGGAATCATGACCCCGCCGGTCGTTCAGCGCCTCCTGGACTACGTGGCGATCAAAAGCCTGTCGCGCGAAGAAGGGGCGATCACTGATCGCGTCGCTGCCGACCTTTCGGCGGCAGGGCTGCGCGTCGCCCGAGATGGGCACAATGTGTGGACCGAAATCGGAGACGCGGATCGCCCGCGCTTGTTGTTCAACTCCCATCTTGACACCGTTCCGCCCGGCGCCGGCTGGGATCAAGATCCGTGGAAGCCGGTTCTTAACAACGGCCGCATCACCGGCCTCGGCGCGAATGACGCGAAGGGGTGCGTTGTCGCGCTCATCGAAGCGGCCTTACGTTTGAAACGCCGCCTCGACGCTGGCGAGCGCTTACACGGCCGCGTCGTGCTCGCCTTTGTCGCCGAAGAGGAAATCACCGGTGGGGCGGGAATGGAGGCCGCACTGCCGCGACTCGGGCCGATCGACGCCGGAATTGTCGGTGAGCCGACCGGACTTACGCCAATGACCGCTCAGCGCGGCCTGCTGATACTGCGCTGTGTCGCGCGGGGGCGCAGCGGCCACCCGGCGAATACGCCCGCCGATACGCCGAACAACGCGATTGCCAACGCGGCTGCGGACCTGATGCGCTTGCGCGATTTCGACTGGGGCAAGCCGCATCCGCTGCTCGGCAAAGCCCACGCGCATCCGACCGTGATCTCCGGCGGCGTCGCGCGGAACGTCATTCCCGACGCGTGCGAGTTCTATGTCGACATTCGCACAGTCCCGACCGAATCGCACCTGCAACTCACGCAGCGTTTGCGCGCCGCGCTCGATTGCGAGGTTCATGTGCACAGCGACCGCCTGATCGCGATGGATACACCCACCGACGCGGCGATCGTCCAAGCTGTGATCGACGCGCGCCCGCAGGCCAAACCCGGCGGAAGCCCGGCGATGAGCGATATGGTGTTCCTCGCGGGAACGCCGAGTGTCAAGATCGGCCCCGGCGAATCGCCACGCTCGCACACGCCGAACGAATATGTGCTCGTCAGCGAGCTTGAAGCGGGCGTCAACACTTACGAACAAACCGCCCTGGCGTACTTTCGGCGAATGACGGAGCGCGGCAAATGAAGCGGTTGTGGGACAAAGGCGCCGGCATCGACGAGGTCGTTCACCACTTCACCGTCGGCGACGATCCAATTCTGGATCGCGAATTGCTGTACTGGGATTGCATCGGCTCCGCCGCGCACGCGCGTGGGCTCGTGACAGCCGGGTTGCTTGATGAAAAGCAGTGTGGCGACCTCCTGGCGGCATTGCATGATCTCGCCGAACTCGCCCAACGCGGCGAACTCACAATTCCGCCCGAATTAGAAGACGGCCACACGCTCATCGAATCCGAACTCGAAAAGCGCATCGGCGAAGCCGGACGACGCATTCACGCTGGCCGCTCGCGCAATGACCAGATCGCGACCGCGATGCGCCTGTGGATGCGCTCCGCAACGCTCGAAATGCTCGACGCGCTGTCGACCTTCATGACGGCTCTGCGCGGACGCATCGCTGACGATGGCGACACGCCGGTTCCCGGTTTCACGCACATGCAACCCGCCATGCCGTCGAGCGTCGGACAATGGCTGCATGCGCTTTTCGAGGCCGGTCTCGAGCAGATGCGCGCGGGGCTCGACCTGCTGTCGCGCCTCGACTCATGCCCGCTCGGAACCGGGGCGGGCTTCGGAGTGAGCCTCAATCTTGATCGCGCCCACACCGCCGAGTTACTGGGATTCTCCGGCCCGCAGCGCAGCCCGATCGACGTGCAGAACTCGCGCGGCCGCAAAGAGCGCTACTTCGTTCGCGTTGCCGTTGACGTCGGGGCGTTGATCGAAAAACTCGCGTGCGATTGCATGCTGCTGTTCTCGCCACCTTTGGCGCTGATCGGGCTGCCCGACGAGTTCACGACCGGTTCATCCATCATGCCGCAGAAGCGCAACCCTGACGTATTGGAGCTGATGCGGGCGCGCGGAGCGGCGATGCGATCGCTCGAAACCGAACTCAACTGGGTGACCGCCAAACTGCCGTCTAGTTATCACCGCGACCTGCAGCTGACGAAGCGACCGACGCTGCGCGCCGCGAACGAGGCGCTCGGCCTGCTCGATGTCGCCACGCGCGTTGTGCTCGCGTTCACACTGAATCACGATCGCCTGCGCGACGCGATGATTCCCGAACTCTACGCGACCGAAGCCGCTTTCGAACTCGTTCGCGGCGGAACGCCTTTTCGTGACGCGTATCGCGAGGTTGCCGCCCGCATCAAGGCGGGCGCGCTCAAGGCGCCGGCCCGTGCCGAGGCGGGCCTCGCCGATCCCGACGCCCTGAACGAAGCGCTGTCCGAGTTTGAGGCGCTCGCCCTGCGCACGCACGAGGTGCGCGACCGCGTGCGGCAGGCGGAATTCGCGATCTTCTCGCCAGACTAGCGCATCGCCGCCCGAGAAAACAGCCAGACGCCGGGAACCCGTCGCTAATCAGCCGCGTCAAAGCGCATGAGCAATTCTGACGAAAATCAACGGAGCGCCGCTATGATCTCAACCCGTACCGCCTGTGCACTGTTGCTGGCGCTCACCGGTTGCCGGGCCGCTTCACGTCATGCGTCAACAACCCCGCTATCCGCTGATGATGGTCCCATCCTCGAAGGTGTCGTCAGCGACGCCAATGGCAAACCGGTAGAAAACGCCACGATCACGCTCTACGGTGGTTTCGCCACACGCTGGAAAGTCGCCGAAGCCACAACCGGCCCCGACGGCCGATACCGCTTTGCTCCTGTGCAGGCCGGAAGCATGACGCAGGATGAGCGCGGCGGATGGGACTATTACGTCGGCATCCAACTTGAGCACCCCGAACTGGTCTCCACCGACCGCTGCAACTGGTGGGATGTCCAAATCCCCGCCGACAAAACCGGCTATCTGCGACGCGATTTCCATATGATCCCCGGCGGCACGCTCCAAGCGCGACTGCTTGACCACACCGGCGCCCCGATGCCAGGCG
>JAGQOO010000105.1 GCA_020427345.1 Phycisphaerales bacterium | reverse complement strand
GACGCTGGAGTGGCAGACCACCAGCCCGCCGCACTTCGAGAACTTCGACACCCCGCCCACGGTGGGTGACCCCTACGACTTCTCGGACCTGACCTACGACCCCAAGACTCGCGGGTGGGTGCGCTCCGGCGCCGCCGCGGCAAAGGCCTAAGCACGATGGGTCACGATCACGCACACGGGCACGGGGACCCCAACCTCGCGCACCACTTCGACAACATGCAGCAGCAGTTCGAGGCCGGGAAGCTCGGCATGTGGCTGTTCCTCGCCACCGAGGTGCTGCTCTTCGCGGGCTTGTTCTGCGCTTACACGGTGTATCGCTTCAACAACCCCGAGGTGTTCAAGTTCGCCAGCCAGTTCTTGAACACGACCTGGGGCGCGATCAACACCATGGTCCTGCTGGCCAGCTCGTTCACCGCCGCCATGGCGGTCCGGGCCGCGCAGCTGCGCAACCGCCAGCAGCTGGTGGCGATGCTCGCGGCCACGATCCTGGGGGCCTGCGGCTTCCTGGTGATCAAGTACATCGAGTACAGCCACAAAATCAGCCTGGGTATCAACTGGGGTAAGCAGTTCCATTATTACGAGCACACCACCCAGGAGTTGCCCGCCGATTCAAAGGTCGACATCGTCACGCGTCCACCGACGGTCTCTGTCGAAGCGATGGAACAGGCGCTTGGAGCCGGCAGCCGGACCAGCCTGGCCGCCCCGGCGCGTTCGCCTCAGGGACTGACCCAGGCGGCGCTCAGCGGGCATTTGAATCCGAGTGAACACCTTCGCCCCCATGAAAAGTCGCACGACAAAGACGATTCCGGCTATGCGGAAGCGGAGCATGGCGCGGCGGCTGCCCACGGGGAGCCGACTCATGGCACGGCGTCGCCCGCCGGCGGCGAACATGGCGATACGCCTGCTCCGGTTGACCCTGAGAAGGTCAAGAACCTCCACCTGTATTTCAGCGTGTACTACTGTCTTACCGGGCTGCACGGCATTCACGTGCTCGCCGGCATCGTCGCGCTGACCTGGGTGCTGATCGGCGCCCTCAAGGGCCGCTTTGACGAGAATTACTTTACGCCCGTCGACCTTGTCGGCTTGTACTGGCACTTGGTCGACTTGATTTGGATTTACCTTTTCCCTTGGTCGACCTGGTTTGGATTTTCCTGTTCCCGCTGTTGTACCTGATCTGACGCCGCTGGCGCGACACAAAGGAAACGCCGCAAATGGCTCATTCGCACGGATCTGATTCGCATGGACATGGTGTCGGCCACGTTGTCGGGCCCGGCATTCTGATCGCCAACGGTGTGGCGTTGCTGATTCTGACGATCATCACGGTCGCGGCCGCGCGGGTCGACCTCGGCCAGGCGAATCTTGTTGTCGCGATCGCGATCGCGGTGGTCAAGGCGTCGCTGGTATGTCTGATTTTCATGCACCTGTATTGGGATAAGCCGTTCAACGGGCTCATTCTCGTCAGTAGCTTGGCGTTTGCGGCGCTGTTTCTGACGCTCGCGTTGTACGATACGGTGGAATACCACCCGGCCGTGATCAACCAAGCCGCCGCCTTTTATTCGCAGGGCGCGCCCACGCCGTAGCAGCGCGTTTCTTCCTTCGACCGCGTTGCTATACTCGATGTGAGACAGGCGTTTCGCCCGACCTCCGAATGGGCGAGGGTGCAAGGGGGCGCCTTGGGGGCCCTAATGTTCCTCGGCCTGATCGCGCTGGATTCGTCCGATCCTCCACCCCGCCATCCGCGCCACGGCGACCCGCTTCCGAGCGATGTCGGTCGCTTCGGCATGATCATCCTGATGATTTCACTCGGCAGCCTTTTTGTCGCGGCACTGTGCCTCTATGCCGCGGTTCAGGCGTATTCGGCGCAATGGCCGGACCGCGCCGGCCGCGCCCTTCCACCCGGCTTATGGCTCAGCACGCTCGCGCTGATCGGCGTCAGCGGCGCCATGCACGGCGCCGTCCGTAGCGCCCGCTTCGGCAACCAGCGGGCGCTGCGTCTGTCGATCTTTGGCGCGCTGGCGCTGGCCATCGCTTTCATGGCGATGCAGGTACTGAACTGGCGCGCCATTCAGTTGGAGGCGGCGACGATCAACGACAATATGTTCGTCAAAATGTTCATCATCCTGACCGTGCTGCATGCGGCCCACATCATCGGCGGATTCGTGCCGCTGATCTGGTGCTTGGCCAACACGCTGCGCCGCCGCTACACGCCGCAGCGTCACGATGGCGTCGTGTGGTGCGCGTGGTATTGGCACTTTCTCGATGGCGTGTGGATGACGATGTTCGCGCTGATATTCCTGCCATCGCTGGTGTGATTCGGCGGCTGCCGCGCTATTGCGGCAACCGGCTCTCGACGCGCTCGCAGATGTAGTGATACGCCAGTTGGTGGCATTCCTGAATGCGGTCGGACTGCGTGTGCGGCGCTATAAAGGCCAGATCGCACATGTCCGCCATCGCGGCGCCGCGCTCACCGGTCAGGCCGATGACGATCATGCCGATCTCGCGCGCCGCGCGCATCGCGTTAAGCACGGTCGCCGATCCGCCGCTTGTGCTGATGGCGATTGCGACATCGCCCGGGCGACCGATTCCGCGCACCTGTCGTTCGAACACATGCTCATAGCCGAGATCGTTCGCGACGGCGGTAAGGATGGACGTGTCGGTCGTCAGCGCGATCGCTGCGGCAGGGGCGCGATCACGCTTGAAGCGCCCAAGCAGTTCCGCTGCGATGTGCTGAGAATCCGCGGCGCTGCCGCCGTTGCCGAATATCAACACGCGCCCGCCGGCCGCGAACGTCGTAGTGATCCGATCGGCGATCGCGTCGACGACTTCGCCGTGCGAGCAGAGCGCCGCGATGACGCGCTGATGCTCCGCCAGCACGTCCGCCCATGGCCGGCTCATCGAACCTGCGCTCCGGCGATGCGAATCCGTTCGATCTCGCCCGTAGTGCTGTATCCGCTGACAAACGGCACAATCACAACGCGACCGCCGCGCGATTCCACGACATCCGCGCCGATGACTTCCGACTTGTCATAATCGCCGCCCTTGACCAGCACATCCGGCGATACCGCCGCGACCAGCGCCGCGACGGAGGGATCATCGAACAACACGACGTAATCGACGGCCTCCAGCGCCGCCAGCAACCGACAGCGGTCGCGCTGGTTGCGAATCGGGCGATCTTTTCCCTTGTTCTGCTCACGGACGGAAGCGTCCGTGTTAATGCCGACGACCAGCATGCTGCCGTGTGACTTCGCCTGTTCCAGTAACTCGATGTGTCCGGCGTGCAGCACGTCAAAACAGCCGTTTGTGAAAACGACCGTTTCGCCGCGTTGCCGGCGCGCGGCGAGTTCGCTCTGCAACTCAGGCAATGCGCGGATTTTCCCGACGCCGCTCGCGCCGCCGCGGCGCAGTTCCTCCAGCACCTCCGCCGCCGCGATCGGCACACAGCCGAATTTGCTGACTTCCAGCCCGCCGGCGATGTTCGCCAGCGGCGTCGCCTCGCGCAGCGATCCGCCCGCCGCTATGGCCATCGCCATCATCGCCAGAACGGCGTCGCCGGCGCCGGTATTGTCGTACACGGCGCGCGGCCGGGTCGGGAAGCGCTCCACGCCGCCATCTGGTCCGACCAGCACGGCGCCGTCGCGACCGAGCGTCACGCACATAGCGCTCAGCTCAAGGGCCTTGGCCAGTTCGGCGGCCGCCGGCGCGATTTCATCATCTTCGAGCGATCGCCCGGCGCCGATCTCAAGTTCGGCTCGATTCGGCGTCAGCGTCATCGCGCCCGTGTACTTCTCCCAACCCGCCTGCCGCGCCGGGTCGACCAATACCGGCTTGCCGGCGGCGCGGGCGGCATCGATGATCGCGCGACACACATCCGGCGCCAGCGCGCCTTTGCCGTAGTCCTCCAGGCAGACGACATCCACGCGCTCGATCGCCTTCTGCGCGAACTCGATCAGCTTGCGGCGATCCGGACCGATCAATGGCCCGACGCGCTCGTCATCCACACGCAGAATCTGCTGGCGATGCCGATGTTCGGCCAGTCCGACGAGGCGCGTCTTGGTGATCGTGGGGCGATCGTCGGTGATGAGCAGGCCGGTCGTGTCGGCGCCGGCTTCGGCGAGCAACGCGCTCACCCGACGGCCGAAAGCGTCATCGCCGATCATGCCGCAGCAAACCGCTGTTCCGCCGAGTGATTGAATGTTCAGCGCAACCGAGCCGGCCCCGCCAACGCGATCCTGTCGCTCGATGACGCGCAGCACCGGCACGGGCGCCTCGGGACTGATGCGCTCGGCGTCGCCGAAGACATAGCGATCAAGCATGAAGTCGCCGACGAGCAGTGCCCGCTTGCCGGCGAATCGCTCGACCAGCTTGATCAGATCAGTGTGAGTCATGTCCACCGGTCAGCTAAACCGCCGCGCAAACCCGCTTGGCCGCGTCGGTCAGATCCGCCGCCGTGATCAGCCGGTCGATGTTCGCGGTCTTGAGCATCTCGCGGGCCTTGTCGACGTTCGTGCCTTCCAGCCGCACGACGACCGGCACGTTGAAGCCGACTTCCTTGGCCGCCTTGATCAGCGCGTCGGCGATCACGTCGCACTTGGCGATGCCGCCGAAGATGTTGACGAGCACGGCCTTGACGGCTTTGTCCGCCAGAATGATGCGAAACGCCTCGACGGCGCCTTCGGGCGAGACCGAGCCGCCGACGTCGAGAAAGTTCGCCGGTTCGCCGCCGTGCAGTTTGATAATGTCCATGGTCGCCATCGCGAGGCCGGCGCCGTTGACGAGGCAGCCGATGTTGCCTTCGAGCGCGATGTAGCTGAGGTTGAACTCTTTTGCCCGCAACTCGGCCTGATTTTCCTCGGCCGGGTCAAAGAGCTCCGCGATTCCTGAGTGTCGGAACAGCCCGTTGTCGTCGAAATTGAACTTCGCGTCGATGGCCAGAATCTCACCGGCCTTGGTCTTGACGAGCGGGTTGATTTCCGCCAGCGAGCAGTCCTTTTCGATGAACAGCTTCGCGAGCTTGAGCATGATGTCGGCGGCGATTTTCGCCTGATCGCCGCTCAGTCCGATTTCCGACGCGATCGCCTGCGCCTGAAAGCGCTGCAGTCCGAGATGCGGGTGGAACCACGCCTTGCGAATCGCCCTGGGGTTCTTCGCCGCGACTTCTTCGATCTCGACGCCGCCTTCGGCGCTGGCCATCAACACCGGCACGCGCTTGGCGCGATCCAGCACAACGCCGAGGTAGTACTCATGATCGATGTCCACCGCGCCCGCGAGCAGCACCTTGCGCACCTGCACGCCTTCCGGTCCGGTCTGCTTGCTGACCATGGGCTCGCGCAGCATGCGTTCGGCGTGCTGTTTGGCCTCGTCAGCGCTGGAAACGAGCTTGACGTACCCGGCCTTGCCGCGACCGCCGGCGTGGACCTGGGCCTTCACGACGACCTGCTTCGCCCCGATCTTCGAAAACGCCGAAGGGACCTGATCTGCGGACGAAACAACTTCGGACGGCGGCACGGGCACGCCGGCTTCGGCCATCAGGGCTCGCGCCTGGTATTCGTGAATCTTCATTGGGTCGCTCCGTCGTCGGTGGCTGGCAAAACTCGCTAGGCGTCGCGTAAACCCATTAGTCTAGCCGTGGCCGCGGCGCCCCGCCAATCGGGGCGAGCCGCCGAGCGGCTTCCCTTATAATCGCCCCGGCGCCAACGAGGGCGCGGCGAGCCGGGCATGATCCGCGAATTTGTCGATACCGCTTATCTTGAGGACTTCGTCGCCGGGCTCAGCCGCTCGACGGGGCTGGCGGTCGCCATCTACGCGTCGCAGGGTGGCCTGCTGGCGATGTCGGAGCCCGCCTCCGACTATGCCCGGCAATCCGGCTGCTGGCCGAGTTCGCTGCCGCGGCCGATCCCGTTGACGCGGCTGGCGGTTGACGACCCACCCGCCTCGGTGGCGTTCATCCGCGCCGCGGACGCCTTCATTGTCGTCGCGCCGATTTATCTGCGTACCGAGTCGATCGGGTGGATCGCCGTTGGGGAGTATCGCGACGGCAACCATCCGCCGGCGCGCGGCTCAGCGTTGGAGGCGCTATGGGCTGAGATGCCGCTACTCAGCCGGGGACCGGACTCGCATGCGTCGCGCACGGCGCGATGGGCGTCGCGCCTGCTTTCGAATCGCTGTCGCCAGGAGGCGCGGCTGAACGACACGGCGCAGAATCTGTCATCTATCGGCGACATTGCCGAGTTGCTGAGCGGCGAGCAGCACCTGCAGCGCATTCTCGACCGCATCGTGACAGAGGCCGCGCGCGTAATGGATTGCCCCTACGCGAGCTTGCGGTTGTATGACGAAGCGACGGACGAGTTGCGCATCAAGGCCGCGCACCAGTTGTCGGACGAGTACGCGGGGCGCGCGGCGGACACGCGCGCGGAAAACCCGATTGACGACGAAGCCCTGAAAGGGCGCACGGTCTATATCGAGGACGCGCGCGAGGATCCGCGCATCAAGTTTCCCGAAGAGGCCCGTCGACTTGGCATCGTCAGCGGCCTGACGGTCGGCATTCTCTATCACGGGCGCCCGATCGGCGTGATCCGCGTTTACACCAATCGACGTCGGCGTTTTCGTCCGGAGCAGCGGAATCTGATGCGCGCACTCGCCGCGCAGGCCGCGACAGCGATCGTCAACGCGCAACTGCTGGACGATCGGTTGCGCGCCGCACAGGTCGAACGCGACATCGAATTGGCCGGCAATCTGCAGGCGCGCATGGTGCGCGTAACGCCGCCGGCGCATGAGCGGATTGAGGCCGCGCTCGTCTTTGAGCCGAGCTGGCATGTGTCCGGCGACTTTTGCGATTTTTTCCGTCGACCGAACGGCGATTTGATCGCGGCGATTGCGGATGTGGTTGGTCACGGTGTTCATGCGTCGCTGCTGATGACATACGTGCGCGGGGCGATGCGCGCGACGATCACATCGGCCCCTGAAAGCGAGGACCTCGGCGACATTCTGACGCGGCTGAATCGGCAGATTTGCGAGGAAACGCAGTCAGCGGAGTTTGTGACCCTACTGGTCGTCGCCGTTGACGCGGAGGCGAGCGCTTTGCGTTTTGCAAACGCCGGCCACGAACCGCCGCTGATATTGCGCGGCGTGAAGAAGACGATTCGCCCGATGGACGGCGGCATCGTGATGGGCATCATGCCCGAAGAGGTTTATGAGACACACACAGTTCCGCTTCATCCGAACGACTTTGTGCTGCTGTACACGGACGGGCTGATCGAATCGATGAACTTTCAGCAGGACTTGTTCGGCCGGGAGCGACTGCGCGATTCGCTCGTGCGTTATGGCGCTTTGCGTCCGGAGACGGCGCTCAAGAACATCCTGTGGGACATTCGGCGGTTTGTCGGCCTGGCCGAGTTGACGGATGATCTGACGATGGTCGCAATGCGCGTCAACGGCGACGCGGCTGAGTCGTTTGAAGCCGGCGCGCCCGAGACGGCGCCCGCGACTTTGACGGATGGGGGGCGGCAGTGATGTGGTTGGGAATCGGCGCCGTAATGGCCTTGGTATCCGTCGCCGCCGGCGCATTCGGCGCGCACGGCTTGCGTGAAACGCTGGAGCCGCGGGCGATGGAGATATTCGAAACCGCGGCGCGATATCAGATGTATCATGCCCTCGGACTGATCGCGATTGGCATGTTGGCGCGCGGCGTGAAACACCGCCGCTGGCTAAACATCGCCGGCTTCGCCATGCTGGTCGGCATCGTTGTTTTCTGCGGGAGTCTGTACGGACTCGCGCTCGGCGCGCCCTCAATTCTCGGCGCCGTCGCTCCGATCGGCGGAACCGCCTTCATGCTCGGCTGGCTCGCTCTCGCGGTTTTCGCCTTCGGTGGTCGCGGTTCGCCGGCGATCGACGGTATCCGCCCATAGCAGCCATACCATCGTCCCGACACAGGCGGCTTTCACGACGAAGAGCGCCAGCGGCCGGCCCCAGGAGCCGATGAAGATCTCGACTACATCCGTCGCGGCGAAAACGCCGAAAGTCGCCGCGCCGATCCGGCAGCGGCGGCGGCGATCGCCGGTCTGGGCCCGACCCGCCAGCAGCAGCGCCAGCGCGATCGCCCCCCACAGCATGGCCTCAACGAGGTTGAACTGCCCGTGCGCGTCGTTCAGTTGAGCTGGGATGGCTTCCGCGAGCGTGGGACGATCCTCCTGCGGCGTCGATTTCGCGAATGGTAGCGATACAATGCGGCAAAAAGGAGGGCGGCTTTGCGGATTATCACTCAACCACGCGTGTATCTCGTCGGTCGCACATCGACCGAGCCGAGCGAAATCGACCGGTTCTTGAAAGAGAACGAAGTGTCGTGGACGACGGATACGTCCGTCGGCGGCGAGCAGTTGTGCGAGATGGCCGGCCGAACGTGCTATATGTCCTTCGGCAAAGGCCGTAAGACGAACGCCGACTATCTGGGGCACATCATCGGCGTCGGACACGGCTCGGTGCTGGAGCACGCGACCTGGAATTTCCTCATCACCGGCGTATCGCGCTCATTTACACATGAGTTGATCCGCCACCGCGCGGGATTCGGCTATTCGCAGCTTTCGCAGCGATACGTTGATGAAAGCGATTGCGACTTTGTCGAGCCGGATTGCATTGCGCAGGATGAGAAACTGCACGCCATCTTCCTGCAGGCTGTGCGACAGTCACACGAAGCGTATGTCGCGCTGGTTGAGGGTCTCGCCGAGCAGTTCAAGGACGAGCCGGACGGGACGCTCCGTCGCAAGCTCGCTCGTCAGGCCGCGCGCAGCGTGCTGCCGAACGCGACCGAGACGAAGATATTCGTCACGGGCAACGCGCGCGGTTTGCGGCATTTCATCGAAATGCGGGCCAGCGAATACGCCGAAACCGAGATTCGCGCCGTCGCGGTCGAAGTGCTGCGCATTCTGCAGAAGGAATCGCCGAGCATCTTTGGCGACTATCATCTGAAAACGATGCCTGATGGTTCCTGTGTTGCGGAGACGGAACATCGGAAGGTCTAGCCTGCCTATGGGTCGCCGGGCTCTTGGCGCTACTGCGCCGGCCATCGCGCTGATCGGCGTCATGATCGTCTGCGCGGCGGCGTTTGACGGCGATGACGTCGAATCCGCTTATCGCGCACGATTCGCCGCGCTGCCGAGTGACGACGTCGCGGCGCACGTCGAACTTGCCAACTGGCTCCATCAACAAAAGGCGTGGACGCTGCTGGAAAAGCAGTGTCTCTATGTGCTCGGTCTGCGCCCCGATCACTACAACGCGGGCGTGTTGCTGCGCGAAGCGCGTCAACGTATCGAGGAAGCGCGGGAGGGATCGACCCAATCGCCCGACGTTGACTCGCCGGCGCCGGCTGAGCCAAAGGCGCCCGCCGGCCTCGCCAAACCGCCTTGGCTGACGATGGCCGATGTCAATCGCATCCGACTCGGCGAGTACGGTCTCGACGGCAAAGCCGAAAGCGTGCGTGTGAAGTTCGCCGCCAAACCGGTTGAGCCGTCGTTCGAATCGCTCATTCGCGAGGCCGCCGAATCGGGCCGGCTGATCGATCCCGGTTGGGAGCGCACGCTCCGCGATGGGTCCGACCCCGAGCGCTTGCAGCTGATCCTCAGCGCCACCGGCCTGTCGCAAGCTGCCCGCATGACGATCGAATCTGACCCGCGCCTTTTTCGCGATTTTCGGAAGAACGTCGCGCCGTTGATTGCGTCCGGCTGTGCCCGATCGGGCTGCCACGGCGGCTCAACAGCGCAGGTGTTTCGCCTGCCGACCACCGGTCGCCGATCGACCAAGTACCTCTACACGCTGTTTTACCTGCTGGACCGCCTCGAAACGCCGCGCGGGCGGATGCTCAATCGCGGGCTGCCGGATCGCAGCCTGCTGGCTGAGTTCATGCTCCCGCCGGATGACGCCGACTCGGACCACCCGTCGGTTCAGGGCGGGTATCGGGGCGTGGTGAAGGGTCTGAAAGACCGGCGTTATCAGGAAGTGGTGGCCTGGATCAGCCGACTGCAGACCCCCAAGCCGGACTATGGCATTGAATACGCCGATCCCGTCTGGCTGAAGGAAACGTCCGGCGTCGCTGCCGCGGCGGAAGCGCCTGAAGAAACGCCCTGACGCGAGGGCTCACCGCGCGGAAGCCGGGTTACCCAATTCGCCGCCCCGACGCTACCATCAACCGCATGTCAGACGGCCGTGGCCACGATCAACCATGGACGATCGCCCGGCTGCTCGCATGGACGCGGGACTACTTCGAAACAGCGGGTGTGGACAGCGCCCGACTCTGCGCCGAATTGCTGCTGGCGCGGGCGTTGGGGTGCGAGCGAATCCACCTTTTCACCCGTTACGAGCAGGTTCCCACCAACGAGCAGCGCGACGTCTATCGAGCTTGGGTGCGCCGCGCCGCCGCGCACGAGCCGGTCGCCTACCTGCTTGGTGAGAAAGAGTTTTTTTCGTTGAAGTTTGAAGTCACGCCGGATGTGCTGATTCCGCGCCCGGAGACGGAGGTCCTGGTCGAGCGCGCGATTCACGCAGCCCGCGGGGCGAATGGCGACATCACGCGGATTCTCGATATCGGCGCAGGCAGCGGCTGCATCCCGATCTGCGTGGCGAAGCATCTTCCGGACGCGACTGTCTGCGCGAGCGACATTTGCGAAAACGCGCTTGCAGTCGCGCGGCGGAACGGCGAGCGCCACGGGGTTCGCGATCGAGTGGATTGGCGCGTCGGCGACCTGTTTGACCCGTGGCGCGGCGTTGAGCCGTTCGATCTGATCGTCAGCAATCCGCCATATGTCGGCGAATCGGAGGCGGCGGACCTGCCGGCGAACGTGCGCGACTATGAACCGCATACGGCTTTGTTTGCCGGGCCGGACGGCTTGGACATCATCGAGCGCCTGGTGCGAGACGCGGGCGAATTCCTGCGGCCGGGTGGCGAGATCATGCTCGAAGTCGGCTGGAAACAGGCGCCGCGCGTTCGAGCGCTGTTC
>JAGQOO010000104.1 GCA_020427345.1 Phycisphaerales bacterium | reverse complement strand
GAGCGATGAGCAGGTCAACGCGCTGGTCCGCGGGTTGCTCGATGCCGGTGTGACCTATTTTGACACGGCGCCCGCGTACGGAGTCAGCGAGGAGCGGCTCGGCCGCGCGCTGTCGCCTCGCCCGGCCCAGGTCGTCATTTCAACCAAGGTCGGCGAGGTCTTCGAGAACGGCGTCAGCGAGTACCGGTTCGACGCGGCGCACGTTCGGGCCAGCGTCGCAACTAGGGCGGCGCGGCTCGGGGCCCCACGCGATATTGTACTGATTCACGCGCCCGCGGACGATGTCGCGGTGTTGGCGGAAAGTGAGGCTGTGGCATCACTGGTCGCGCTAAGGGCGGAAGGGCTGATCCGGGCCATCGGCCTGTCCGGAAAAACCCCGAGAGCCGCCGAATTGGCGCTTGACTGGGCCGACGCCATCATGATCGAGTATCATTCGAGAGACCGCTCGCACGAGGACGTGATCGCCGCGGCCCGCCGGGCCGATGTCGGCGTGATTGTTAAGAAGGGCCTCGCGTCCGGAGAGTTGCCGGCGGACGAGGCGATTCGATTCGTGCTGAGCAATCCCGACGTCGATTCGCTGGTGATCGGCGGATTGTCACTGGAGCACTTTGCCGCGAACGCGGAGGTCGCCGCAGAAGTCGCACAATCAAAACGATGCTGACCAACGATCAGAAATCCGGGGTTTCCACCAGTCCGGCGAAGGCCGACGAGAAGCGGCCGCTGCCGCCGGACGACGAAGCGACGCTGCGCCGGATGGAGCGTCTGCTGGGCGAAATCCGCAATGTGATGGAGACCCGCGCGCGGGAAGATGCGCACCAGGAGTTTTCGCCCGCCCGGCTGCTGGGGGCATTGGCCCAGGTTCTGGCAATCGGGTTTCTGGCGCTGGCCCTCGTCGGCTGGTTCATCAACGTCAGCGGGACCCAACTAGTGATCCAACTCGGCTTTTGTATCGCGTTTCAGCTAGCGGCGATCTGCGCGGCGCTCGTCGTGAAGAACAAAGCCGAGTAGTCGGCTTACTCCCCTACGATCGTAACCTTGTCGATTACCTCGGAACCGCCTCGACGCCCAATTGCCCGCAACTCGTTCATGCCGGCGATGAAATGCAGGTCCTGCCAGACCGCGACGTGACCCGTCACGGGCATGAGGCCGATCGACAAACCGTTGAAGAACAACTCGACTTCGTCGCAGTTTGAATACACCCGCACGTCATATCTGGATGCGGGCCGCGGCGACCAGCGCGACGCGCAGATATGTGCCATTGGGCGCTCCGACCAGTTGGCCTGGTACCAGTACCACGCGTCCTTGCGCACGCGCCGGTCGTATGTCACGAGCCCCTTGTCGTTGATGCCCTTGGCGTCGCCCTCGTCGCGACCGTCACTGGCAAAGTCGAATCCGTTCCAGACGAACTTGGACCACAAGAAGGACCGATCGCGCATCGCGTTCCAGTGCGCTTCGTGCACAAATGACTGCCACTCCTCCGGATGGAGCGGGCTGTTGTGCTTCGGCCTGTCCGGCGGCCACGCAACGTGCTGTTTCACGCTCGCGCCGGCGCCATACTCGCTGACGCCGATCGGCTTGTCGGAATGGGCCCCGCGCATCCGATCGGCCCACGGCGCAAAATCCTCCGGAGACCCGACATACCACCCGAAGTAGCGGTTAAACGCGATCGCATCGGCGACCCAGTTCGCCGGATGCTCCTCCGGGTCACAACCCGCCGAAACCGTCAATCGGTCGGGGTCTTCCTGCTTGGCGATCGTGTTCAGCATCGTCACGGTCGCGGTGGGATCCGGCGCCGGCTGTTTCCACGGCGCAGTCACTTCATTGTGAATTCCCCAGAAGCAGATCGACGGATGGTTGTAGTTCTGACGAATCAACTCGCGCAGTTGCTGGCTGACGTTTTCGCGAAACGCGTCTGTGTCGCGCACCTGGTCGATCAGCGGGATTTCGGCCCACACTACCATCCCTCGATTGTCAGCCTCGTCATACGCCGGCTGCGCGTGCTGATAGTGCGCGAGGCGCACCGCCGTACAGCCGAGTTCATCGAGAATGCCGAAATCCTCAGCGATTTCCTTGTCGGTGATCGCCCACCCCATTCCCGCGCGATCCTGATGGCGGCTGACGCCGTGGAGATCAAGCGGATGATCGTTCAGCGTGAACCCCTTTTCAGGGTCGAGCTTGAACTCGCGAATGCCGAGCG
The DNA here is from genome assembly GCA_020427345.1 of Phycisphaerales bacterium. Lineage (GTDB taxonomy): Bacteria > Planctomycetota > Phycisphaerae > UBA1845 > Fen-1342 > DSPM01. Next base: position 8,819 of record JAGQOO010000104.1, on the reverse strand, counting down.
GCTGCTCAACGCGATCAAGCGACTTCATGCCATCCATCAACTCGATCGCCACTCGGTACAAGTACGGATCCGCGCGACCGTCCCAGCGGTGCGGCGTCGGAATCGAGAGCTTCAACCGAATCTCCTGCTCGCCGTGCTTGAGGACCTTCGGCGTTCCGAGCGCAGCGACGATTTGTCCCTGCGCGTCGTAGACCATGACCGCGAGTTGAACCGACCGTTTCTTCTTGCCGATGTTCGATACGATCGTTCGTGTCAGAATCCGCGCTTCGTCCGCGTCCAACTTGTTGACGCTGAGATAGACACCTGACGATCCGTAATCCAGCGGGCTGATGCACACATCCGATGTCGTCAGCAACTCTACCGGTCGATACAGACCCCCGAACATCGTGAAATCGCCCGATAGAGGCGGCACGTCCTCGAACTTCGAGTTGTCAACGCGAACCGCCAGCGTGTGACTGCGCCCGGGATGGGCATACGGTGTGATCTCGACACAGAATGCGCCAAACGCCCCGCGATGACTGCCGACCTTCTGCCCATCAAGGTAAACGTCGGCGACGATGCTCGCCGCGTTGAATCGCAGGAAATGCCGGTTCTCATGCCCCTTCGGAATGACGATCTGGCGACGATACCAGCCGACGCCGCGATAGTAGTCGTTTCCGCCGTCCTGACCGTCCCCGGCGTTCCACGTGTGCGGAACGCGCACGGTCTCCCACGCGGAAGCGTCGAAGTCCTTTGCCTCGGCGCCCGTGACGTCGCCCTTGTGAAAGCGCCAGCCGTCGGTCAGCGTCTGCTCCGAACGCGGGGACAATACCTTGCCTTTGGTCGGAGGCTTGCCCTGCGCGTTAGCAGGTTGCGCCGCGAAAGCGCCAAACATCAGGATCCAACCAGCGAGAACCAACCGTTCCACACTTCACTCCCTTCCAACGTCGCGAAGCAACGCCGACTACTCGGCCGACGGCGGCTTCGGAACCTGCATCTCGTAAGGCGTTTCGACATCCGCATACCAGGCGCCGCCGAGGCGACCGACGGCTTTGAGTTTGTGCGGGTCAATGCGCTTATCTGGCGTTAAGAGCCCGTCGTCTACATGGATCACCTGGATCGTCCCCAGCACCATGCGACTACTGCCGGGCCCGTCGTCGAGCCTGACGATCTTCCGCACAACGCACTCGATGTTAACCGGCGATTCTGCGACCAATGGCGCTCGCACCCGCGAAGCGGGCTTCGGCGTCAGTCCGGCGAATGGAAACTCACTGGAACCATAGGGCAGGTCAGCCGCCGTCGCGACCATTTTCTCAGCGATCGCGTCGACGACCGTGGCGACGACGAATTCGCCGGTGCGCTCCACATTGCGGAGCGTGTCCTTGCTGGACCGATCTCGCTTGAGTCCCGGACAGAACATGACGGTCGGCGGGTTGGCGCTGACCATGTTGTAGAAACTGAACGGGGCGACGTTTGGCGTGTCGTTTTCCGACATCGACGACACCAGCGCGATCGGGCGCGGCACGACAAACCCGATGCACAGGTGATACAGCTCGCGCCAGTCGGCCTCCGCGACATCAACCCGCACGGGCGTACTCCGCGATCGACGACCACTGCTCGCGCAGCGCTGTCACGTCCACCAACTCCGCCAGCGGCGCCAGCACGAACGCCCGGTCCCACATGCGCGGGTGCGGCACTTGCAGGCCGGGCTCATCGACGCGCACGCCGCCGAAAAGCAGCAGGTCAAGATCGAGCGAACGCGGGCCGTTGCGCACGTCGCGCACGCGGCCATGATCCGCCTCGATGCTCAGCAGCGTGTTCAGCAGCTCGCGCGGCGTCAGCGTCACACGGATTTCGGCCACGGCATTCAGGAAATCCCGCTGACCGCTCGGGCCTCCGACGGGCTTCGTTTCGTGAAAACGCGACATACGAACGACTTTCACCCCATCCGCGTCGCGCAACGCGCCCAGCGCGCTGTTCAGCAGATGCTCCCGATCCCCCAGGTTTGACCCCAGTCCGACATACGCCGTCGTTCGCGCCTCCGGCGCGAACCGCGAACTACCACTTACTTCCAATTCACTTTCTCCAATCGACGTAAAGCCTCTTTGACGCGGTCCAGATCGACCGTCATCGCGAAGCGAATAAACCCTTCACCACTCTCGCCGAACCCGATGCCCGGCACGCACACGACGTCCGCCTGTTCGAGCAGGCGTGTCGCGGCGGCCATTGAGTCCAAGCCTTCCGGCAGACCAGCCCACACATAGAAGGTCGCGGCCGGCTCCTTCACCCGCAGCCCGAACGAACGCAACCCCTCCGCCATCACTTCGCAGCGCTGCCGGTACATCTCGCGTGACGCGCGAAGCTCGGGACGCTCCGAGCCTTCCAGCGCCGCGATTGCCGCTTCCTGAACGACGCCAAAAACGCCACTGTCGAAGTTCGCCTTGATCTTGGCCAGCGCCGTCAGCGCCGCGGCGTTACCCACGGCAAACCCGACGCGCCATCCGGTCATGTTGAACGTCTTTGACAAGGAGTGCAGTTCGACCGCGACATCGTTCGCGCCGCGAATCTGAAGGATGCTCGGCGGCGGATCGGCGTAGAACGTTTCGCAATAGGCCGCGTCCTGCACAAGCAGAATGTCATGTTCGCGCGCGAACGCCACGGCCCGTTCAAAGAACGCGCGAGTGGCGATCGCGCCGGTCGGGTTGTTCGGGTAGTTCAAGAACATCATTGACGAACGCCGCGCGACTTCCTCCGGAATCGCATCCAGATCCGGAAGAAAGTCGTTTTCCTCTCGCAGCGGCATGAAATGCGGTCGGCCGCCGGCGAAGTACGTCCCCGACAGATACACCGGATACGCCGGGTCGGGAATCAGCGTGAAGTCGCCCGGATTCACGATCGCCAGCGTCAGGTGCCCGAGCCCCTCTTTGCTGCCGATCAGGGCGACGACCTCGCGCTTCTCGTCCGGCTTGACGCCATAACGCTTTTCAAAAAAACGCGCCACCGACGCCCGGAATTCCGACATGCCGATGCCGAGTGGGTAGCGATGATGCGCCGGCTTGCGCAACGCCGCGTCCGCCGCGCCGATGATGAAGTCCGGCGTCGGCCGCTCCGGGTCGCCGACGCCAAAGTCGATCACGTCGCGCCCGGCGTCCATCGCCTCGCGTTTCTTGCGGTCAATCTCGACAAACAGGTACGGCGGCAGGACTTTTAGGCGGTCCGCGGGTTCAATCGGCATCGATTGGAGGCTCCCCAGTTTCACGGCGGCGTGTCGGGCACATTCCCCAATAGTTTATTCGAGCGGGCGGCCAGCCACAAACTGCACGGCAGGGGGACCGCCGGGCAGCCCGCGCGAAGCTCGCGCGCAACGGCTAAACTCTCCAAAATGCCGATCGCCGCGCGCCGGATACTGGTGGTCCTGCCAAACTGGGTCGGAGACGTTGTGCTGGCCACGCCTGCGTTGCGCGCACTCCGAGCGGGCGCCGGCGAGGCGCGGATTGACTATCTCCTCCGCCCCTACCTGCGCGACGTCCTGGACGGCTCGCGCCTCAACGACGGCGAATACCATTGGTCCACCGCCAAGGGCCTTTCGCGCCTGTCGGAAGACGCCACCCTTGCCCGAAAGCTGTCTACCGAGAAATATGACACGGCGATCCTGTTCACCAACTCCTGGCGATCCGCACTCCTCACTCGCGCAGCTCGAATTCCGCGCCGCGTCGGCTATGCGCGCGAAGCCCGCGGCTGGCTGCTGACCGACAAGCTATATCACATGCGCGAGAATGGCCGCTTTGTGCCGTCGCCGATCACGCCGGACTATGCCCGGCTGGTCGAACAGCTTGGGATTAGCGTCAACGACCGGAAACTGCGACTCGATGTGACTGACGCCCACGAAGGCGCCGCCGCGCAACTTCGCGCGCATTACGACATGGCGCCCAAACGATACGCCGTCATCAATCCCGGCGGCGCGTTCGGCGCGGCCAAGTTATGGCTGCCGGATCGATTCGCGGCGGTTTGCGACGGCCTGCACGCGGATCACGGCCTGAAGTCGGTCATTGTCGGCGCGCCGCGCGAGGCCGACTTGCTGCGCGACATCTCGTCGAGAGCCGCCAGTCGCCCCGTTCCGCTCATCGACCCGCCGACGACGCTCGGCTCACTGAAGGCGATCATCCGCGACGCCGCCATCATGATCTGCAACGACACCGGCCCGCGCCACTACGCCAACGCCTTCGACACGCCCACGGTCGCCGTATTCGGCCCGACGCATCAGGAATGGACGGATACGGGGTATGCGGGCGAGATCAAGCTGCAAATCCCGGTGGATTGCGGGCCGTGCCAAAAGAAAACATGCCCGCTGGATCATCGCTGTATGACGGGCCTGACGGCGGACATGGCATTGCAAGCCGCCGACACACTGCTCAGCGGCGCGGCCGCGCGACGATTGCCGGTGAGGTCGGCGTGATGGCGACGCGAAGCGAGATCGACGCGCGCTGGCGCGACGCGCTGGGCATCGACGAAAACGCGCTGCGCGAATTGCTCGCCAGCGACGCGGACGCCCCGCTTGCCACCGGGCAGTGGAATCCACTCACCAAACCCGGCCTTGGCGGGCGACGGCGCTGGCGCTGGACGCCCAACGGCGGCGCCGTGATCTATGTCAAACGCTACGCGGACACGCCGCTCGGCGCGCAATGGGACCGCCTGCGCCGCCAGACAATGAGCCGGAGCCGGGCTTGGTGGGAGTTCGAGCAAGCGCGGCGTCTGGCGGAAGCGAGCGTCCCGGCTGCGGCGGCGATCGCGTTCGTTGAACAGATGCGCGGCGTACTGGAATCCCGCAGCGTCGTGCTGCTGGCGGCTGCGGATGGCGCGCCGTTCGACGCGCGCTGGCGGGAATTCGAACAAGCCGGCGCCGCGATCACGCGCGGAACAGCGCGGTTCGACATTACGCGCCGACTGGCGCGATTCGTCGGAGCGTTTCACGGCACGGGCTTGCGCCACCGGGACTTGTACCTGTGCCACATCTTTGCGGATATCGACGCGAACACGCCCCGTCCGCCGCGATTCACGCTGATCGACCTCGCGCGTGTGTTTCGACCGCGAATGCGCGTCACACGCTGGACGATCAAGGACTTGTCGCAACTCGACGCGTCGGCGCGACAAATCGGCGCAACCCGCACGGATCGACTGCGATTCCTGCAGGCGTATCTCGGCCTGCAGCGCCGCGCGCCCCGCGTACGCTGGTTCGCGCAGCGAATTGTGGCCAAAAGCGATTGGATCATGCGTCAGATCGCGCGGCGGGACGCGCGCGGATGAGGGTCGCGCTGATTCTCGAACGGTTCGACCCGCGCCTCGGCGGGCAGGAGCGATCGACGCGCGAAATGGCGGAGGCGCTGGTGGCGGCGGGCGCCAGCGTCACGGTCGTTTGTGCGGAATCCGCCGACGCTACAAGAGCCCCAACTGCGACCGATCCATCGCTCGGCGTTCATCGCGTTGCCGTTGGTAAAGGCCCCAAGGCCGTGCGCACTGTGGCTTTCGTCAATGCGGCCGCCCGTTATTGCGCCGAAGCCGGATTTGAAATCGCGCATGCGATCGCGCCGTGTCCGAGCGCAAGCGTGTATCAACCGCGCGGCGGCACATACGTTGAGACGATCGCGCGCAGCGTCGAACGCGGGGCCTCGCCGATCGCGAAAACATGGCGACGCCTCACCCGCCTATTCAACCACAAGCAACGCCGTCTCGCCGCGATCGAGCAGGCAATGCTCACTCAAACGAATCCACCGTTTGTCGCGTGCGGCTCGGAATACGTGCGACGAACACTGATCGCCGGTTTCCCCGGCTTTCCGGCGGATCGCGCTGTCGTTGTGTTCAATGCGGTCAATACGACCGGCCTTTCGCCGCCTGAACTGGCGCCGCGACGCGCCGCCGCGCGCGAGCGGCTGCGTCTGGCTTCTGACGAAGCAGTCGTCGTGTTCATCGCCCACAATTTCGGGCTGAAAGGGCTATCCGAGTTGCTGACAGCCATGGCCCTCCGACCCGCCGAATGGCGTTTGCTTGTCGCGGGGCGCGGCGACTTCCGCCCGTTCGCGCGTCAGGTCGTCCGGCTCGGCTTGAAGGATCGTGTGGTCTATGCGGGCGCTGTTGACGACCCGCGCGATTTGTACGCCACAGGCGATGTGCTGGCCCATCCGACATGGTATGACCCGTGCAGCCGCGTGGTGATCGAAGCCGCCGCCGCCGGGTTGCCGGTCGTAACAACGCGCTTCAACGGCGCCGCTGAAGTGTTATCCAACGAAACCGGCGTTGTGATCGATTCGCCGCGCGACACGCACGCGCTGACCGATGGGATCGACAAGTGTCTGACGCCTGAATACCGCGCCGCGGCGATGACGAGCGCGGCCGATGTTCGATCACGTGTCTCGATCGAGCGTCACGCCCGCGAGTTAATGGAGCTGTACCAAAGGGTCCTGACAGACCGCTAGTCGGTTCCAATTCCCAGTCGCGCCCGCGCCGCGAGGCAGTCAGCCGACCCCGCTTCGAACTCGCGACACAACGTAGGACGATCCTCGTAGATCGTGCAGTGACACGCGCTGAGGCCGCCTGAGAGCGCGGCGCAGCGGCCATCCGCCTCGCGGCGCATGAAGCGCGGCGGCGGAAAGAATGGACCGTTGTACAGCACGGTGAGCGACACGAGATCAGGCCGCGCCGCAAAGGCGGCCGACTCGCCCGTGTTTAGCAACACGTCAAACGTCAGACAGCACGCCCCGCATTGGCGGCAATCCAACTCGACACTTGCTCGGCTATCATGCTCCATGCCCGGTATCCTAGCGATCCGCGCGACCCGAACCGCGCGGACCCCGGAGTACCGTCGCGGAAACCGGATCACATCATGCCCAACCGTGCCGTTGTCATCACTGTGTCCGACCGATGTGCCGCCGGCGCCCAGCGCGACGAGTCCGGACCGGCGATCATCGACGCGTTACCCGCGCTCGAAAGCCAGCTCGTCCATCGCGAGATCGTGGCGGACGATGTCGACGCGATTCGCGATCGGGTCACCGCCTGGCTCGGCCGAGCGGAGTTGATCCTCCTGACCGGCGGCACCGGCGTCGCCGAGCGCGACGTAACGCCGGACGCCATCGAACCGCTGCTTGAGCGGCGATTGCCGGGTTTCGGTGAAGTGATGCGGCTCGAGGCGTTCAAGCGTACCCCGCTGTCAATCGTTTCCCGTTCGGGCGGGGGTATCGCACGAAAGACGCTGATCGTGTGGCTGCCGGGGTCGCCGCGCGGGGCCCGCGAGTGCGTGCAGTGGCTGGCGCCGGCGATCCGGCACGTCTGCGGGTTTCTTCGTGGCGAAACGCCTCATTAGGCGCCCAAAGCGAGCCCGATAACCGACTTATCATTGACCCCAACCGGCGCCACCGAGTAGACTACTACCGGCTCGCCGGCCTGTCTCAAGTCATTGACTGGCGGCGGTCTGCGCATTTTCTGCGCCATAGAGCCGGCAAACAGGACATGTCACATGACCCAGCGAAGAGGCGGGTTTACGCTGATCGAACTGCTTGTTGTGGTTGCGATCATTGCGCTGCTTGTCGCCATCTTATTGCCGTCACTGGATAAGGCGCGGGAGCAGGCGCGGACCGCGGTCTGCGTCAGCAATCTCCGTCAGTTGGGGGTCGGTGTCCACGGCTATCTGACTGAGGATCGCGACCTGCCTTGGTCGATGCCGAACCCGGTTCGAAATCGTGGCGTCTCCTACAACTTCGGGGTCTACAGCGAGTTCATCTGGGGCGGGGCGATGCCCAACGCCAACGATGACGAATGGCGAGTCCAGGGATTCAACGGGCGCGGCAGCGACCGCGACACCTGGCGTGTGCCGCCGCGGGCCCGTCCCATGAACAAGTACCTGTCGTCGTCGGTCTCATGGGACGCTGAGCCAAACCCGAACCGTAACTCGCCCCGCGCGATTCCCGCGGAAACGCCGGGGTTTTTCCAGTGTCCGTCGGACAAGACGGGTGAAGTGCCGCTGGTCGGCGCCACCCGGCCGGTCCCGGAAGAGTTGACGAACGCCCAGACATGGTATTTCCGCGGAACCAGCTACGCGATCAACTGGTACTGGCCCTATTACTTCTACCGCGTCGCGCCGGGCAACCAGCCGCCCTATAGCCAGAGCTTTGGCAAGATCCTCGGCCACACGGAACTGTCTCGGGACACGTACAAGGGATTGGGCAACGAGATTCTCGAGGGAAAATCGGGGCGCTTCGCGACCGAGTTCATCGTGTTGATGGAGAACCAGCTCAACTTCTGCCTGGAGCGGGCGAAGCCGCCCGGTTACACCGGCCGCCCGTGGGCCGCCGGCTCCGTCAATCTGCCCGGCTGGCATCGCCAGTTGAACCGTCACTCGGCGGTGTTTTTGGATGGTAGCGCGCGCCACCAAACCATGGACACGCGTTATGTCTATGGACCGGAATGGACCATCTGGCCGAATAAACCTTGGGGGGGCGCCTGGTCGAATTTCAACGACTTTTCGCCCGACTAGGCGGAACTGATCCGCAGGATGTGGGGACTGAGAGCGACTCTCAGAGGCGGGGTTGAGATGAAGCGTCGAGCATTTACGCTGATTGAGTTGTTGGTCGTCGTCGCGATCATCGCATTGCTGATCGCGATTGTGCTGCCATCGTTGTCGCGCGCCAAGGAACAGGCCCGCGTGGCACAGTGCCTGTCAAATCAGCGTCAACTCGGGATCGGCGTCAACCAATACCTCTTCGAAGATGACGACCTGCCTTGGTCGATCCCGACCGGCGCGGGCGGCGGCGCATACAACTTCAACATCTACAGCGAGTTCATCTGGGGCG
>JAGQOO010000103.1 GCA_020427345.1 Phycisphaerales bacterium | reverse complement strand
AGCCGGGGCGGTCGAAGCGCAGTCCGTCGGCGAGGATCGGCGCGGATGCAAGAGGTGGCAGTTTAGCGGCGGGCGGCATGTGACCACATTGTAGGGGAGCGACGCCGGGCCGACCCCGCCCTCGCAATGGCGGCCCGTCGGATGCAACCGGACTGGAATCTAGGTAGACTCCTGACCGGAAAATCGCAGAGGAGCGCCTCAATCTACGGCGAAAAGAGCATCGGCGTCATCATGCCGGCCCACAATGAGGAACGCCTGATCGCCAAGACGATTGGGGCCGTTCCCGGATTCGTGGATCGGATTATCGTGATCAACGACGGCAGCGCCGATCGGACGCTGGAGATCGTGCGCGAATGCCAGCAGCGCGACCCGCGCGTCGTGATCGTCAATCACGGAGTCAATCAGGGCCTCGGTCAGTCGATCGTCAGCGGGTACTTGAAAAGCATCGAACTCGGGCTCGACATCACAGTCACCATGGACGGCGACGGCCAGATGAGCCCGGACGACCTGCCCAACGTCATCGACCCGATCGCCCGTGGCGTCGCCGACTACTGCAAGGGCAATCGCCTGCTCCATCGCGACGTGACCAACACAATGCCGGCCTATCGCCTGTTCGGAAACGCCGGGCTGACGTTCTTGACCAAGTTCGCGACCGGTTACTGGCAGTTGATGGACCCCCAGTGCGCGTACGCCGCGATTTCGCGGAGGGCGCTGGCCGCGATACCAATCGACAAAATGACGCGGCGATATGGCTACAACGCCGACATCCTGAACATGCTGAACGTGCACAATTTCCGCGTGGCGATGGTGGAAGTGAAGCCGGTGTACGGCGACGCGATCAGCGGCATCAAGCTGCGCAGCTACATCCCGCGTGTGTCATATCTGCTGATGCGCCTGTTCGGGCGGCGATTGATCCATAAGTACCTTGTGCGGAATTTCAATCCGCTTTGCCTGTCGTACATCACCGGTATGGCGCTGTGGCTGTTCGGGGCGCTGCCGTTCGCGATTCGCGTGTTATACGTGTACCTGATCGCGGGGATGGAATTTCCGCAGACGTCGTTCCTGTGCTTCATTCTGCTCGCGCTGGCGGGGTTGCAGATTCTCCTGTCTGCCGTGCAGTACGACATGGAAGATAACCGCGATCTGTTCATCATCATCGACAACGAGCGACAAGTGGAGTTGCGACGCGGCGCGGCGACAATCGAGACAATCGCGGCGCCGGCGCTAAAGCCGCGGGCGCCGGCGCGCGGCGAGTCGCTCGTGGAGCCGGTTGAGCGATGAGCGGCGAGCGATCGCCGGCGGACGCCGCGCGCGATCCATCCACCGCGATGCAGCACGAGATCACTTCGCGCGACTATCTGGTCCACGGCCTTTATCTGACGTTGTATGGCGTGTTCAAGTACCTTCCGTCGCCGATGGGCGATTTCTTCCGCTACTGGACGATACGGATGTTCGGCGCGCGGTTCGGTCGCGTGCGCGTTTATGAAGGCGTAACCGTCTGGTACCCATACCGCGTGAGCATCGGCGACAACGTCACGCTGAACGAGTGGATTTACATCGACGGCTTCGGCGGCGTGCGGATCGATGATGGCGTGCGCATCGCGCATCGAACGACGATCATGAGTTCCGATCATCGTTTTGATCGCCGTGACGTGCCGATTCGCGAGCAGGGGCTGGTCTGCAAACCGGTCCATATTCAGCGCGACGTGTGGCTGGGCTGTAACGTGACGATTCTGCCGGGGGTGACGCTGCACGAAGGCGCAATCGTCGCCGCCGGCGCGGTCGTGACGCGCGACGTGCCGGCTTTTACGATTGTCGCCGGCGTGCCGGCGCGGCCGATCGGTGTGCGCGGAGAATCGCGAAAACCGTCTGATGGCGGCGGTGAAAAGGCTGATGGCGACTGAGCGTGTTTCGGGGCGCGGGTTGGAAGCGCCGTCCGGCGCTGCGCGGATGTCGCGCGATGTCCGCTGGAACCTCGGCAGCCTCGCGATTGTCGGCATCGGCGGCATTCTGCTGAATCTGCTGATTGCGGATCAGTATGGCGAGGCCGCGCTCGGCGTTTTCAATCAGGTGTTCGCCGCGTACATCTTTTTCTCGCAATTCGCGGCCGGCGGCGTGCACTTGTCGGCGCTGCGAGCCGTCGCGCAAGCGCATAGCGACGCCGGTCGACGCGTCGCCGTATCGGCGGCCGTCGCTCTCACGGCCTTTCTATCGATCCTCTTCACCGCCGGTTTCTATTTCAGCCGCGTGCCGATCGCGTGGGCGCTGGCAAGTCCGGATGTCGCGACGGGAATGGCGTGGGCGTCGCTCGGCCTGTTCTGTTTCGCCGTCAACAAAACGCTGTTCGGCGTTATCAATGGGCGACGCCAGATGCGACTGTACGCCGTGGCGCAAGCGCTGCGCACTGTGCTGATGCTGGCGACACTGCTCGTCTTGATTTACATCGGCGCCGCGAGCGAGCGCGTCCCGGTTGTCTTCACAATCGCCGAAATCGCGATCTTCGTGATTCTGACGATCGCAACAGCGGGTGACAGCGCGGCGAAATGGGATGGTCGCTGGCGTGTGTGGATTCGACGACATTTCCGATTTGGCGTGCGCAGCGCCGGCAGCGGCATCATGTTGGAACTGAACACGCGCGTCGACGTATTGATGCTCGGCCTGATGAAGAGCGACGCGGTGGTCGGATTGTACAGCTTCGCCGCGATGCTGGTGGAAGGAATCGCGCAATTGCCGATCGTCGCGCGAACCAACGTCAACCCCCTGCTCGCCAAACATCTCAAGACGCGCGACCTCGCCGCGCTGGCGCCGATTGTCAGCAAAACGCGCAAGCTCACGTTTCTTGCGATGCTCGCCGTCGGCGTGATCGCAGTCGCCGCGTATCCAATCGGCGTGCGCCTGGTGACGAATCGCGAAGTGTTCTTCGACAGCTGGCCGATTTTCGCGATCCTGATGGGGGGTCTCGTCGCGAGCGCGGCGTGGATTCCGCTCAACCAGATCCTCCTGCAGGGCGGCAGACCGGCGACCCACACGGTGATGTCGCTGATCATCGTTATCGCGAATATTGCGATGAACGCGGCCCTGATTCCCGCCTTTGGGGCCATTGGGGCGGCGTTCGCGACGGCGGCGGCTTTTCTGATCAGCGCCGTCCTAGTACGCTGGCTGGCGTGGCAGTGCCTGGAGGTGCGGGTGTAGCGTCGTCACCGTCCCGCGTAGAGAGCGAACATGAAAGACTCGGTCGGTCGCAAACTCCTGCAATGGCGCCTGAAGACGGTTCTGCCGCATGTGCGCGGCAAACTGCTCGACATCGGCTGCGGCACGAACGAACTCGTCGGCTCATACGAGGGCGAGGGCGTCGGTGTAGACGTTTACCCGTGGGAAAACGTCGACCTTGTCGTCGAGAACACGGCTGAACTCCCGTTCAAGGACGCGAGTTTTGACACTGTCGCGATCATCGCCGCTTTGAATCACATTCCGAATCGCGACGATGTGCTGCGCGAAGCCCACCGCGTGCTGCGGCCGAACGGCCGCCTGCTTGTCACGATGATTCCGCCCACGATTTCGCGTATATGGCACACGCTGCGCAAGCCATGGGACGCGGATCAGTCGGAACGCGGCATGATCGAGGGCGAGGTCTACGGCATTACGCCGGCGCGTATGCGGGAGCTGCTCAAAGTGGCGGGCTTCCGCGTTTCACATGAGGTTCGCTTCATGCTCGGGCTCAACCGGCTGACCGTGGCGGAGCCGATCGCGATCGCTTCCACTACGCCAACGGCGAGTATCGCTTCGGCATCTCATTGATGCGCTTGACGGCCGCCGCGGCGTCGATGCCGATCGTGTCGCAGTACCACAGCATAGACTCGGTGCGCGGGTGATTGTCGACTTTCGCCCGCTCGATCGCCCAATCACGCTCGATCAACCCCTGGCGGATCTGGTTGCTGCGGAACGTGTCGTTCTCCGTGAAGCCGGCGCCGATGTAATAGATGTAGTTGTAAAACGACGCTGTGCCGTCGCCGATCCGCCAGGTGCTTTTCGTATCCGGCGCGAGTTCCCAGTCATACTCGTCGATCAGAGTGCGCTCGATCGTCGCTTCGTCCCACATCAGATAATGGAAAAACTGCAGATAATCCTGCGGCAGGAAGTAATACGACCAGAAAGCGTGGAGCGTGTCCCAGAGTGACGAGTTGATATACGCGGGGTTGCGCAGGTACTGATTCGCGTAGTACATCGCCAACTGCATGCGCCCGCCGAACGACAAGCCGTAGAACTTGTCCTTGGTGCCCCCGGAAACGCCGCAGAAGCCGGTCTTGAAATCCGTGCGCTCAAGCGGGTTCATGCTGAAGATCAGCAGCTTGAGGTTCATCTGGTTGCGGAGGCGGTTTGCGTAATAGAAAAACTGCTTGTCACCCGCCATGAACAGCGGCACCGTGCCGAGTTCCGGCCGCCGCAGCCACGCCTGCACGTTTTTCCGAATGTTCGCGCGTTTCTGGGTGATGTCCGCGGAAACCAGAATGTGCTCGACACCGAGCCGGCCGCAGATGCGGGCCTGGTTGCGTCGCGCGAGGTCGGTCACCATTCCCCAGTCGTACGTGTACGCGACCGGGTTCATGCCGAGCACGGTCTTCACGTAATGCAGCGAATACGTGCTGTCGCGTCCGCCGCTGAGCGCCAGCAGGCAATCCGGCGCGGCGCCGTTGCAGCCGCGATACGGCGCGACCGCTTCGGCCAAGGCGTCCGCACCCGTCGTCTCGATCGGGCGCCAGTTGCGGCAGTAGTTGCAGACGCCGTCGCTGTCGAAGTCAATGAACGGCATCGCTTCTGGCAGGATGCAGCGTGTGCAGCGCCGCATTTCCGGCACGCGAGCGCAGCCTTCGTCCACCAGTCGCTCGACGCGCGACGCGGCGCTGCGATTGGCGATCGCCGGCGCGCCGTTTCGCGCGACGTGCGCGCCATTGCGGATGTCGTTGATCTTGCGCGGCGTTCGGGCGCCGGGCGTCGGCACGACGGGCGCCGTCGGCCCGTTCAGCGGAAAGTCCACGAGCGCCTCGCCGTTCAGCGGCGCCAGCATTGCGGCGCCGGCGCCGCAAGGGCGAATCTGAGCGGCGGATACGCGTCCGCGCAGCGGCGGCTCGCTCATCGCCTGCTCAAGGATGTATCGCTCCGACGCGAACAGCAGCAGATCGTCGTCGCCAACCGTGTAAAGCGAGCCGTTGTTCGTCGCGAGCAGGACCGCGTCGCGATCGCGCAGCAGCACGCCGACCGACGCCGTGCCCTCCAACTCGGCGAACGTCTCGCGCACGCTGTCGGCGAGCTGGTCGGTCCGGGCGAATCGCTGCTCGAACAGGCGCAGGAACACCTCCGTGTCCACTTCCGACTGCCGCGCGAGATCCGGGTGATCCTGCCACAGCGAATCCACGTTGCAGATAATGCCGTTATGCACGGCTACGGCGTTTTCGGCGACGACCGGTTGATTGTTCTGATGTAGCGCTTGGGCGCCGTTCGTCACGAGGCGCGAATGGCCGATGACCGCGACCGGCTTCGAGCGATCCGCCTGGTCACCGAGCGTTCGCGCGATCAGTTCGCGATAGGGCTTGCTGCGGATGAAGGCGGAAGCCGTGATCGGCTCTTTATAGATGTCGATGGCGCCGTCGGACAGCACGGCGACGCCGGCCGCTTCTTTCCCGCGCGATTCGGAGAGTTTGAAGAGTTTGTTGAGCAGGCGCGCAAGCTGCCCCGCCTCAAAGGCGCCGGGCCGCCGCGCGACAATGCCGAATATTCCGCACACGAATCAAGATTCTCCGAGAGTCGTTAGAGCGCAGCTGGACCATTGGATCATATCGCAAAAGGAACGCGGCCGCCCCCGGCCGCGGCCCCGCAGCCGCGATCGCCGCTCTGGCCGTCTTGAAATGACACGCCCAGCCGGGCATCATTCCCGCGCTTGTCCGTCTTCGGATTACGGAGGATCCATGTCCGTTTCGTCGCAGCCCCGGTCGCGCGCGGTCACTGTTATTGAGATCGCGCTCATTCTCGTGCCGATCGTCGGCTACGCCTATGTGACCTGTGACCGACTCTGGACGCCGCCGTCCTCCGCCGATCCGCAGAATTATCTTCAGCCGGTGCTGTATCACGACATGACGCTGGTCAGCTATCCCGATCGGCTGATGGTGTCGCTGGACATGTTTCTGACCGACCTGCTCGGCCGCCCGCTGGTCTCGGACGTGGTCATGCGGATGGGCGCGTTTCATCCGATGGTGATCAACACGTTGACGCTGCTGGTCGCCGCGTTTTATTGCTATCGAGTCGGGGGGCTCGCGGCCGGCGTGTTGTGCACGATCCTGCTGGGCGCATCGTACAACTTTCTGCGTTACTCGAACGATGTCTATCCCGATGTCGACCTGACGCTGTATACCGTGTTGGCTGGCGCCCTGCTGCTGAGCAACTGGCGTCGAAACTGGCTGCTGAGCGTGACGACGTTGTGCGGGTTCTTCTGCGCCATGCTCGCGTTGTGCAAGCCGACCGCCGCCGCCTCGCTCGGCGTGGTTGTCGTGTATCTATTCGCGCTGCGGCGCTCGATCGTCTCGTTCATTGTCGGCGGAATCCTCGGGGGCGCCGTCGTCGCGTTACTATGCCTTGCCGCGTTTGATTACGAGTCGATTGGCGTGTTTCTGGCGAATGTGCACGATCAAATCCGCCATGCCGTCCATACCATGACATTCTCCCGCGCCGGCGTGGATGTATCGGTGTATGACTCGGTCGTGTGGGTGATGGAGTTTCCGGTGCTGCTGGCGCCGTTTGTCGCAACGCGGTTGTGGCAGGATCGGCACGCCCGGTTCTGGTTCGCGCTCGCCATCACGCACCTGTTGCTGCTCGCCCTGTTGATCGGCTTGTCGAACACGCTGCGATCGGACAACTATATCTACTACCACACCGCAGTCGCGTGCGCGGCGATCGGGCTGTCAATCGGGTTGGTCGGTCAATTCGCCCGAAAGCGCGAACGCCTCGAGCTGGCCGGTGTACAACTTGAGAAACAGGGCGGCGCCGATTCGCCGCCGACTGTCGCAGATATCGGCGTCGCAAATCCCCGCTGGCCTCTGTCGCTGCCGTTGTTGATCCTCGGCGTCGCGGCGTGCTGGGCGGGGCTGTATTACCCGGAGTTCGGGCGCGCCCCATCCGGCGCCGACACGCCCGTGTGGTTTCGAACGCTCTTCGCAACCACGCCGCTGGCGCTCTTGACGTTGCTTCTCGCGACCAATCTCGTTCGTGCTAGTGTCGTCGCGCGCGTGTTGGCGCTCGGGCTCGTGTGTTGGGCGCCGTACATCACGATGGCGCGCGTGACCGATCTGACCGAGGCGACGCGTCATCGGCGTAGACTCACCACCGCGTTCGCACGCGAGGCTGAGCGGATTCGGCGCCCCGAGTTCGCGGTCGCCGTCGCGGACTGGGCGCGAAGTCCCGACCGCTACACGGACGACATCGAACGCACATATGACATCTGGTGGGGAGAGGGTTTCAGACGCGCCCCAGCGTCCGGTGGCGCACCACGGGTGCATCTCGTGTACTTCCGGCGACCCGACGACGTGCTGACATCGCGGGAATTGGAATTCGTGGTCTCTGACGCGGATGCGTGGGAGGCGCTCGGCGAACGACAACGCCTCTTCAAACTCGTACGCGAGTGGAATGTTGAAAATCAGCGCTTCGTCACGCTCCTACGCGTCGATCGCTCATTTATCGATTGGACGATGGCCGCGGACTCGGCCGCGTTGCTCCCGACGCTGCACGGCTATAGCTTCAAGGATCGCAAACCCGACGCCGTGAAGTCGATCGAACGGACTGAAGAGCAGGCCCGCTTTGAACTCGCCGAAGCGGGCGATGTGCGCATCGTCACCGGCGCCGGGCCATATAACCGCAAGCCGCGCGAGTCCGCTCTGACGCTGCCGCCGGGGCCGCTGCGGGTCAAGCTCGCAGGAACCGCGACCGACAGTGTCCGCGTCGCGCGGGTCACGCTCGTCTTTGGCGACGAAAAAGGTGAAGTGACGTTGCTGACGCCCGAGTTCCGAGCCGGGCGGGCGTTTTCGGCCGACGTTGTCCTGCTTCCCGATGAGATCCCGGCGGGGGCGACGACGCTGCGCGTCATGCTGCATGTGCACGGGACGGGCGAATTGACCATTCGAGAGATGGAGATGCTCCGCGAGGCCGGGGCCGCCGACGAGGGCTCCGGCCCGGCGGGTGGTTCAGCGGGCTGATTCCCGCTACGATCCGCGTCTGGAGAACAGGCGGCCGTGACCACACTTTCATCCTCGATATCTACCCCCGCCTCGGGCGAGTTTTCGCCGCGGGTTTACCTTGAGCTGGCCAAGGCGCGGCTTTGCGCGCTTGTGCTGGTCACGACTGCGATCGGCTTTCTGTTGGCGCCGCTGGCGCAGTTTGACCTGATGCGCTTCGCCTGGACGCTGATCGGCGTGACGCTCGCGGCCTTTGGCGCCAATGCCCTCAATCAGTGCGTCGAAATCTCCCGCGACGCCCGTATGCCGCGCACCGCCCGTCGACCGTTGCCATCGCGCCAACTCACACCCGCCGCGGCGTGGTCGTTCGCGATCTGCTGTGCCACGGTCGGGCCGCTCGTGTTGTGGCTGACGATCGGCGTATTGCCCGCGGCGCTCGCGCTGGCGACCGTGTTGCTGTATATCGTCATCTACACGCCGATGAAGTCGCTGACGCCTTTGAATACGCTCGTTGGCGCGATCTGCGGCGCGATTCCGCCGATGATCGGTTGGGTGGCGGCGACGGGCGATTTGTCGGCGCCGGCGTGGATCCTTGGGGCGATTTTGTTCTTGTGGCAGATGCCGCACTTCTTCGCGCTGGCGTGGATGTACCGCGAGGACTATCGCCTTGGCGGTTTTCGCATGCTGCCGTATTGCGATCCGGGCGGACGCCTGACGACGATCATGATTATCGCTTATAGCTTGGCGCTGGCCCCGGTGTCGCTCGCAACCGTCGCCGTCGGAGTAAACGGACCGCTCTACGCGCTTGGCGCGACGGCGCTCGGCGTGTGGTTTTCCTCGCTGGGCTGGCGCATGAGGCGCGATCGCTCGAACGCCGCCGCACGCCGCGTGTTTATCGCAAGCGTGATCTACCTGCCGGCCTTGCTCGGGCTGATGTTGGCGGATCATCATTTGACGCCGATTGTCGTCGCGTGGTTCTGAAAGCCGCGTCGTGAACGCCGAATCTCGCTCTGTCGATTCCCGCCCTGAGTTTGATCCATCAGATTCGCGAAAGACGCGCATGCTGGACTTTCGCGGCGGCGGCTGGGTGCTCCTGCTGGCGGTTCTGATTTCGATCGGCGTCGTCGTGTGGCGCGTGCTGACAGTGTGGGGACCGCTGACCACCGCCCACGCGATCGGCGATGGGCGAAACATTGCGACATATCAGTTTACGCTCGCGCCGGCCACAATCCCGCTCGACCAGCTGATTCCCGCCGGCGCGTGGTTGCGGCGCGATGGAATGCCGACGCTTGATTTCCCGGAGACGCGACTCGGGGCCGAGGTCGATGATCAATACCTCGTGCCGCGGCGAAAGCTGCTGCATAGCGACCGCGTGATCGGCGTTGTCATCAATGGCGAGGCGCGGGCGTATCCGATATGGGTGATGACGTGGCATGAAATCGCGAACGACACCGTCGGCGACGAGGCGATCTGTGTGACGTATGCGCCTTTGTCGGACGGCGCGGTCGTGTTTCGCAGGCCGGAAACAGAGCAGGCCGGCGTCGCGCCCGGCGGCGACGGACATATCACCTTCGGCATTTCGGGGCTGGTCTACAACAGCTCGCCGCTGATCTATGACCGTGTCAATGCCGGTAGTGAGAGCCTGTGGTCGCCGCTCGCGCGAAAGGCGCTGATCGGGCCGGCGGTCGGTAGCGAACGCAACCTCGACGTTTTGCCGAGCGCGCTGACGACATGGGGTGTATGGCTGGCGGCGTATCCAAATACGACTGTTGTGGCGCCCGACCCGGCTCGTTCGCGCGTGTATAAGCGCGACGCATACTCGGAGTATTTCGGCGAGGAGCGACTGCGGTTTCCGGTCGAGCCGCTGCCGCCGACGGGCTCGCGCGGGTTGAAGTCCCGCGTGGTGGCAACGCGTCAGGACGACGGGACGTGGGTGGTGGATGACGCGGATCGCGTGGACGCGCTGGACCTCAGCCGGCCGCGGGTGTGGTGCTTCTGGTTCGCGTGGTTCGCGATCGGCGGACGGTGACTATGGGCACGTGATACACGCGCCACGCCTCCGCACACGCACGCGCACGCACGCGCCTCGGCACGTCATTCCCGCGAAGAGCGGGAATCCACCAGGCGGACTGGACCCCCGATTTGCGCGGGGGTGACGACGGGAACGTTCTTAGGGCGTTAGGGCCGCTGTCCCTGGCGAAGAGGGTTCCGACTTTCCGTCTGCCGCCACCGAGCCCCACTTGTTTTCGCCGAATTTGGTTGACGGGCCGGGTTAGCCGAGTGAGTCTAGTCAAAGCGGTATCCGCGTTCGCGGCTCGCCGCTCAGGTGCGGGCTGGTGGTCAGCCCCGCTCATATGTCACCCGTTTGGAGGAAGTCCGATGAGACGCTCGCCTGTCATGTGGACGATCCTGGGATGTTGGTGCGTGTGTATGTCGGCCGGCGCGCTGGCGCGTCCGGACGTGGAGCCGCTCAGGCTTCAAGGGATGGATGTTGTGCCGGTCGTCGGCCCGATCATGCAGGACCTGCTGGACAATATGGGCCAAGGCGTCGCCCAAGCTCGCGCGCGCGGCGCGTGTTGCTTCAGCGACGGAAGTTGCGATATTCGCAACCAGCGCCAGTGTGAGCGCGCCGGCGGCGTCTATCAGGGCAATGGCACGGACTGTTCGGCCTGTGCGCCGGAGCCCGTGGGCGCCTGCTGTTACCCGCAGGCCGATCACGAAGTGTGCCAGGAGCTCACTGCCGACGCTTGCGCGGCCCTTGGCGGGAGCTACAGCGGCGACGGCACGAACTGCGTCACCGATGGGTGCCCGCCGGCTGGCGCCGGCGCGTGTTGCATCTTCGACATCGAAGGCCACGGTTCGTGTATCAAGCTGTTTGAA
>JAGQOO010000102.1 GCA_020427345.1 Phycisphaerales bacterium | reverse complement strand
CTTGCCGATGTCGTGCACATCGCCGCGCACCGTCGCCAGCACGATGCTGCCGCGCGTGGAACCGGCGAGCTTGTCCATCCTCGGTTCAAGGTGCGCGACCGCGGCTTTCATCGTCTCGGCGCTTTTCAGCACGAACGGCAACTGCATCTGCCCCGATCCGAACAGATCGCCGACGACCTTCATGCCGTTCAGCAGAAACGTATTGATGATCTCCAGCGGCGGATACTTCTCCATGGCCTCATCGAGATCGGCTTCGATGCCCTGCCGCGCGCCGTCAACGATGCGGCGCTCGAGCCGCTGCTCGATCGGAAGGTCGTCTATCTTCTCGCGCTCGCCGATGCGCTCGCCGGCGTCGAACAGGCCGATGAATCGTTCGAGCGGGTCGCCGTTCTCGCGGCGGTCATAGATCAGATCAAGGGCGGCGTTCCAGCGTTCGTCGCTGACCTTGTTGCGCGGCACGATCTTGCCGGGATGGACGATTGCCGCGGTCAATCCGCGTTTGCGCGCCTCGTCTAGGAATACCGAATTCAGCACGACGCGCGCCGCCGGAACCAGCCCGAAGCTCACGTTGCTGACGCCAAGGATCGACTGACACTTCGGGAAGCGCGTCATCACCGCTTCGATGCCATCCAGCGTTTCCAGCCCGAGGCGACGATCGGATTCGGAACCCGTCGTGATCGGGAATGTCAGGCAGTCGAAGAAAATGTCCGACTCCGGAACGCCGTGCTTACGCGTCAGCAGATCGTGCAGGCGCGCGGCGATCTCCAGTTTGCGGGCGGCGGTTTTGCCCATCGCCTCTACCGGATCCTCGTCGATCGTCAGCGCGACCAGCGCGGCGCCATATCGGCGCGCCAGACCGGCGACGCGCGCGAGCTTCTCCTCGCCATCCTCAAGATTGACGGAGTTGATCACGCATTTGCCCGGGGCGAGCTTCAATCCGGCTTCGAGCACATCGACCTGCGTGCTGTCGAGCATCAGCGGCACCGTGACTTCGCGCGCCATGCGATCGATCAGTGTTCGCATGTCAGGCGCGCCGTCCCGGCCGACATAGTCAACACAAATGTCGAGGATGTGGGCTCCCTCTTCACGCACCTGCTCAATGCCCAGCGATACGCATCCTTCGACATCGCCCGCGAGCATCATCTCGCGGAATCTCTTCGAGCCGTTCGTGTTGCAGCGCTCGCCGACAATTAGAAAGCTGTTTTGCTGACGGTGCGGCTGGGCCTGGTACAGGCTGCTCGTCGCCGGCTCAAACTCAGGCGTCCGCGGCATCGGCGGGCGATCGCCGATCGCGTCAATGACCGCCTTCAGGTGCGTCGGCGTTGTGCCGCAGCATCCGCCGACGATGTTCACGCCGTCGACTTCGACAAACTCCTTGAGCCAGCGCGCCAGTTCTTCCGGCGTCAGCGGAAAATGCGTCTTTCCATCACGCACTTGTGGCAAGCCCGCGTTCGGCATGACCGAGATTTTCCTCGTGCAGTTACGCGCGAGGTAGCGGATATGCTCGCTCATCTCTTGCGGGCCGGTCGCGCAGTTGAGGCCGATCACGTCGATTTCGGGATAGGCGTCGAGCGTGACCAGCGCCGACGCAATGTCCGCGCCAACCAGCATCGTGCCGGTCGTTTCCATGGTGACGCTGACCATGAGCGGCAATTGGCGCCCGGTCTTGCTGAACGCTTCGCGCACCGCCTGCACGGCGGTCTTGGCCTGCAAAATGTCCTGGCAGGTTTCGATGACAAGCACGTCCACGCCGCCGTCGATCAAACCGCAGGCCTGCTCCGCATAACTGGCGAGCATAGTGTCGTAGTCGGTCTGGCGCAGAGAGATCAGGCGTGTGCCAGGACCCATCGAGCCGGCGACAAAACGCGGGCGATCGGGGGTCTGAACGGCGTCGCATGCCCGTCGGGCGATTCGGGCCGCCTCGACGTTCAGCTCATACGCCTGCTTCTGAAGATCAAACTCGGCCAGCACGATGCGGTTCGCGCCGAAAGTGTTTGTTTCCACGACATCGCAGCCGACTTCGAGAAAGCTCCGGTGAATCGCCTCAATGACATCCGGGCGGCTGACGGTCAGGATTTCGCAGCAGTTCTCCAGATCGCGGTAGTCCGCCAGCGTCAGATCGGCGGCGTGCAGGGCCGTGCCCATGGCGCCGTCGAAAAACACGACACGGGATTCAACCAAACGCAGGAATGTGCTTTCGCCGGACTTCAATGAAATCTCCGGGACATTGCCAGTGAAACAAGTCGCCCAGAAACGGGCGCGGCGTCGAGGCGCCCGATCGGTGGGGCAGGCATCCCTGACCGCCGAGCACGCGAGCGAATCGGGCTGCCCCCAATCGCCGGCGGCCTGCCGAGTTGCCGTTCACCGTTCCTGCGGTATCATAACAGGTTTAGAGTATCCGTGTGGTCGCCGCTGCGGGCCTTCGATGCGCTCGCCCTGCGCCACCACCGTGCAGTGCTTTTCAACCAGGAGCTTATCCACGCATGGCAGAATCCACGGTCGACCTCGCCGGTTTCTTCTCGTCCAGTGATGTTTCTCCCAAGACCCTGGCCAACGTCGCTGACAGCGCCTTCGCGACGGCGAAAGACAGAATCCGGTTCATCGAAACGACCAACGAGCGGGCCTCGAATGGCGGCGCGCCGCTGTTGGTCGGCGCCGCGCGATTCCTGCTCGGCGATTACAACGCGGCCCTTGAATCACTGAAGAACGCCCCGAAGGGCGCCGATCGGGCCCTGCTGACCGGCGACAGCCTGCTCGCCCTGGGTCGCGTGGACGAAGCCATCGCCGAGTACGAAGGCAGCGGCGCCGAGCCGATCGTCGCCGACATGCGAATCGCTTACGCGGCGTTTCGCGCCGGCGCCGTGGGACGACTCAAGAAGCTCGTTGAAAAGCATGACAAGGCGGGCGCTTCCATCGCGGATTGGCACTTTGCGCGAGGCCTGCTAGCAGAGGCGAACGACGAGCGCGAAGCCGCCGCAAGCGCGTATGCCCGCGCTACGGAGCTCAATCCCGAGCACGAGCGGTCGATGTTCCGGGCCGCGTGGATGTACGACAGTCTCGGTGACGAGGAAACCGCGATCGAGATGTACGAACGCCTCAGCCGCAAGCCGCGATGCGCCATCAACGCGCTGATCAATCTCGCCGTCATCTACGAAGACAACGCCAAATTCGACGAGGCCGCCGCGATGCTGTCGCGCGTGCTGGGGAACTTCCCGAGCCACACGCGGGCCCGCCTGTTCCTGAAGGACGTCCAAAGCAGCCAGGAGATGATGATCGACGATGTCGCCGCGCGGAGGGCGGAAAAGCGACGTCGTTTGCTCGAGACGCCCGTGTCGGACTTTGAACTGTCCGTCCGGGCGCGCAACTGCCTTAAGAAAATGCGCGTCATTACACTCGGCGACCTGCTCAAGCTCACCGAGGCGGAATTGCTCTCATACAAGAACTTCGGCGACACGTCGCTGACCGAAATCAAGGCGATGCTCGAGCGACGCGGCCTCGAACTCGGCATGGACCCGAACGACATCGACGTCACCGCCTACGCCGACGCGATCGCGCGCACCCCTGGCGCCCCCGCAGGAGGCGCCGCGCCAGGCGCCGCGCCCAGCGCCGCCGCCCCGGCCGTCTCACACGGCGACGACGCCACCATGGCGCGTCCGGTTTCCGAACTGGAATTGTCCGTGCGTTCACGCCGCTGCCTGCAGCGCTTGAACATTGTCACGATGGGCGACCTCGTTTCGTACAGCGAGGCGGAACTGCTGGCGGCCCGCAACTTCGGCCAGACATCGCTGAACGAAATCAAGTCGCGGCTGTCGGAGTATGGCCTGCAACTCGCGCCGAAGCGCTGACGCGTATGGCGACCGTGCGACCCTTCGCCACCCCGATATGCGGAACGCTTGCTTCTCGGTGATCCAGTGACCGCGCTGCGATTCGAAGCCCTCGCGACGTGCGGACGCGCGCGCCGCGGCGTCATCGAAACCTCGCACGGCAGCGTCGATACGCCCGCCTTCATGCCGGTCGGCACACGAGCGACCGTCAAATGTCTGACGCCCGAGCAAATCCGAGAGTCCGGCGCGCAGATCGTCCTCGCCAACACCTATCACCTGCTGCTCCGCCCTGGCGCCGAAACCGTCGCCGCGCTCGGGGGCCTGCAGCGAATGATGGGCTGGAATGCCCCCGTGCTGACCGACAGCGGGGGCTTTCAGGTCTTCTCCTTGGCAGACCTGCGCCGGCTGAATGATGACGGCGTGGAATTCCGCTCACACATCGACGGCGAGTTGATCCGCCTGACGCCGGAACGCTCCATCGAGACACAGAACCTGCTCGGCGCCGACATCATCATGGCGTTTGACGAGTGTCCGCCGCTGCCGAGCGACGTCGCGACGCTGACGGCGGCGGTCGACCGGACGATCAGTTGGGCGCGGCGCTGCAAAAACGCCCACCGGCGGAGCGATCAGGCGCTCTACGGCATCGTCCAGGGCGGGCTTGATCTGGACCTGCGCCGCAAGTGCCTCACGCGGCTGGTTGACATCGGCTTTGACGGCTATGCCATCGGCGGCCTGTCGGTCGGTGAGGCGCCGGCGGACATGTGGGCCCTGCTCGACGCTTTCGCGAATGACCTCCCCGCCGACCATCCCCGCTATCTGATGGGCGTCGGCACGCCGCTCGATCTGGTCAACGCGGTGGGGGCGGGCGTGGACCAGTTTGATTGTGTGCTGCCGACGCGCAATGGCCGCAAGGGCTACGCGTTCACGTCGCGGGGAACGGTGCGGCTGCGCAACGCCGTCCATCGCGAGAGCCGGGACCCGCTCGATCCCGAATGCGACTGTTACTGTTGCCGGAATTTCTCGCGCGGCTATCTCCGCCACTTGCTGAGCGCCGGCGAGTCACTTGGAGCGACGCTGGTGTCGCTGCATAATACGTGCTTCTATCAGGACCTGACGCGGCGCATGCGCGACGCGATTTCAGCCGGAACGTTTGAGGCGTTACGCGCGGAAGTCGCCGAAACCTGGCGCCGAGATGAGGCGAACCGATGCTCAATCGCTTGATGTGGACGCTTGCACAAACCTCCCAAAACGCGACCGGCCCCGAGGCGGCTCCAGCCGGGCAGCAGCCGGCCGGCGGCGGGGCCAGCGGGCTGATGTCGTTTCTGCCATTCCTGCTGTTCATGGGCGTGCTGTTCTGGCTGATGACACGCAGCCAGCGCAAGCAGCAGCAGAAGGTCGAAGAGATGCGGGCCGGCCTGAAGCGGAACGACCGCGTACAGACCGTCGGCGGCATCATCGGCACCGTCGTCACTGTCAGCGAGAGCGAGGTCGTGCTGAAGGTCGACGAAACGAACAACGTCAAGATGCGCTTCGCGCGATCAGCGATCGGCAGCGTACTTACGCAGGAAACCGCGAGCGAACGCTAGCGCCGCGACGCGCGGGCGTCGACATAAGGACGCGCCCCTACGGCGCGATGCGCGACATGCGCCACTTCTCGCCGTCGCGCTCGTAGGCCAGCCGGTCGTGCAGGCGCATTGCACGGCCCTGCCAGAATTCGTAGTAGTCAGGGCGCAGGCGATAGCCGCCCCACTGGCTGGGACATGGCACACCGGCGCCGTCGTACTGCTTGCGAACCGCCTCCATTCGCATCTCAAGTTCGTCGCGCGTGATCGGGTGGCTCTGCGGCGACGCGCAGGCGCCGAGCTGCGTGTCGCGCGGGCGCGTAGCGAAGTACGCCTCGGCCTCGGGGCGTTCCGCGACCGTCACCTTGCCCTCGATGCGCACCTGACGCTCCAGCGCTGACCACCAGAACAGCAACGCCGCGTTCGGATTGACAGCGAGTTCCTGCCCCTTGCGGCTGGCGAGGTTTGTAAAGAAAACAAATCCGCGCTGATCGTACGCCTTCAACAGAACGATGCGCGCGGTGGGCCGGCCGTCGGCGCCAACCGTGGCCAGCGCCATCCCGTTCGGTTCCAGCGGCACATGCTTGGTAGCTTCGTCGAACCAAACATCAAACTGACGAAGCGGATCAGCGTCGGCGCTGTCCTCGCTCAATTGTGTCAGCGTGTACTCACGGCGAATGTCGTGCAGCGGTTTGTCCATGCCGCGCATTATAAAGGCATCGCGCCGTCGATGGGGCTACGGCCCGGCCGGCCCGAAGCCGCTCGCGGCCAGCGCCAGCGATCCGCAGAACATCAGCACGAGGCCGCCCGCCACGATTGTGGCGATCCAGCCGGCCCAGTCCTTTCCGCCCGACTGGGTGAGGCTGATCACGCCCAAGGTGAGCCCGGCCAAAGAAAAGAAGACCATCCCGACCGCGGCCGCGAACGGGACACCCTGCATTGGCGAACCGGAGAGCTTTTCGATCAGGAATCGCTGCATCTGCTCGGGGTCTTCTCGCATTTCCGACGGCGCTTTCAGCATGATCGGAAGCAGGATGAACACCGCCGTCAGCAGGCACGCGGCGGCGAAAACGGCGCATATCGCCCCAAAAACCCCGTAGCGCCGCACCGCCGATTCACGAACCGCCTGAATCGACGCGACGGTTTGGGGGGCTAAGGGCGGCGCCTCCAGTACAGGTCGCGTAGTTTCGACTGGTTCGTCGGGCGCGGTTGTCACTCTCTCACAGTACGGGCACGTAACCGCGCGACCGGCCATGTCCTCATCGACCTCGATCATCGCGTCGCAGTTCTTGCAAGCGAATTGAATCGCCATCGATCAGTCACCCAATTGCCCGGCGGGCCCTATTCGTAACGCAACGCCTCGACCGGATCGAGCCGGCTGGCCTTGAACGCCGGATACAGCCCGCTGATGACGCCGACAATCGTCGATGTCAGAATCGCCGTCACGACGACACCGGGCGTGATTTCGTTTGAGAAGATGCTGGAGAGCATTTGGTTCAGCAGATCGGAGATCATGTAGCCCAGACCAAGACCGCAGAATCCGCCGATCAGGCTGATGATGAGTGATTCGATCAGAAACTGCCACAGGATGTCCGCCCGCTTGGCGCCGACGGCCATGCGCACGCCGATCTCGCGCGTGCGCTCGGTCACGGCGACGAGCATAATGTTCATGATGCCGATCGCGCCGACGACGAGGCTGATCGCGGCGATACTATAGAAAATCGCCTTGAACATCAGCGACACCTGGTTGAAGCGGTTAACAAACTCCTCCAGTGTCGTCGTCTCGAAGTCGTCGTCTTCGCCGACGCGCACATGATGCTCGCGGCGGAGGATCTGAGAAATGTCCTTCTTGGCCTGCCCCATATCGACGCCGGCGGCAGTTTGAATCGTCAGCAGGTCGACCCACTTGCGATTGAAAAAGCGGCGCAATCCGGACCGAAGCGGAATGAACACCGTATTGTCGACATCGAGGAAACCGACATTGCCGCGCGCTTCCATCACGCCGATGACGCGATAAGCAACGTTGTTCACTTTGACGAACTGCCCGACAGCGTCGGCGCCGGTGAAGAGCTTGTCGGCCACTTTCGAACCGAGCACGGCATCGAGCGCCAGCTCGTCGTTGGCGCGCTGAACGTCGATAATCTCGCCGGAAGCCGGCTTGTACTCGTTCATCGTGAAGTAAGCTTCCGACGTGGCGACAATCGTAAACGCTTCGGACTTGTCAAAGTACTTCACCGTCGTCGACTGGAACGCAAGCGGAGCGATCGCCTGAATCACCTTCGGCATGTCGTTGTGAAGCGTCTCTGAGTCTTCTACGGTCAGCGTCTGCGCAGAACCAACCGGGCGTCCCTGAACGCGCGCCTGTGCCGGCGAGACAAATACGATGTTCGAACCAAACGTGCTGAAATTCCGCAGAATGCGATTCGACATTCCCTCCAGAATCGACATCGAAGCGACCACAGAGCCGACGCCGATCAGCACGCCTACCGTAGCGAGCAGCGATCGCAGGAAGTGCGTATCAAAGCTGCGCAGCGCCGTGAGAAACAACTGACGCCGAAACGGCGACGCGAAGACAATCAACAACAAGCCGGCGGCCAGAAACGGCCCGACCGACGGCGCAAACACTAGCTTGAGGGAATCCCACACGGGCGGTTACCAACCGCGACCGATACGGGCGGCGCGCCCGGCCGCCGCAAACGCCAACAACAACATCGATTCCAAGCCGAACAAGCCGCAGCCAGGGAGCGCGAACGGCGTTGCGCCGCTACCGGAGATAGCGTCCGCGGCCCTGCCTGCCGCCGCGCGGGCATCGTCCATCTTCGCGCTGAGCCGCGCCGCGTCGAGTTCGGGCCGCGTCACCGACAGCACGTCAAACAGCGAGGTGTCCGGGGCGCCGAGCGCCGCCGTCAGCGTCGTTTCGCCGGGGGCGTTCTGCGCCTTCATCTCCGCCCGCACCCGCAGCGTGAACGGCTCATCGACAACTGCGTCATACTCAAACAACAACGCCTGTCGCGGAAACGCGGCCGCCTGGAAGATCAACTCGGTGAACGGGTTGTCGAAGTCGCTGCGAAGAATGGTGTCGGTCGGGAAACCGCCGCTCCCTTCGAACAGCATGTCGCCATCCGACGTCCCTGTAAACGCGATGGTCGCGTCGACGAGCGTCTCGTCGCCCGAATCAGCCTGGCGAATCACCTCATATCGAATCTTGATTTCCATGCCGGACAGGTCACGGCCGTCAAAACGCAGCATGCCCAGCGAGCCGTCGATGAAGAGTGACCCGATCAGCGTCACTGTGTCGCCTGCGACGGCGTTCACTTCGTCGGGATGCAGCACGATTTGTCGCGCCTCATCTACAAAAGTGCGCCCGATGTAATAGCTGTTCGGGTCATTCGTGTTCAGCGTGATATTGCACGCGAATTCCGCCGGATTGGCCTCGCTCAGATCAGGCGGAAGCACCTGGGCAGCGGCGACGCCGAGCCCCGGCGCGTTGGGGTCAAAGTGAAGCTCGCGCGACGCGACGCGCACCGGCGCGGGGTCCGCATCATCGCGCGATGTCCCTTGCCGGACGAGGTCAACCGTCCCGCCCTTCGTCAACCCGCGTTGCAACTGCGTATCCGCGGCGCGGACAATCTCGATAATCTCCGCGTTCGTTGCGACCGCCAATGCGAGACTGAGGCCCGCTACGAACGCCAGGCGTCGTACGACCCATCCCATGTCGCGCTCCTCAGTTCGGATCACTTGAACCTCCCTGTTCACCAATGGCTTTAGTCCGACTTAGCACTCATCAGCCGTTCATCCAGCCAGGACATCACATGCGACTGATTCACACGCTCCTGCTGCAGCGTGTCGCGATCACGAATCGTCACGCTGCCGTCCTTGAGCGTTTCACCGTCCACCGTAATGCAGAACGGCGTGCCCGCTTCGTCCTGGCGACGATAGCGACGGCCGATGGCGCCCTTCGTGTCGAATGCCACATGGTAGCGCCGCCGGGCGTCGCGGAACATCTTTTCCGCGATTTCTGGCAGCCCTTCCTTGTTCACCAACGGGAAAAACGCCGCTTTGATCGGGGCGATGCGCGGATGGAACCGCATCACCGTGCGGGTTTCCATTTGCCCCTTATCGTTCGGCGCCTGATCCTCGGTATACGCCTCGCAAATGAGCGCCAAAGTCGTTCGATCCGCCCCCGCAGCCGGCTCGATCACCGTCGGCAAGTAGCGATACGGCGCGTTTTCCTTCGCTTTCTTCGCTGCGTCGGCGTCGCCCTTGTACTTCGCGGCGTCCTGCTGCCAGAGATCGTCGTCAAAATAGCTCAAGTCCTTGCCGCTGTGCTTCGAATGCTGCGTCAGGTCGTAGCAGCCGCGATGCGCGACGCCTTCCAGCTCCTGGAAGTCCGCCGAGAACGGATAGAGATACTCCACATCCGCGCAGCCCGTCGAATAATGCGACAACTCGTCTGCGGCATGCTCGCGCAGGCGGAGTTTGTCAGACTTCAGCCCGTGATTCACGTACCACTGATGCCGCGTGTTGCGCCAGAACTCGTACCACATCATGGCTTCGTCCGGCTCGCAGAAAAATTCCATCTCCATCTGCTCAAATTCGCGCGAGCGGAACGTGAAGTTGCGCGGATTGATCTCGTTGCGGAAACTCTTGCCGATCTGCGCGATGCCGAACGGCACCTTGACGCGCGATGTGTCCAGCACGTTCTTGAAATTCACGAAAATGCCCTGCGCCGTTTCCGGGCGCAGATACGCGACGCTGGCGGCATCCTGCACCGCGCCGACGTACGTCTGAAACATCAGATTGAACGCGCGCGGCTCGGTCAGGTCGCACTTGTCGTGCTGGCCCGGGCACTTGCTGGGCTTCATCGGGCACTGCGAACTGTCGATCTGATCCGCCCGAAACCGCGCCTTGCACGCCCGGCAATCCACCATCGGGTCGCTGAAACCGCCGACGTGGCCGCTGGCCTCCCATACCTTCGGGTTCATGATCAGCGCGGAGTCGATGCCAACAATCTCCACCGGCTCGCCTTTCGGGCCGATCGGCGGGTTGATCACCATGTCCCGCCACCACGCCTCTTTGACGTTGCGCTTCAGTTCCACGCCCATCGGGCCGTAGTCCCAGAACCCGCCGATGCCGCCGTAAATCTCGCTCGATTGAAAAATGAACCCGCGCCGCTTGCACAGCGCGACAATCCGTTCCATCAGCGGCGTTTCCGCGGCCATCCGTCGTCCTTCCCGTCGAATATGTGCCCAATGGCGGTGTTTCTGTCGCCGCGTACCACGGGCGACGCTTCAGCCTGGAATCATAACGAAATGCGGAAAAAGGGCATTGCCCCATCGGAGACTAGCGGGGCGAGTCGGGGCGATGGAGCTTACGCTGCCGAGCGGCCTCGAGCCGCGCCCGCTCGGCGTCGGTCAGGGCGTCCATCCCTTCGCGGCTGATCTTGGCGAGAACGTCGTCGATATCATCATCACGGGTTTCAGGCGCCGGTTGCTCGGAGCGTTCACGACTGATACTGCGCGTGGCAGGCCTTCGCGCGACACGAGCCGGCGCCTCTGCCCGTCCCTCGCGCCACTCATTGATCGCATCGACAAGCGCCGGCGCGGCGATGCCGCACCCGATCGCCGCCAGCCACGCCACCGTCCCGAAGCCGCGCCCGAGAATCGTCATGCCGATGTACACCGCCGCGATGATTGCGATCAGGTCGCCGGCCCGCACCGCCTGACTGAAGACGAGCACCGTATCCGTTCGCAGGTTCCGCCACCCCCACCACGCCCACGCGGCCAACGCGCCAATCGGCATCATCAGCGGAAAGATGGCCAAGGGTGGATTGAGGCGGGCCACAATCAGAAACCCGCCGCCGCCAAGCAGATTGCCAACCGCGTAAGTGGACAGCAGCCATCC
>JAGQOO010000101.1 GCA_020427345.1 Phycisphaerales bacterium | reverse complement strand
GTCCTCGAACTCGCCTTCGCTCTCGCCGTGCCCGGTGAAATCGAATCGCAGCACGGCGATCCCGCGATCGGCGAGCGCACGGCTGATCCGGTAGGCCGCCTTCGAGTCCTTCGAGCAGGTGAAGCAGTGCGCGAACAGGGCGGTCGCGCGGATGCGACCCGCCGGGCGGTCAATCCGCGCCGCGAGCCGATGCCCGTTTGCCCCTTCAAAAGTAAGCGGAACAACGCGTGAACGCGACACAATGAGCTCCTACGAAGTGCCGGATGCTAACGCTGGGCGCCGCTGCGATGGCACGGGTACGAACGAACCAACCGCACCTAGGCGCACGTCGTCATTCTAAATCACGCGCCCGAGCGCTTCGCGAATCGCCATTCGCGCCGCGTCGGTTTGCTGGTCCACAAACTCCCGCACCGCGTCGTGCCCCTCTTTTATCCTCAACTGCGCCGCCAGATTCCGACAATGAGAGTCGCGTTCGATGCAGAACGCCCGGAACGCCACCGACAATTCGTCACGCGACCAGTGCGACAGCGGATCGGCCACGCCGGTCTGGCGGCGGGCCCATTTGAGCAGGTCGGCGGGTTCGTCGCGGATTTCGTACAGCGGCACGACCGCTTGCAACCGCGCCCGCAGCGAGCCGAGCACGTCCGCCACATCTTCGGGCAGCGCGCGGAGTTTGTCATCGAGCGATGAGCCACCGAGCGTGTCGAGCCAGCCGGTCTCGCGCTGCGGCTCATCCGTCGGCAGACTGAGCACCGCCGGCGGGGACTGCAGTGTTTTGTGGCCGACATGGAACTGCACGCCGACGCGAAACACTGTCTGGCCGCCGACTTTCATCTCCTGCACGCGCAGCACGCGCCCGACACCCCATTCCGGCCGCGACGCGACGCGGACTTCGCTGCCGACGAGTTTGGGGCTGATGACCAATTCGCTCATGTTCGAGATCGTACCGGGCTGCAGATATCACGTCGCTGCCCCCAGAGTTCGGCAAACTCTCGTTGCCGCCGCGAAACCTGCTCAGCGGTCCCGCCGCAGCCATCCGGCGCGGGAAGACTCCACTTCGCATGGCCACACCGAAATCGAACGAGCCCGCCCCGCTTGCGTGGGCGCGGCGATACCTGCCGCACTACTTCAGCGAAGAGCCGGCCGACTTTCATCGCGAGCTATTGGGATTGCTCGAAGCCCCCGAAACGCGCCAGATGGCGCTGGTCGCGCCGCGCGGGCACGCCAAGAGCACCTGCGCGTCGCTGGCATACCCGCTTTGGGCGATCTGCGAACGCAAACGCCGCAACATCGTGATCATCACGCACGAATCGTCGCTCGCGACACAGTTCGTGCGCGACATTCGCGATGAGTTGGAAACAAACGAGTCGATTCTGGAGGAGTATGGCGACCTGTGCCGTGCGCCGGCCTCGAAAGACGGCAAATCGCGCATCAAGCGGGCGCGATGGACGCAATCCAAGCTCACCACCGCCACTGACATCACGATTCAGGCAAAAGGCAGCGGCGCGAGCTTTCGCGGCGTGCGCGTCGGACCGTATCGCCCGGATCTCGTCATCTGCGACGACCTCGAAAAGGACGACCAGGTCACGACGGAAGAGGGCCGGCGCAAACTCGAGCACTGGATGCGCCGCGTGGTCATGCCCGCTCTCGCGCCCGATGGGCAGATTGTCGTTATCGGCTCACTGATTCACTACGACTCACTGCTCGCGAACCTGCGCGATCGCCGCCGCTGGCCGCGCTGGAGTTATCGCGTGTACCGCGCGCTCGAAGCGCCGGCTGACGTGGACGGTCAGCATCGCCTGAAGGCGCTATGGCCGGCGCGCTGGTCGGTGGAGCGCCTGCTGGCGGAAAAGGAGCGCGTGGGAACGCTCGCCTTCGAGCAGGAGTATCAGGCCAATCCGATTGACGACTCGATTCGTGTTTTTCGCGAAGAGTGGCTGCGCCCATTCGACCAGCGCGACTTGGTCGAAGAGCGCCTGATCACGCTGATGGCGGTCGACCCCGCCACCGGAACGGCGGGGGGCGATTACTTCGCGATCTGGGTCGGCAGCGTTGATCCGACTGACGGCGTCATCTACACGCGCCAGATCAGTCTCGAGCGCATCGGCATTGTTGAGCAAGTCCGACGGATCATCGAGGCGTTCGAAACATGGCGTCCGGCGCGCATCGGAATCGAAACCGTCGCCTACCAGGTCGCGCTCAAGGATGTGCTGGAGGATTACAGCCGCCACCACGGGCTGTACATGCCGATCGTCGGCTTGCGCACGATCACCAACAAGCGGGCGCGAATCGAAGCGCTGGCGCCGTTCTTCGAAAAGGGAGTGTTTCGTCTGCCGGTTGGATTGTCTCAGGAAGTCGAGTCTCAGTTCCTGCAGTTTCCAAAAGCGCGGCATGATGACGGGCCGGACGTGTGTGCGATGGGGCTCGAACTGGCGCGGGCATTCCGCGCGGGCAATGTGACGGCGGATGGAATCGCGCGAAAAGACAACCCATATGCGCGCCGCGGCGGGTGGTAGCGCCTTCGCGCCTCAGGGACCGTTACAACCGAAGATAATCCGCAAGCCGTTACAGTCGTCGACGAGCAGCTCACGCATGCCGTACACGCGGTCGACCGGACCGGCGACGATACTCGCGCCGCGCTGTTTCAACTCGTCAGACAACGCGTCAACGTCCGACACGTGTATGTACATGTCGGCGGCGACTGCGGCGCGCGGGCGCGGCGTGTTTGCGGCGGATGGATCCTGATTGAAGTAAATCTCGATCGCCCCGCGGGCCATCATGACAAACACGGGTGGATCGCCAAAGAAACCGCGATTCATGAAGCCGAGGACGCGCTCGTAGTAGTCAGCGGTGGCGACGACGTCCGCGATAGTGAAGTGCGGCGCTATCCGTAGGAAGCTCGCGTGTGTCGAAATGGCCATCGCAACCCCCTCCAACAGCCTGAACACGACAACACCCACGCAAGCGCCGTTTTCACGGCGCCCGCGCGGGGGGGAATGGGCGACTATGTGCGTCTAAGCGTGGTGCTTGCGCTTCATTTCCGCCAGACGCGCGGCCATGCGGCTCTTGCGGCGGGCGGCGGTGTTTCGATGGACCAGGCCGCGGCTCGCCTCGCGGTCGAGCAGCTGAATGGCCTGCTGACACGCGCCCTCGGCGGCGGCGACGTCATGACCGTGGAGCGCGTCCGCGACTTTGCGGATGCGGGTCTTGAGGGCCGACGTGCGAGCCTTGTTCAACATGCGCGCCTTCGCGTTCTGACGGATGCGCTTCTTCGCGGATAACGAATGTGCCACTGTGTTTCCTCAGCTTCCCTGATTGATCAGGCCTGTTTCGAGGCCGCTTTCAACTCGTCCAACTTCTTGCGGGCGTCGCCGTCCGCGTAATTGTACTCTGACCGCACCAATCGGCTCAGCGTATTGATCGCCTCGGCCTGCTCGCCGGCGGCTGCGTATGCCAGTCCCAACCGATACATCAACTCGCGTTTCACGTTATCTTCAAGTTCGTACGCCTCAACCGCTTCGTGAAGCACGTCGGCGGCCTGGCCGAAGTCCTCTTTCTCGAAAAACGAACGGCCGATGAGCAACTGGCACTGTGTCCGCGTGCGAGGATCGGCCTGGGCCGCCTGCAACACGGGAATCGCCTCGTCAAACTGCCGCGCCGCAAACAGCGCCAGACCGAGGCGGTACTTGTGCTTGGCCTCGGTCGGATACTGCCCGACACGCTCGCGATGCACGTCGATTTCCGACTGCAACTCGTTCATCCGCGACAGGCGATACTGCTGCCGCGCGCCGTCGGTGCCGGCCTTGTCAGCGTTGGCCTTCGCCGTGCGCGTCTGCCGCTTCAACTGGCGCAGGCGAATATCGTCCGCGCGCGCCTTGAAGCTGTAATTCTGCGTGCGCTTGTATTCGGAACTGAGCACGTCGACGGCTTCGTTCTCTTCTTCCGGCCGCTCGCGCTTCAGCAACGCTTCGATGTACCCGGCAAGGTTCGCCGCGACATCGGGGTTATCCTGGAAGGCCTTACGCTTGGCGGCGAGCACAGATTCGAGCGTCGAGTCGCCTTGCTTGGCGCGTCCCGCATCGTGCAGGATCTTCTGCGAATCCTCATCCTGCAACGAATCGCGGAATGACTCGGCGTCGGCGTACTTGCCCCTGGCGATGGCGAGTTTGCCGGCGAGGTTGCGCTGTTCATCCTTCAGCGCCATGTCCTGCGGGTTACGCACCAGCATCAAGTCGAGCGCCTTCAGCGCTTCGTCGTAGCACCATGCCGCAAAATTCGGGTGGCCGGTTGAGTCGGATCGCTCGCCGGCATCGGTCAGCGTGTCGCGGAAGGTCTTCAGCCGAGCGGTCGGCGTTTTCTTCTCCGACCGCAGGAGATCAAGCAGTTTCGGGGCAATGAAGCGGATCTGCTCCGGCGCGTCCGCCCGGTTTGCACACTTCAGCCACGTTTCAAGGCCACCGGCGGACGTCGGATCTTTGCAGGCGAGCGTGATGGCGTTGCCGAGGGCGAGCTTGACGTCTTTGCCGCCGGTGGGCTTCTTCATCGAGTCCATCATGCCGGGCTTCTTGCCGCCGGCTTGCTGGCGCTGGACTGCGAGGGCCCACAGGGGTTGCAGTCCCTCCTCCACGGCGTCGGGCCAGAAATTCAGCCCCTGCACATATGACTCGATGGCGTAGTCATACTCGCGCTGCTCGCGCGTTTTGCGCGCCTTTTCAAACCACTTGCGCGCTTTGGCCTTGTCGAGATCGCTGTAGCGTTCGGCGGTTTCTGCCATTGCCGGAGCCGGTCCCCGCGAGTCGTGTTTGCGCACACCCCCACCGCCCCGGGCCCGCCGCCCGGAAGACGCGGACCGAGCAGTGTACCGGGGGACCCGGGATTGGGCAAAGGGCCTTGGGCGCAGCAAAACGCACGACCACGGGGGTACGGGTCGTGCGTCCTGGCGCCTGTTTCAGGGTTGATCGATCTGCTACAGATTTCCGCGCCGCGCCTGCTCCGCCTCCAACGCCACAAACAGGGCCTTGAAGTTCCCGACGCCGAAGCCGCGCGAGCCGTGGCGCTCGATCACCTCGAAGAACACCGTCGGGCGGTCTTGCACGGGCTGTGAAAAGATCTGCAGCAGATAGCCATCGTCGTCCCGGTCGACCAGGATGCCCAGCCGCTTGATCTCCTCGAAGTCCTCATCGATGTGGCCCACGCGGTCCTTCAGGTCGTCGTAGTATGCGTCCGGCACGCGCAGAAAATCGACGTCGCGGGCGCGCAGTTCGCTCACCGTCTTGCAGATGTCCGCCGTGTTCATGGCGATGTGCTGCACGCCCGGGCCGTTGTAGGCCTCCAGATACTCGTCGATCTGGCTCTTGCGCTTGCCCTCGGCGGGTTCGTTGATCGGCAGCTTGATCTTCCCGCTGCCATTCTCCATTACCTTGCTCATCAGGGCGCTGTACTCGGTGGAGATATCCTTCTCCGTGAAGTGCGTCAGCTGCGAGAAGCCCATGACGCGCTCAAACCAGCGGGCCCAGTAGTCCATCTCGCCGAGATAGACGTTGGTGACGATATGGTCGATCGCCGCCATTCCAACGCCCTGCACATGCTCGACGTGCAGTTTCTGGTAGCCCGGCGCGAACGGGCCGCGGTAGTTCGTACGCTCGACCAGCTTGATAACCGTATCGCCCGCGTAGCGAAGGATGCCGGTCTTGATCACGCCGTCCGCGTCCTCAAAGGCCTCGCAGCGCTGGATGACCTGCGCTTGGCGCGCATGGGCCGCGCTAATCGCCGCTTCACAATCGCTGACTTCGAGCGCGATCACCTTCACACCGTCGCCATGCAGCGCGCAATGCCGCGCGACTTCACTGTCAGGGGTGTAAGAAGACGTAAAGACCAGCCGCACATTACCCTGTTGCAGGGCGTAGCTGGCCCGGTCGCGGCAACCTGTCTCAAGCCCCATCCGCGCGACCGGTTTGAACCCGAACACCTTGTGGTAGAAGTGCGCCGCCTGCCGTGCGTTGCCGACGTAGAACTCGACGTGATCCCAGCCCTTGATCGGCAGGAAATCCTGTTTCGACATGGAAATGCGTGCCCTGTTCTTCCTCGGTGCGGAGCGATGTCGGCCAACTCGCCGATGCGCTTCGACGGCCCGGAGGAGGCGGGTTCCCGTCGAGCCAGTCATTATGCCGCCGCCCGCGACTCGAAACAACTCGCGCCCGGGGGAAAGACCATCGTCGACGCCCTGATTCCGCCGCGCTACTCGTCTGGCCAGTTCCGCAGATACTCGAACGGGTCGCCGGCGGCCGCCGCCGCTTCCCGGAACACGCCGAGCGCCGCCGCCCAGTCGCCGTCCACGCGCTCAAACACGCGCTGGAACACGTCCAGGTCCAGGTTGTATCGCACATTGAGCAGCACCCACGCGTTGTTGGTCGGAAGCTCGGCGTAGAACCCGTAGCTGTCCGGGAAGTTGAGCGTCGGCTGCACCTCGTCAACGAAGCGCCGCCGGCCCGCCTCGAATACGGCCTCGCGGCCCGAGACTAACTCACCCGGCGGCTTCGCCTGCGCGTAGTACACGCGGAGTTCGGCCACGAAATCAACGAGGAACGCGTTGATCGCATCGGTGTCGGCGTAGCGCTGCTCGGCGAATGTCGCCCAGCCGGAATCTTCGCCATATTCGCGCGTCAGGAACTCGACCGCGCCTGTCCGTCCCACGAACGTCGCGAGCGACTCGTTAAAGTTGGTGTTGTTCGGGCGATAGATCGTGTTATGCAGCACCTCATGCACAATCGTGTCCGCGAGTGACAGCCGGTTCCGCCGTAGCATCGGTGAACGAATCGGATCTTCAAAAACGCCCAGCGTGCTATACGCGTCGATTTCATATGTGTAGGTGTCAAACCCGTCGTCGATCAGCTTCTGTTCTTCATCGCGCAGGTAGCCTTCATCGAAGAACGCCAGGTATGGCAATTCGCCGACGATCGGGAACGTCCACGTCACCGGGTCAAGCTTGTCGCGGCGAGACGCGGACAGGTTGAACGCGAGCGGGTTGTCGCCGGCGTCATAGTAGGTCGTATACGAGCTGCCGGCGTTCAGGCCGATTTCGACCGCGTACGCGCGCGCCCGGCCGATCATGCGCAGCTTATCGGCCTCGTCATCGGTCAGGCGTCCGGATGCGAGCACCGCCTCGATCGACTCGGTCGAGGTGTTAACATCGATCTGCCCCTGCGCGACGTGAGTGACGTATTCGAGCCCCTCACAGCCGGAGAGCAGGACCAGGCCCGATGCGATGATCATGGTTAATGCGCGACGTCTGATAGCGTTCATGTGGCGAATTGTATCGGAAGTCATCCCCAATCCCGGCCCAATCGGCTCTGCCCAACTCCGCCGATAACCGCCGGCGCGGCGTTGGTTGAAACCCCTGAAGTTCCTTCCTTGCTTGCGACGCGTGTTTATCGAAAGCTTGTCCGTGGACGATGCCTGACAGGGAACAGGAGCGGGCGATGCTGGTGGAACTGCACAGACAAGCGCGGCGATTCTGGCTCGATGACTCCGGTCCGACCGCGACCGAATACGCGGTCATGCTGGCACTGATTATCGCGGTTTGCGTGACCAGCATCACAGCGTTGGGTACGGGCCTTAAGACAAGCGTTGAGACTTCGCGGACAGCGATGTTCCCGTAGAGTGGCGAGATGACGGGTCCTTGGATGACACATTGGATGTTGGTCGTGACGGCCGCCGCCCTGACCGGATGGTTTTGGGCGATGCGGCCGAACGCGCCTGCGCGCGGCGTGGCGAATTCGGTCGGCTTCCTGATTCTCATCCTCGCGTCATTGATGTGCATCATCGCCCTGACCGGCCAGGGTGGCCCGCGCGCCGCGCAAGGCGCCTTGACGCCGTTCGGCTAGCGCCGAAATCGCCTCGCCAACCTGCGCCGCCGCGCTTTTCCATGCGACGGATCGCGCTTGCGGTATGCGGAAACCGGCATTGCGCGAAACCCGCGCTCGCCCGCTCGATGAAGTCACGCCGAAACAGAGCCGATAACCCCACTATTGACGGCCGAGTGGATGCGCAACAACGGCGCGCCGACTCGGCCGAAGAATCGACCCATCCCAACAAACCCGGGGACTTCGATGCGACCCATCTTGATTCTTGCAGTGGGGATCAGCGGCTTGGTAGTGCTGGCCGGCTGTCAAATGAACCTGTCCGTCGGGCCGCGCGCCCGGGCCGACGCCATCGCGCCCACCGAGTCAAACACCCCGCCCCCCGACGCCTCGCGCGACCGCAAAGACGTGTTCGTGCCCGCGTCACGCAACTCGACCCAATACGAAGGACGGCTGCTGACCAATGTGCAGCGTCACTCCTTCACTGAAGACGGGCGCGACTTTGATCCGGACGTCGATGCCGGCGGCCAGACACTCGTGTTCGCCTCGACGCGATACGCCGAACACCCCGACTTGTTTCTCAAGAACGTCGAGGGCCTGACTCTGACGCAGCTCACCAGCGATCCCGCCGATGATGTGCAGCCGCGTTTCTCGCCAGACAGTGCGTCCGTGGTGTTCGCCTCCAATCGTTCCGGCAGTTGGGACATCTGGACCATCAAGCGCGACGGGACGGAACGCACCCAACTGACGGCCGAGGCGACCGACGAAATGGCCCCGTGCTGGTCGCCCG
The DNA here is from genome assembly GCA_020427345.1 of Phycisphaerales bacterium. Lineage (GTDB taxonomy): Bacteria > Planctomycetota > Phycisphaerae > UBA1845 > Fen-1342 > DSPM01. Next base: position 2,705 of record JAGQOO010000101.1, on the reverse strand, counting down.
ACGGGAGCCAGATCGCCTACACCGTCTGGGGACCGCGCTCGGGCCAGTGGGAAATCTGGACACTGACCGTCGCCGAGCCCGGCGTGCGGCACTTTCTCGCCTATGGCATGTTTCCGTCGTGGTCGAGCGATGGAAAACGCATCGCCTTTCAGCGCCCTCGCCAGCGCGGCAGCCGCTGGTTCAGCATTTGGACAATCACGCTCGAAGACGGCGAGGCCCGCCAGCCGACAGAAATCGCGTTCAGCGATTCGGCGGCGTGCGTGGCGCCGCGCTGGTCGCCGAACGGGGAGTGGGTGGTCTACTCGGCGCTGATGGGTGGGGCCCAGCAATACGCCGAGTTGTGGATGGTGGACGCGACGCGCGGCCTGCGGTTCCGCCTGAGCGACGGGGCGGAGCCCGCCTTCAACCCGACGTGGGGAGCGAATGGCCGGGTGTACTACGTTTCGCCGCGGGCGGGGGCGGAAAACATCTGGTCGCTGTCGGTGGATGCCCGCGGGGCGGAGGTCGCGCCGGTGGCGGCTGCGGCCAAGCCCGATAACGCTCCGATGAGGTAGGGGAGGGTTGGGTGGTGGCGAAACTGAAATATCGGACGAAGTTGACGCCTTGGGCCGGAAGCGCGCCTATAATTAGTTGGCCCGGAATCGCTTATGGCGCTATGACTCTTGGACTCATATGCGGCTGTGCGACGAAAAACCGTCAGTCCGGGCGAGAAGTGGCGTTCGATCCACCGCTAACGGTGGTCGTAGCGCCGGTTCTCAATCTGAGCGACAGCACGGATTTTGACCCGCTTCGGGTCACAGATCTGCTCGCGTCTGAATTGCTGTCGTTCCGGGGGATAAGCGTGGTTCCGGTGAATCTTACGCTCGCGGCACTGGACGCCGCCGGCGCGCAAACCGTTACGTCGCATGACGACGCGGTGGCGCTGGCGAGTGCGCTGGGAGCCGACGCGACGATCGTCGCCGCCGTTACGGAATACAACCCGTCCGACCCGCCCGTGATCGGGATGGTCGCGGAGTGGCACGAGCGGGCGCCAAAGCGCGGGCGCATGTCGCATTTTGATCCGACGGCGGCGTCGCGCGAGGCGTCGGATATGGCGCTTGTCGGGGCGACCGAGGCGGATTCGGCCGCGCCGTTGTTGCGCGTGCAACGCGTGTTCAACGCGTCGGACAACAGGTTATTGGAAGACGTGGCGGAGTACGGCGAGGAGCGCGACGGCGCGCAGAGCCCGTATGGATGGCGGATGCACACAAAGTCGCAGCAGGCGTTCATGCGTTACTGCTGCCATGCCACTATTCGGACGATGTTGACGCAGAAGCGGAACTTGCTGGCGCCGGCGGAAGCGGAAGAGGACGAGCGATGAAGCGGCACACGCTGACGCTCAGTAAGGACGGGCAGCATTACGTCTTTCGGTTCGTGGACGGCTGCGAATCGGACGCGCTGGAAGCGATGATCGCCCTGGCGCGGGATGAGAACACGGACTTTGACTGGTTCGACGCCGCGATTCTGAGTTACCAGATTCGCGACCTCAACCCTCGCGGCCAGGTGGCGCCACAGATCCGATGACCATGATTGAAGAACGGGCGGCGGGACGAAACATGAGCGACAAAACGCCTTTGATCCAACAGTTCATTGACCACCTGCGGGCCGAGCGGGCGTTTTCCGCCCACACGGCGCGCTGCTACGCCGCTGACCTCGAACAGTTCAGCGAACACGTCGCGAAACTCGGCGGCGGCTCGCTCAAGCCCGAGGAAGTGGACCGCAAGCTGACGCAGATGGACACCGAAGAACTGCGCGTGTTCATGGGGCAGCTGCGCGACAAGAACTATTGCAAAAGCACGATCGCCCGCAAACTGGCGACGCTGCGCAGCTTTTACAAGTTCCTGCTGCGCCGCGGCCTGATCCGCAGCAACCCCGTCGCGACGATTCGCACGCCGAAGCAGGACAAGCGGTTGCCGAAGTATCTGGAAATCGAGCAGATCGAGAAGCTGTTCTCGAATTGCGACACGACGACGCTGCTGGGCTCGCGCGATCGCGCGATTCTGGAGACGCTGTACTCCACCGGTATTCGCGTCAGCGAGCTGGTCGCGCTGGACATCGCCGATATAGACCTCGGCGCGAGCGTGGTGCACGTCCGCGGCAAGGGGAAGAAGGAACGCGTGATTCCGATCGGCCCCGGCGCGGTGCGCGCGATCATTCACTATCTCGACATGCGCCGCGGCGCCGCGAACATGCGGTTTGACCCCGAAGCGCTGTTCATCAACAAGCACGGTCAGCGGCTGAGCACGCGAAGCGTCCGCCGCAAGCTGGACAAATACTTGTTGGAGGCGGGTCTGGACCTGTCGGTCAGCCCGCACACGCTACGGCACAGCTTCGCGACGCACATGCTGCAGCGCGGCGCCGACCTGCGGGCTGTGCAGGAGATGCTCGGCCACCAGAGCCTGAGCACGACGCAGATCTACACGCACCTCACCGGCGAGGACGTCAAGGAAGAATACGAAAAGGCGCATCCGCGGGCATAGCCGGCGGCAGGCGCCATCGAGCGATACGACGCGGGCGGGCCGTTTGGTCCGCCCGTTTGTTTGTGTTTGGATAGGCGTGCGGGTTTGTGAGATCGACACCTGCGCGCTTGGTTTATTGTGGTGTCACGCTGTTCCGTCATCCCCGCGCAAGCGTCATCCCCGCGCAAGCGGGGATCCATTTCCCTG
>JAGQOO010000100.1 GCA_020427345.1 Phycisphaerales bacterium | reverse complement strand
GAGTCCTACCAGAAGTCGCGGAAGTAGGTGGAGTTTTCGGCGCGGATCGTGACGACGATCAGAATGACGACGGTGTAGATGAGCCCGAACGCGACGAATGGCGCCCAGGACCCCGGAGCGCGCGGAGCCGTCGCCGCTTCACGCTTCATTTCGCCCGGCTTCCGAACAGCTTGAACGAGTACAGCCGCCACAAGTGCCGCAGAAAGCGCGTTTCTTCCATCATGGTCAGTTTCGTCTGGCCGGCGGCGCGATCCATGAACGTGATCGGGATTTCGACGATGTTCTTCCAGCGGTGGCGGACAATAATCTCCAGCGCGATTTTGTAGCCGACCGGGTCGAGGCGCTCGATGTCGACTTCGTCGCCGCGCACGCAGAAAAACCCGGACATCATGTCGCGCACGCCTGTCAGTGGTCGCGCGAGCAGGCGGCCTGCGAGGCTGTTCAGACGACGGTGAAGCGGCCAGTGCAGGTCAACGCGTCCGCCGGGCACGAAGCGGCTTCCGATCGCCATTTTGACGCTTTGGTCCGCAAGGGCGCCGATGAGCTGCGGGACGACTTCGGGCGGATGCGACAGGTCGGCGTCCATGACGACCCACACTTTGCCCCGCGCAACGCGCATGCCATGCGTAACCGCCGTAGCCAGACCGCGCTCGGTGGTGCGCACGACACAACGCACCGGGTAATCTCGGGCGAGGCGCTCGGCTTCGGCGGCTGTGCCGTCAGGCGAGTTGTCGTCGACGATCAGTATCTCGGATTGCGGCGGGAGGATCGGCGCCAACCGCGTCACAAGCGGGGCAAGGTTGTCGCGCTCATTGTATGTCGGGACGATGATGCTCGCGTGCAACGGCCGCTCGGGCATGGCGCGGCTCTTAGTCACTCAGCCGGAAGCGGACGATCGCCATCAGAGCCTTGACGCCATCCCACCACGTGATCTTCTTGCCCTCTTCGTAGTCGCGCCCGGAATAGCTGATACCGACTTCGTAGACGCGGCAGCGCTTGCGGGCGACCTTCGCGGTGATTTCCGGTTCAAACCCGAAGCGGTCGCACTTGATCTTGATGCCTTGCAGCACTTCAGAGCGGAACACCTTGTAGCAGGTTTCCATGTCGGTGAGGTTCAGGTCGGTCATCATGTTGCTGAGCATGGTCAGTGTGCGATTGCCGACGTAGTGCCAGAAATAGAGCACGCGGTGTTCCTGCCCGCCGACAAAGCGCGATCCATAGACCACGTCCGCCCGCCCGTCGAGAATCGGCTTGAGCAACTTCGGGTAGTCCTGCGGGTCGTACTCGAGGTCGGCGTCCTGAATCAGGACGATGTCGCCCGTGGTTTTTGAGAAGCCGGTGCGCAGCGCGGCCCCTTTTCCCTGGTTGACCTCATGTTTGAAGACGTTGAGGTTGACGCCGGGGAACTCGGCGCCCAGTTTGGGGTACAGGTCGGCCGTGCCGTCCGTGGAACAGTCGTCGACCAGCACGAGTTCGCGCTCCAGTTCGACCGGCGCCGCCAGCACGCGGCGGATGATCTCGAGCAGCGTGTTCTTCTCGTTGTAAACGGGTATGACAATCGACAGCTTCAACTAAGCTCTCCGGCAGGTTGGGAAAACCGGGAACGCTACTTGCGGCGGGCGGGCCCGTCAATGTTCGGGGGGCGTCGCTTGAGGCGATGCGGCGGTCCTACTATTCTGCCGATTCTTGAAACAGGACGCCGTGCGCCAACGCGCGGCCTAAGGCGGGTTTTCACGGGGCGCGAGCTGAAATGGCCGGTCATTCCCATTGGGCCCGGATCAAACGGGCCAAGGCGGTTACCGACGCGCGGCGCGGGCGGGCGTGGAGCAAGCTCTCCCGCGCGATCATCGTGGCGGCCCGGGCGGGCGGCGGTGATATCGACGCGAATCTCACGCTGCGCTACGCCGTGGACGCGGCCAAAGCCGCCAACATGCCGAAAGACACGATCGAGCGCGCTATCAAGAAGGGCTCGGGCGACCTCGACGGCGTCAACTATGAAGAACTGACCTACGAGGGCTACGGTCCAGGTGGGGCGGCGATCCTGATCTCCGCACTGACAGACAACCGCAACCGGACAGCGCCTGAAATCAAGAAGATCTTTGAGCGGCGAGGCGGCAATCTCGGCGCGTCCAATTCCGTGGCCTGGATGTTTAACCGTCGCGGCGTGATCACGATACCCGCTTCCGCGACCGACGAGGAATCGATCACGCACATCGCGCTGGAGGCGGGGGGAGACGACATCCGGCACGACGGCGACGCGTTTGTTCTCGAATGTGACGCGGCGGCTTTCTCGACCGTTCGAAAAGCGGTGGAGGACGCGGGGTTGACGCCGGAGAGCGCTGAGATTTCGATGATTCCGGCGAACACCGTGACGGTGTCGGGAGAAGACGCTGAGAAGCTGATGAAACTGATCGATGATCTGGAAGAGCACGATGACGTGCAGAACGTCTACGGCGCGTACGAGATTCCCGAGGCGGAACTCGACCGGCTGGCCGGAGGAGCGTGACGAATGAACCGACGGATGACTCGCATTGGGGGCGTTGTGGCCTGCGGCGTCGCCATGTTGGCGTCGACGGGCTGCACGACGATGCTGAAGCGCGGTTTCAAGGAGATCCGCGGCGCGCAGACGGCAGTCGTGCCCGTTTCGTCCTATTCGCCGCGCTTCGGGGAGAACTACAACTCGATACGCTTCTCACCGGCAACAACGACGTTGACGCCGCGTGTATGTCCGACGGTGCTGTTGACGGCGTTCGATCGATGGGCGAACGAGTTGTGGGCGGAGGAAGGTGTGAGTGGCGGCGGCAGCGCGCTTGACGTGTCGACCGAGGTCCTTTTCTTCGAGGAGAAAGGGCTGTTCAGCGCTGGCCAGTTGATTGCGCGCGTGCGGGCCCGGGCGGATGGAGCGACTGTGGCCGACCTGCTGCTGCACACGGAGAACGAGTCGTTCCGCGATGGCGATGAGTCGGATATGGCTCGCTCTGCGGCGAAGGCCTTGGTCAAACTGCTGGTCGGCGAGCGGGAAAAGCCCAAGGCGACGGAGTCTCAGTAGTTCGGACAAGCGGCCCGGCCCTTTTCGAATCGGATATGATCGCCTGATGCGAATTCGCGAACTGCTATCCTGCGGCCGACCGTCAATCTCTTTTGAGTTCTTTCCCCCGAAAGACGACGCCGGTTTTGCCGGTCTGATGACGACGTTGGGCTCGCTGCGCGAGTTGCGCCCGACCTATGTATCCGTGACGTATGGGGCTGGCGGCAGCACCCGCGCGCGCACCCTCGATGTCGTCAAACGCGTGAAACGCGATTTCGGCATCGAGGCGATGGCGCACTTGACGTGTGTGGGCGCCTCCCGGGCCGAACTCGGCGAGGTTCTCGATCAACTTGCAGACGCGGGTATTGAGAACGTGTTGGCGTTGCGCGGCGACCCGCCGAAGGGCGTCGAGCGATTCGAGGCCCACCCGGACGGTTTTCACTACGCCAATGAGCTGGCGCGTTTCGTTCGCGAGCGGCGGCCGTTCTGTGTGGCCGGCGCGTGCTATCCGGAGAAACATCCCGAGGCGGCGAGCTTTTCGGCCGACTTGGAACACTTGAAGCGGAAGGTCGACGCCGGGGCGGAGTTCCTGATTACGCAGTTGTTTTTTGAGAATCGGCTTTACTTTGATTTCGTGCATGAGGCGCGGGCCGTAGGTATCGGCGTGCCGATTATTCCGGGCATCATGCCGATCACGAACGTCGCCCAGGTCGAGCGGTTTACGAACATGTGCGGCGCCACGATTCCGCAACGGTTGTTGGAAGAGTTGCGGATGATCAAGGACGATCCGGCGGCGGTACTGTCGCTGGGCGTCGCGCACGCGACGGCGCAGTGTCTGGATCTGCTTCAGCGCGGCGCGCCGGGGATTCACTTCTACACGCTGAACAAATCACCCGCGACGCGAACGATTCTGATGGCGCTGCGGATCGCCTTCCCGCCCGCGTACACGCCGGCGGGCTGGTTCCTTTAGCTCGCCACGAAACGGGCTTTGACTTGGAAGATGCCTTCGGTGACCGCCTGGCATTCCTCGATTTCGACCGGGGATTTCGGATGGTCGAGCAGGTCTTCGAACTCGACCTCGGCGCGTCCTTCCGGCAGTGGGCGCGCGGTGGCGAAGTGCAAATGGTCCGGCGTGATCTCCATGCATGGCGCACTGCCGAGCGTTGGGGGCAGGTCCGCACAGTGAACGACAACGCTCGTCGTCCAACGGGCGGTGGCGGCTTGCCGGGGGTCCAGCAACGGGGTCTGGAGGTCCTGAGCGATGCGCCTCAGGAGGTCAGCCAAATGGGGTGTTGATGGACTCAAGAGCCAACTCCAGGTGGAGGTTGTGGCGTTGTCCAACTCGGGCCCCCGATCGCCGGCGGACGTCGTCCCCGGCGATTCCCGAATTCCAAATCGCTCTCATGCGCTACATACTCTGTTTCGGCCGGCCGCCTTGGCCCGGTAGAGGGCGGCGTCCGCGCGTTTTACCCACGCCGCCGCCGATTCCGCCCCGTCCCATATCGCCAGTCCGAAGCTGGATGTCACGCGGAGATCTTTGCTCTCGAATCGAACGGCGTGGCGCTCAATAGACTTTCGTATTAATTCGGCTAATTGTCCCGTAACGGGCCCGCTGAGGCCCGCGCTGATGGCGACAAATTCCTCTCCGCCGTAACGCGCAGCAAATGCTCGATCGCCGCAGGCCTTTTGCAGAACGCCGGCGACTTCCTTGAGCACGGCGTCGCCGGCCTGGTGACCGTGGGTGTCGTTGAATTTCTTGAAGTGGTCGACGTCGAGGATGATCAGTGTGAGCGAGTCGGCGCGGTTGGCGATCAGGTCGCTGACGCGCTGGTCAAATGCGGCGCGATTGGCGATGCCGGTCAGCGCGTCGGTGGTCGCCTTGCGCTCCATCACCTGCTTCTCGGCCGCCAGCTTTTCGTTTTCGCGGCGTGTGTTCTCTTCTTGCTTCGCGATTGTCGCGCGCTCCACTTCGGTCTGCATGCTGAGGCGCGCCATTTCCTGCGCGGCCTCGACCTGGAGCATCGCGTAGTTGACGGTCTTGCCGATCGGCACGGACAGCATCGAAGCGGTGTCTTGCACGTGCCTGTGCAGTTCCTTCAGCGTGTCGTCAAACGCGTCCGGCGTAATCTTCAGCAGATCGATGCTGTATGCGCGCGCGTTCGCAAGCTCACTGGGCGGAATCTCACCGCAGAACAGGCTCGCCATCGTCGTCGCCGCGTGTACGGCGTCAGCAAGCTGGCGAGTGGATCCGCTTAGGTTATCGAGCGTTTCGCCGTTTGCGGCGCCGACCGCCTGGCAAACGGGCTCCGGCAGGCCCCAGGCCTCGAGAAGACGACCGCTCATCTGGGCGTACGTAAATCCCAGCGTGTTGATTTCGACCTCGGCCTGATGCTCGCCGGCCGCCACTCGCTTTAACAGGGGGGCATACACTTCGGGCGCGCCACGCCAAGCCGCCATCATTCCGACACCCGACAGTAGCCCACACACGAAGGCCTCGTCGCTCATAGGCGATTTTGCGGCCGATCCAAGCATGCGCGCTCCGACCGCGGTTGTGAGCGAGCGGCGCCAAAACGCCTCCATATCAAACGCGACGTCCGTATCTCGGATTGTGTCGACCAGTGAGAAGCTGAGCGCCATGATCTTGACGGTGCGCATCCCGAGCAGCGCGACGGCATGCTTGATGGTGCCGACCTGGCGCGACAATCCGAACATCGCGGAGTTGACCACTTTCAGCACCTTGCTGGTCAACGCCGGATCGTTCTGGATCGCCATTGCCAGGTCATCCACGGTGGCGTCCGGGTCCTTCGTGAGTTTCAACACCTCCATGGCCACGAGCGGCAACGACGGCAGGTTTTCGGTCGATGCGATACGGTCCAGCAGATCCACGGCTACGGGCACGAGAGTTCTCCCATCCTGGCTGATGTGTCCGTAATCGGTTGTTGGGGGGGATGCCTTAGCTCGCTGAGCGCGCAGCGGATGCGCCCCTTTGCGCGCCGCGGCGTGCGCACGCGGTTTCTCGGACCGCTAACACACTATTAGCGCGGCCAGCCGCGGATGGCGTCTATTCAGCGCGGGAGTGAGGCGAGTGCTACGGGAACTGATGGTGGGCTGAGCGCAAGGATTGCCTGGTCGGCCAGACCCTGCAAATCAGCCTCGGACAGGCGCCCGCAAGCGGCGAAGGTCTCGTCGCGGATCGCATCGTTCCACGCGAGAACGCAGACGCCGTTGATGACGTCGTCGGCGCCTTCAACGCGCGCTACCTGATATTCACGCAGAGCGCCCTTGAACGTGTCGGCGCCTTCCAGCTTGAGCGGGCGGTCGAGCGAAAAGAGCGAGATCACCCGGCCGTCTTCTGCGCGGTAGTACGCGTGAACGACATGCAGATCCTCCACGCGGAATGGGCAACACATACAAACGCCGTCGAGCTTGAAGCCGGCGCTCGACAGATCGGGAATCAGGACCGACCCGCTAAACGTCGCACGCTTTGCGATTGCGTCGCGGGCGGCGCAACACGTACTGAGCGGGACGCCTTCCATCTTATGGTGTTCGCGCTCGGCGCAGTAGTTGAACACCTTTGCGAAAGGCTGCGGCGAGACCATGGCGGCGGGGACGATGTTTGGGTTTCCAGAGTCTGGCGGGCGCTGCGCGATTTGAGGGGCGGAATTGCCCGGCGCTGCGGGTTGGGGCGCCTCCGACGGCCAGCTGATGAGCACGGCCAACGCGATTGCCGCCGCCAGTGAGATTGGCGCGAGCAACGGCCATAGCCGAATGACCTTCGAGCGGGGTTCAGAAGCGCCTGGCGTCGAAACACTAGCCATGACACGCTCGTGCAAACCGGCCGGTAGCGCCTCCGCCCGCAAGGCGCGGTTCGTCGCGGCCCGCAGGGAGCGCCAAGCCTCGAACTCGGCTCGCAACTCGGCCGATTCCGCCAGCAGGGCATCCAGCGCCGCGCTGCGGTCGGCGTCGAGTTCACCGGCCGCGTACAGCGGCATCAGGTTGATCGCGTCTTCGAACGTCATGTCCGCTCATTCACTCCCGGCACGCGGTTCGCTTCAACATACTTCGCCAGCAACTGCGACAACTGCTGCCGCGCCCGGTGCAGGCGACTCATCACCGTGCCGATGGGCGTTTCCAGCACATCGGCGATTTCCTGATAACTCAACTCCATCGTTGCCCAGAGCAGGATTACGCTCCGAAACTCCGGACGCAGGCCATCAATCGCCTGCTTGATCTCGCCGTCCACCTGTTCGAGGTCAATCTCCAGACCGGCCGGCGAGAATTGCGCGTCACGTTCGTCCGGCTGAGCCTCAAGGCCCTGCTGGTCCATCGCCCGCGGGGCCTTCGCCGCCCGCGCCTGGCGATTGAGGAACGTATTATGCAGAATCTTCAACAGCCACGGCTTGATCCCGTATTCCCGCAGTTCGAATTTCCCAAACGCCCCGAAGGCCTTCAGATACGTCTCCTGCACGAGGTCCTCGGCCTCCTGATCGTGCCGGCTCAGACGCCGGGCGACCCGGTAGACGAGTTCCATGTGCGGAAGGGCGACTTCCTCAAAATTGAGGTTGTCAGCGGCCACCCCAGCCTCCCACGTGCGTAGAGTCATCGCGCGATCAGCGCCTGTTGGTCATTATCTCGTAATACGCGACGTTCGGCCACCCTATGGGGGTACAATTCCCCGCCACGAGGAAGCCGCGTCGGGAGAATCGCTGATGCAGAGGGTCCATTGCTCGTTCGGTCGCGTGTTTGTGATGGTGTCCATCTTGCTTGTGGGCGGCGGGGCGGTCGCCGCGGGGCCTGAGGTTGTCCGCTTCGACGCTGCTGATGGCCACAATCTCGTCGCGGATTTCTATCAACCGAAGGACGCGGGCGGGACTGAAGCGGCGCCGCTGGCGATCCTGCTGCACATGTACCGGAGTGACCGGTCAGCGTGGGCGCCGCTGGCCGCCAAGCTGAGCGAAGCCGGTTTCGCGGTCGTCTCGGTGGACATGCGCGGGCACGGTGACAGCACGACGCGAACCGGCAAAGGCGGCGACGAGCGGGCCAAGAGCAAAGCCGAGCCGAGCGACGCGCGCGAACGCGTGATGGCGCGCGACCCCAAGGTGTTCGAGGAAATGCAGATGGACGCCGAAGCGGCTTTTGACTGGGCGGCGAAGCAGCCCGGCATCGATCGCTCGCGGGTGGCGCTGGTCGGGGCGAGTGTCGGTTGTAGCGTGGCGCTGCGAACGGCGGCGTCGGATCCGAGCGTTGACGCGATCGTGCTGATGACGCCGGGCCTGAATTACCTTGGGCTTGATTCCGTGAAAGACGCCGAGCGTCTGCACGGCCGCGCGATTCTGATGCTGGCGACCGAAGGCGAGCGCAACGCGAGCGACACGCTGGCGTCGAAACTGACGAAGCAGGCGCGGCCGGTGATCGTCGGCCCCGGCGTTACGCACGGCACACGGATGTTCGGCGCGATCGACGGCATTGAAGACCGCATTGTCGACTTTCTGAAGCGCGAAGTCGGGCCGGCGGCGGTCAAGCCGGTAATCGCGGCGCGGAACGGCGAGAAGTTCTACGAGCCGGATTCGGCGGGAGCGAAGGCGATTTCGGAGAAGGACAAGCGGGTGTTATCTTCGGCGCAGGAGGCGATCGGGAGGGGGCTCAAGGCGGGGAAATAGCGGGGTTGTGGGTGAGGTGCGGCGAATCTCAGACTCGTAGGTCGGGTCATCGACCCGACAATCCGGGAGCGCGCGACCTCGCTCGTGTCACAGCTGATATCTGCGAACCCAACGCCAACCACGGCTCAAGAGCCGTGGCACAGTCTGCGTCTTGTCGGGTCGTTTCGTCGGGTGTTCGTCATGCCCCGTTCGTGTGCCACTGCCGTCTCGGCAGTGGGCGATAGCCGGCAGACTAACCACGGCTCAAGAGCCGTGGCACAGTCTTTGTCTTGTCGGGTCGATGACCCGACCTACAATCTACAATCGCCGTGCGATTAGCTCATGCGGCGACGCGTCGCGGTCAGCATCAGCAGACCCAGGCCGCCGAGCAGCATGGACGACGGTTCCGGAACCAGCGTTAGATCGAACTTGTCGAGGAAGGCGGATTGGCCGCCGGGCATGTTGAAGTCACGTCCGCCCTGCATGACGGCTCGAACGGTCAGCGCATCGCCGGCCGTGACGCCGCTGAGCATTAGGCTGAGGGGATTGCCGCCGAGCGCGGGCGAGGCCGCGCCGCCGATGTTGCCAAGCGTCATCGGCGCGGTAAGCAGATCGACGGAGGTCGATCCGCCCGTGCCGCCGGATGACAACTGCACGAGGAACGCGTCGGCGGTGAAGTTCGCTTCGCGGCCAGCGACGAACGTCAGCATGTAGTCGCCGCTGCTCGGTGCGACAAGCGACTGCATGAGATCGGCGTTGGCTGTCGGGATGTTGGTGTCGCCACCGCGATTGCCGAGAAACGACTTCAACCAGATGCCGGTCCCGCCGTCACCGACGCCACCGCTGCCGTTCTCAGCATTGGCGAAGCCCCCTTGGAACTGGGCCGATCCGTCGGACGGGGCGCCCGGGTCCGGAAAGTCCACGGTCAGCGTCCATGCGCTGTTGCTGACCTGGCTGCCGCTGGTTGCCGCGGTGAAGCTACCGTCGTCCAGCAGGTTCGCCTGCGCAGCGGCGACAAACGTCAGCATTGCCGCTCCGATCAGGAGTCGTTTCATTGATGATCCCCCATGTTGGTTGTTGTGGGCCGAAGGGCCCGATAAGCCCGCGAATCAAGTGGAGGCGCTACTTGCCCCTTGGGTGACACTACGCGGGGCACGCGTCGATCTCAATCGCAATACGGGAAGAACCGTCCGTGACGCAGATTATGGCGCAGGAGCGGAGCATATATCGCGCCCACGGAACGGTGGCACGAGAGATTGTGTGGTTCAGAATTGGCGCCGTGGCACGCCTGAGTGGGTCGTCTACGATACGCCCGCGGGACCGACCGCGTCGTGTGAAGAGAACCGACGGGTGGCCGATTGGGCCGTTTCCCATGGAGTTCACAATGCGGATTTTGATGGTGGGCATGTTCATGTGGCTGATTCCGGCGGTCGTGGCGCAGGAGAACCCGTGGAAGGAGCGCGTTGCGGACGCGGTCGCCGGGGCACAAGGCGCGTGCTCCGAGGCGCTCGATGTCTGTTGGCGTGCGGACGCGTGGCAGGAGGCGGTGTCGCTGGCAAAGCGCGCTGAGCCGCTTGCGAAGACGGACGCCGAGCGGGCGGCGATCGCGCGGGCGTATTGGCGGTCCGGGCGCTACAAGGACGCTGAGCGCGTAGCCGCGATGATCTCTAAGGACACGCGGGATCGGCTTGCACTGCGCGTGTTGTTGTTGATCGCCAGCGCTCGCGACGGGCGCGAGGCGACGCTCGAACTGGCGCGGCGACTGGAATCCATCGGCCTGCAAGACGCGACTGACTTCGCGCTCGTGGCGACGGTGCGACTGGCGGAAAATGAGCTGAAGGGTATCGCCGACTTAGCGAGGCAGATTCTCAAACACGCCAACGCCGACAACGGCTATCCCGAGTCAATGCTGATGGAAACGGCCGAAGGACTACCGGAGTTCCTGGCCGGCGCCGGCGAGAGACCGCTGAATCATGTCGTGTCATATGGCGAGGTTCCGATGCCGCCGGTGCCGATGTTCAACCTTCCGTATGTCGACGCGACGATCAACGGCCACGGGCCGTATCGCTTCATTGTGGATACCGGCGGCAGCGTCACGTTCTCGATCGACCGCGAAGTCGCTGAGGAGGCGGGGCTGAAGAAACTGTCCGGCGGCAGCATCCGCGGCGTGTCGGGGACGCAGGAATCGGCGTACATGGTGCTGGATGATCTGCGGATCGGGCCGATCCAGCTGCAGCGCGTGATGGTCACGGCGTTCGACTTTCCCGACATGATGAAAGGCGCGATCGGCGGCATCATCGGCACGGGCATTTTCCACGAAGGGCGCATGACGATGAACTTCGCGGAAGGGCGGTTCGCGCTGCGCGAGTCATCGGCCAAGCCGGGACCGGGCGTGGATGTGGACGTGCGGATCGTGTCGGACAGCAAACTCGTCGCGCTGTGCGGCATCGGCGGGCATGAAGGGCTGGCCCTGTTTGATACTGGCGCGGACGCGGTAGCGCTGTCGCAGGAGTGTCTGGAACGCGTCGCGGTCGAGCAAAGCGGCTATACCGTGTCGAGTTCGGTGGCGATGGGCGTCGGCGATGGCGAAGGCGGCGGGGCGATCACGCTGAACATCGCGGCGGACCTTGAGATCGCGGGGCGAAAGTTCGAGGACATGGGGGTTGTGGGGTTGTCGGTGCTGGACGACACGCTCGGCCCGTTCATCGGGGCGCAATGTGACCTGCTGGTCGGAATGGGGATTTACCGGGAAATGAAAACACTGACGGTGGATTTCCCGCGGCGGAAGATGTGGGTGGACTGGCGGTAGCATCGTCCGCGGGGAGCGTCGGCGGGGCGCGTCGGCTTCCGGCGGGCGCCGCTTCCGTGTGGGTGGTACGGGCGTCC